>JANWXJ010000176.1 GCA_025055335.1 Acetobacteraceae bacterium
TTCCCCCCCTTGTTGCGGCGCGGGCGCGGGCGCAGGCGGCGCGCCGCCCGCCGTCTTGCCTCCGGCCGGGGGTTGCCCGGGCGGCTGGCCAGGGCCCTCGGCCGGCGCGGCGGCGACGATCTGGTTCGCCTCCACCACCAGGCGGCGTTGCGCGCATGTGTCCACCCGGCGGAGCTCCAGGCTGGCGCCGCCCTGGAACACCACCCGCACATCGGTCAGGCAGCCCCCCTCGGCGGGCAGGCGGACCTGGAAGCTCTGGCCCTGCCGGAGCGTCGCGGCGCCGAGATGGTCGCGCCCCCAGTCGCGCTGCGTCACCGCGGTGGCGAAGACCTGGAACACCACGCGGCCGGACTGGTTGACGATCTCGAAGGACGGGTCGCGCGCGGGCTGGGCGGCGGCCGGCGCGGCGGCCAGGAGCGAGGCCGCCAGCAGCGCGGCGGCAAGGCGCAAGGCGGTGGCGATCTGGCGCAAGGGCGGGCTCTCCCGGGTGGCTCCGGCGCAGTCTGGCAGGGGCGCCGGGGGCGGCGGAAGGGGCGCGCTCAGGACGCCGAGGCGGTGGCGCCGCTCAGCGCCTCGGGCGGCGGGGCCATCCAGCCCGCCACCTCCTCGAGCCCCCGCCGGTTCAGGATGTCGAGCCTGCCCTTCTGCAGCGAGGCGAGGCCCTCCTTCCGCAGCGTGGCGAGTGCGCGGTTGGCATGCTCGACCGAAAGCCCGAGCGCGTCGGCCAGATGCGCCTGCTTGAGCGGCAGCGCCGCGCCGCGCGGGTCGGCGCCGCCGCGCGCCATCAGCCGCCCGTGCAGTTCGAGCAGCAGATGCGCAAGGCGCGAGACGGCATCCCGCCGCCCGAGCGAGGTGAGACGCTCGCGCAGCCGCGCGCGGTCCCGCGCGAGGCCCTCGGCGTAGGAGAGGGCGAGCCCGGGCTCCTGCTCCATGAAGCTGCACATCCGCTCGCGCGACAGCACGCAGAAGGAGGCATCCGTCAGCGCCTCGACCTCCGGCAGGTCGCCCTGTCGCTCGACCAGATCCCCGGGCAGGTGGAAATCCAGGATCTGGCGGCGCCCGTCCGCGGTCGGCGCCCAGGAGAACATCCACCCGGCATAGAGCGTGAACACCGAATCGCGCACCGCCTCTCCGGCGCGCGTCAGGCGGACGCCGGTTCGCAGCCGCGCGACTTCTCCCACCCGCGCGGCGGGGATGGCGCGGAACAGGGCGAAGGGGCGCACCGCGCAGGCGGAGCAGGCGCCGGGAAGGGGGGTCAGGCTGTCCGGACGCGCCATGGCGATCACTATGCGATGCGTCGCAGCAAACGGGAAGGCCGATCCGGGAGGTCGGGCATTCAGTCCGGCCCTTCTCCGGGCGCCGCGCCCATCGCGTCGGCGCGGGCGGCAAGCCGGGCGAGAGCCTCGCGCAGCCGGATGCGGTCCTCGGGCGCGAAGCCGTCGAGCAACTCGGCCTGCAGCGTGCGGGCAAGCGGCACCACGCCGGCATGCACCGCCCGCCCCGAAGCCGATAGCGCGAGCGGCTGCTGCCGGCGGTCAGCCCCGCCGACGCCGCGTTCGATCAGTCCGCGCGCGAGCAGCGAGGCGACGGCGCGGCTGACCTTCGCCTTGTCCATGCCGGAGCGCTGCACGATGCCGGAGGCGGTCGGGCGGACGCCGCGGGCATTGGCCTGGCCGATCACCGCAAGCACGCGCCACTCCGGGATGCTGAGGCCGAAGGCCGCCGAATAGCGCCCGGCGAACAGGCGCGAGACGCGGTTGGACGCGACGGAGAGCAGGTAGGGCAGGAAGGATTCGAGGTCGAACTCCGCCGCGTCGGAAGACGCCCGGCTGCCGCGCCGGCGTGCTGCGTTGACATCCGCCATGGCATCAGTTTCACTTGAAACTGTCTCGTCTGCAACCACCTTCCGGCCGGCTTCGCGCGCGCCGCCGGCCCGCGCCCCCCAGAGCGACGAAGGATCCGCCCCATGAAGAGCCGCAACTGGATCCCCTTCCCCCGGATCGAGGGCCGCGCCTCCCGCCAGGCCCATGCCGACCTGCCGGAGGGCACCTACGAGCGCGAACTGGGCAAGGAAGGCTTCTTCGGCCCCGCCACCCACATGCACCACCGCCATCCGCCGACCGGCTGGACGAAGTGGGAGGGCCCGCTGCGCCCCCGCGCCTTCGACCTGACGAAGCTCGGCGCCGTCGAGCCCTGCCCCTTCGATGCGCCCGAGATCCTGGCCAACGCGCATTGCCGCCTGCGCTTCTGGCGGGCGCCTGCGCGGATGGAGCACCTTGCCCGCAACGGCGACGGCGACGAGCTGCTGTTCATCCACACCGGCCGCGGCCGCCTGTTCTGCGACTACGGCCACCTGCCCTTCCGCAGCGGCGACTACATCGTTCTGCCCCGTTCCACCATGTGGCGGATCGAGTGCGACGAGCCGGTCTCGGCCCTCTTGATCGAGGCGACGGGAAGCTCCTACACGCTGCCGGACCGCGGCATCGTCGGCAAGCACGCGGTGTTCGATCCGGCGGTGCTCGAGACGCCGAAGCTGGATGACGTCTTCCTGGCCCAGCAGCACGAGAACGAGACGCGGGTGCGGATCAAGCGGCGGAACGAGATCTCGACCGTCACCTATCCCTTCAACCCGCTGGATGCCGTCGGCTGGCACGGGGACCTCGCGCCGGTGCGCCTGAATGTGGAGGACATCCGGCCGCTAATGTCCCACCGCTACCACCTGCCGCCCAGCGCGCACACCACCTTCGTGGCAGACCGTTTCGTGGTGTGCACCTTCACCCCCCGCCCGTTCGAGACCGATCCGGGCGCGCTGAAGGTGCCCTTCTTCCACAACAACGACGACTACGACGAGGTGCTGTTCTACCACGCCGGCGACTTCTTCAGCCGCGACAACATCCATGCCGGCATGATGACGCTGCATCCCTGCGGCTTCACCCACGGCCCGCATCCGAAGGCGCTGGCGCGCAGCTTCGTGCAGCCGAAGCCCGCCACCGACGAGTATGCGGTGATGCTCGACACGCGCGACGCGCTCGAGATCGCGCCCGCCGCGCGGATGGTGGAGTGGGAGGACTACGCCTATTCCTGGAAGGCCGCCGAGGCGCCGAAGCGGGCGGCGGAGTGATGCGGCTCGCCAGCCGCAAGGACGGGCGGGACGGCCGGCTGATGCTCGTCTGCCGCGACCTGTCGCGCTGGGCCCCGGCGCAGGCGGCACCCACGCTGCAGCGCGCCCTCGACGAGTGGGAGCGCCTCTCGCCGCTCCTGCGGGAGGAGGCGGACGCGCTCGAGGACGGGCGCGTGGCCGGCGAGCCCTTCGACGAGGCGGCCTGCGCCTCGCCGCTGCCGCGCGCCTACCAGTGGGCGGACGGCTCGGCCTACGTCAACCACGTGGAGCTCGTGCGGAAGGCGCGGGGGGCGGAGCTGCCGCCCTCCTTCTGGACCGATCCGCTGATGTACCAGGGCGGGAGCGACCGCTTCCTCGGCCCGCATGACCCGATCCCGCTCGCCGACGAATCCTGGGGCTGCGACTTCGAGGCGGAGGTGTGCGTCATCGTCGGCGACGTGCCGCGCGGGGCGACGGCCGACCAGTGCGCCGCCGCCATCCGCCTCGTGATGCTGACGAACGACGTCTCGCTGCGCAACCTGATCCCGGCGGAACTCGCGAAGGGCTTCGGCTTCGTGCAGTCGAAGCCGGCCTCGGCCTTCTCGCCGCTCGCCGTCACGCCCGATTCGCTCGGGGCGGCGTGGGACGGGCGGAAGCTGCACGGGCCGCTGCTTTGCACCCTGAACGGCGAGCTGTTCGGCCGCGCCGATGCCGGGGTGGACATGACCTTCGACTTCCCCACCCTGATCGCGCATCTGGCCAAGACGCGCGACATCGGCGCGGGCTCCATCATCGGCGGCGGCACCGTCTCCAACAAGCAGGGCTCGCTCTACGGATCGAGCGTCCGCAACGGCGGCGCCGGCTATTCCTGCATCGCCGAGATCCGCATGTACGAGCAGATCGAGGGCGGCGCGCCGGTCACGCCCTTCCTGCGCTGGGGCGACCGCATACGCATCGAGATGAAGGACGCCGAGGGCCGCTCGATCTTCGGCGCGATAGACCAGCAGGTGGTGAAGGGGTAGGGCAGATGGCAGGCTTCGCATCCACGGCGGACCTCGCGGAGAAGCGCGTCTCCTTCGACGAGCTGGCCGACGGGCTCTACGCCTACACCGCCGAGGGGGACCCGAACTCGGGCATCATGGTCGGGCCAGAGGGCGCGGTGGTGATCGACGCGCAGGCGACGCCCGCGATGGCGCAGGACGTCATCGCCCGCACCGCCGCCGTGACCGACAAGCGCATCCGCCAGGTGGTTCTCACGCACTACCACGCGGTGCGGGTGCTCGGCGCCTCGGGCTACCGGCCGGATTCGATCATCGCCTCGGACGCCACGCGCAACCTGATCGTCGAGCGCGGCGAACAGGACATGGCGAGCGAGATCGGCCGCTTCCCCCGCCTGTTCCGCGGCAAGGAGACGATCCCGGGCCTGACCTGGCCGACCCATACCTTCGAGCGGCGGATGACGATCTGGCTGGGCAAGCGGGAGGCGCAGGTGATCCACATCGGCCGCGCCCACACGGCGGGCGACACGGTGGTGTGGCTGCCGCAGGAGCGCGTGCTGTTCGCCGGCGACACGGTGGAGTTCGGCGCCACCCCCTATTGCGGCGATGCGCATTTCACCGACTGGCCCGGCACCATCGCCGCACTCAGGCGCCTCAAGCCGAAGCGCATGGTGCCCGGCCGCGGGGCGGCGCTGATGACGGAAGCGGATTGCGAGGCCGCACTCGCCGGCACCGAGGCCTTCGTGACGGACCTGTTCGCCCGCGTGAAGGCCGCGCGCGACAAGGGCTGGACCCTGAAGCAGGCCTACGACGACTGCATGGAGGCGCTGCGCCCGAGATACGGCCACTGGGTGATCTTCGAGCACTGCATGCCCTTCAACGTCTCCCGCGCCTATGACGAGGCGGGCGGGCTCGATCACCCGCGCATCTGGACGGCCGAGCGCGACCTCGAGATGTGGCGCGCCCTGGAAGGCGGGGCGGAGGTGGCCCCGGCGGAGATCCGGCGCTGATGCCGACCACCTACGCCAACCCGCGCTATCCCGCCGTGGTGCCGGCCGCGGTGCGCTCGGGCCGGCCGGAGCACCGGCAGGTGGCGATCGTCGGCGCCGGGCTGGTCGGACTGACGCTCGCGCTCGACCTCGCCTCCCACGGCATCCCCTCGGTGGTGCTGGACGAGGACGACACCGTCTCCTTCGGCAGCCGCGCCATCTGCTTCGCCAAGCGCACGCTCGAGATCTACGGCCGCCTCGGGCTGGGGCGGCGGATGCTCGAGAAGGGCATCACCTGGAAGACCGGGCGGGTGTTCCACCGCGACACCGAGGCCTACGCCTTCGACCTGCTGCCCGAGGAGGGCCACGAGTACCCGGCCTTCATCAACCTGCAGCAGTACTACGCCGAGGAATGGCTGGTCGAGGCGTGCAACGCCACGGGCCTCGTGGAGATCCGCTGGAGGAACCGCGTCAGCGCCGTCGAGAACCGCCCCGAGGCCGCGCATCTGTGGGTGGAGACGCCGGAGGGCGACTACACCCTGCACGCGGAGTGGCTGCTCGCCTGCGACGGCGCGCGCTCCTTCATCCGCGAGGCGCTCGGCCTTCCCTTCGAGGGCAAGGTGTTCCGCGACCGCTTCCTGATCGCCGACGTGGTGATCGACAAGGCGGTGGAGTTCCCGACCGAACGCTGGTTCTGGTTCGACCCGCCCTTCCACCCCGGCCAGTCGGTGCTGCTGCACAAGCAGCCGGACGGGGTGTGGCGGATCGACTTCCAGCTCGGCTGGGACGCCGACCCGGAGGAGGAGAAGCGCCCCGAGAAGGTGATCCCGCGTGTTGCCGCCATGCTCGGGCCGGATGTGCCCTTCGCCCTCGAATGGGTGTCGGTCTACAGCTTCCGCTGCCGCAGGCTCGCGCGGTTCGTGCACGGCCGCACCATCTTCGCAGGCGATTCCGCGCACCAGGTTTCCCCCTTCGGCGCGCGCGGCGGCAATGGCGGCGTGCAGGATGCCGACAACCTCGCCTGGAAGCTCGCCGCCGTGCTGCGCGGAGAGGCGCCGCCCTCCCTGCTCGAGAGCTACGACGCCGAGCGCATCCCGGCCGCCGACGAGAACATCCTGCATTCCACCCGCGCGACCGACTTCATCACGCCGAAGACGCCGGCGGCGCGGGCCTATCGCGATGCGGTGCTCGATCTTGCCCGCCGCTTCCCCTTCGCGCGGCCCTGGGTGAACAGCGGGCGGCTGTCGCGCCCTGCGGTGCTGGCCGGCAGCCCGCTCAACACGCCCGATTCCTTCCCGGGCGGCGCGGTGCCGGGCAGTCCCGCCCCGGATGCCCCGGTGCTGGACGCGGGGCGGGCGGACTGGCTCCTCCGCCACCTCGGCGGCACGCGCTTCACCGCCCTCGTGTTCGGGCCGCCGCGGGCGCTTACGCTGCCGCAGGGCGTCGTTGCGCTGTTCGTGACGGAGGCCGACACCCCCGGGGCGCTGTGGGACCATTCGGGCCTTGCCCGCGCCCGCTTCGGGGTGCCGGCGGGCGGGGCCGTGCTGCTGCGGCCGGATCAGCACGTGGCCGCCCGCTTCGCCGACCCGGATCCGGAGGCGATCGGCGCGGCGCATGCCCGCGCCCTCGGCCGCGCCGCGCCGCCGCTGCGGAGGGCGGCGTGATGCCGCTCGACACACGCCCGCGGGTGGCCGACCCGGATGCCATCTTCGCCCTGCTGGTCGAGGCGCATGCGGGCCTCGACGAGGCGGCCTCCCGCCGGCTGGACGCCCGCCTCGTGCTGCTGCTGATGAACCACATCGGCGACGAGGCGGTGCTGCGGGAGGCGATCCGGCTGGCGCGCGAGTCCGCTCAGGCATAGGGGGCGAGGGCGGCCTCGAGCTCCGCGAGGGCCGCGGCCAGCGCCGCCGCCATCGCCGCCGCCATCTGCACGGGCTGCGCCCCGGAGAGCGGCGCGCGGCCGAGGATCGCGCGCTGCAGCAGCACATCGGCGGAAAGCGCGCCCTCGCGCAGCAGCACGGCCGAGATCCCGGCCCGCGCCTCGCTCGCCCCGAGGTCGGCGATAAGCGCCGTCAGTTCCGTCTCCAGCACGAGATCGACCCGCGCCCGCGTGCCGGGCGAGACCACCGCGACGAAGCGTCCCGAGGCGGCGAGCCAGCGGCGCAGCGCCTCCTCCGCGGCCTCCGCCGGGGGGGCCACCCATTCGGCGTAGAACTCGACCGCCTCCGTCCCGTCGGGGCGGAGGCTCCGCAGCCCGCGCCGGTCCTGGCCCGGGGCGGCGCGCATCATCCGCACCAGGAGCACGCGGCGCGGCCGCTCCCCGGCGCCGCCGGGCGGGCGCTCCGGGCTCAAGGGGAAGCGTAGTGTCTCGACATAGGGGCGCTCGGGCAGCACGGAGCAGCCGGCAAGCAGCGCCGGGGCGGCGAGCAGGGGGCGACGGCGCATTCAGCGCCCTCCGGGCGGGGGCGGCGGAGCCCCGAGGATCGCCTGCCCAGGGGAGCGGCGCAGCGTCTCCGTCACGTCGCGGAGATTGGCGGCCGCCACGCGCAGATCCCGAAGCAGCGGCGCGAGCTCGGCCGAGGTGTCGGCGGTGGCGATCCGGGCCGACCGCACTGCGGCCTCGACCCCCTGGATCGCGGCCGGCAGCCTTGCGATGGCCCCGCGCAGGTCGGCCGCAGCGCGGCCGACATCGGCGAAGGCGCCGCGCAGCTCCTCCGAGCCGATCAGCCGGCGCAGCTCCTCGGCCACGCGGCGGAGTTCGGCCACCGCCTCCGGCACGCCCGCGCCCTCGACGGCGCCGCGTATGGCGGCGAGCGTCGCGCGCGCATCCCCGAGCAGGCCGCTGGCGCCACCCTCGGGCGAGACCTGGTTGCGCAGCTCGGCGACGAGGCTCGCGATATCATGCAGCAGCGCCTCCACCGGCACGCCCTCCAGCCGCTCCATCAGGTTCTGCGCCGCCGTCTGCACCTGGGCGATGGTGGAGGGCATCGGGTGCAGCACCGGATGGGCCGGCCGCCACGCCACCTGGAGCGGCGGGAAGCGCTGCACGTCCACGAAATCCATCTCGAGGTAGGACACGCCGGTGACACCCTGGATGGCGAGCCGCACGCGCAGCCCCTCCTGCGTCAGCCGCCGGAGGTTCTCCTCCGTCGCCTGCACGCCGAAGCGCCGGGAATCGAGCGAGAAGCGGATCAGGATCAGCGCCGCCTCGTCGCGCAGGCGGGTGAAGGCGGCATCGCGGTATTCCACGTTGGCGATCGCGATCTGCGTCACCCGCCCGACGGCCACGCCGCGGAAGCGGACCGGCGCCCCGACGTCGAGGCCGGTCACGCTCTCGCGCAGATAGGTCTCGACGATGAAGGATTCCTGGCCGGGGCGGTTCGCCGTCAGGAACAGGACGAAGCCGATGCCAAGCCCGACCGCGGCGAGGATCAGCAGGCCGACGCGGAAATAGGTGCCCTGTGCGCCCGCCATCAGGCCGCCTCCCGCCGGAAGAAGGCGCGCACCACGGGGTGTGTCGCGCTCTCCCGCAGCACTGCGGGCTTGCCCTCGGCGATCACGCCCTTGGCGGCGGCGTCCAGCATGATGCAGCGGTCGCCGATTTCGAGGATCGAGGCAAGTTCGTGCGTGACGACGACGAAGGTCGTGCCGAGGTCGCGGGCCAGGTCCCTGATCAGCCGGTCGAGCCCGGCCGAGGTGATCGGATCGAGGCCGGCCGAGGGTTCGTCGAGGAACAGGATCTCGGGGTCGAGGGCGAGGGCGCGGGCGATGCCGGCGCGCTTGGCCATGCCGCCCGAGATTTCCGACGGCAGCAGATCCGCCGCGTGCGACAGGCCGACCAGCCCGAGCTTCGCCCGCGCCGCCGCCTCCCGCGCCGCGCGCGGCAGGGTGGTGTGGACCGCAAGCGGCAGCATGACGTTCTCGAGCAGCGAAAGCGAGCCGAACAGCGCGCCCGACTGCCACATCACCCCGATGCGGGCGAGGAAGGCATCGCGCGCCGCGCCCGAGAGGGCGGAGAGGTCCTCCCCCAGGATACGCACCCTGCCGCTCCAGATCGGCAGAAGCCCGATCAGCACCTTGAGCAGCGTGGACTTGCCGCAGCCCGACCCGCCGAGGATCACGAACACCTCCCCGCGCAGGACGCTGAAGGTGACGTCCCGGAACAGGATCCTCTCGCCGAAGCCGGCGGAGAGGCGCTCGACCTCGATCACCGCCTCGGCCATCAGAGCCCCAGCCGGAAGAACAGCACGGCGAACACCCCGTCCAGCGCCACGATCGCGACGATGCCGCCGACGACGGCGGCGGTGGCAACATCGCCCACCGCCCGCGGCCCGCGCCCGGCGGCCATCCCGGCATGGCAGCCGATCGCGGCGATCGCGAGGCCGAAGCAGGCCGCCTTGAACAGCCCGCCCCACAGATCCGTGAGAGACACCGACTGCGCCACGAGCGAGGCCACCATGGCCGGCGGGAAGCCGAGCCCCGCCATCACCCCGGCCATGCCGAGAAGGCCCGCGAGGTTCATCAGCAGCGCGAGCACCGGCATCACCAGCACGCCCGCGAGCAGCCGCGGCAGCACGAGGATGGCGACGGGCTCTATCCCCATGGTGCGCAACGCGTCCAGCTCCTCGTTCACCTTCATGGTGCCGAGTTCGGCCGCATAGGCCGAGCCGGTGCGGCCGGCGAGGATCACCGCCGCCATCAGCGGCCCGAGTTCGCGCAGAAGCGAGATGCCGACGAGCTGGGGGATGAAGATCTCGGCCCCGAAGCGCCGCATCGGCAAAGAGGACTGGAAGGCGAGGATCACCCCGAGCAGCACCCCGAGCAGCAGGGCGAGGCCGAAGGCGCGGGTCCCGGCCTCATCCAGGTGGCGCAGCACCTCGGCGCCGCGCAGCCGGGCGGGCCGCAGCAGGCAGGAGAGGGCGACCACCGCCACCTCGCCCAGGAAGGCGACGGCGCCGGCGGCGGCCTTCACCCCGCCGA
>JANWXJ010000182.1 GCA_025055335.1 Acetobacteraceae bacterium
GGGGCGGGGCGGCGGCCGCGCGCATCCAGGCCGCGGCCAGAGCCGCCCAGGCGGCCCAGGCTTCCGCGAGTTCCGGATCGGCGGCCAGGGCTGCAAGCTCGCTCTGCCACAGCGCTATCCAGTCCTCCGCCAGCCGGTCGAGCTCCTCGGCCCCGTCCATCCGCGCCCCCGCACGGCGAGCCTTCTAGCGCATGGCGGCGGCCGCGGGTATCGCCGGGGCCGGGCCGGGGGCGCTTCCGCCGCGGCGCGGATTGCCGCATGCTGCAAGGGCGAAAAGGCAGGGGGAACAGCCGATGGCCGACACGAAGCCCGAGGCCGCGGGCGGGGCCGAGCCGCCCGTCGTCGTCAAGAAATACGCCAATCGCCGCCTCTACAATACCGAATCCTCCTCCTACGTCACGCTCGAGGATCTCGCCCTCATGGTGCGGCAGGGCCGGGATTTCGTCGTGTACGACGCCAAGAGCGGCGAGGACATCACCCGCTCGGTCCTGACGCAGATCATCGTCGAGCAGGAGGGCAAGGGCGCCAACCTGCTGCCCACGCAGTTCCTGCGGCAGCTCATCGGCGTCTATGGCGGCCCGGTGGAGGCGCTGGTGCCGCACTTCCTCGACAGTGCGATGGCCGCCTTCGCACGGCAGCAGGAGCAGCTCCGGCGCACAATGCAGGAGAGCATGGGCGCGCTGCCCGCGCCGCTCGCCGAGATGGGCAAGCAGAACATGGCGATGTTCGAGCGGGCGATGGCGATGTTCAACCCCTTCGCGCGGGGGGAGAGCGACGAGGTGGCGGCGCTGAAGGCCGAGGTCGCGCGGCTGAAGGCGGAGCTGGCCGAGGCGCGCCGCCGCGGCTAGGCAGCATCCGCCCCGCGCCGCCGGGCAGGCGCGCGGACGACGGGAAGGACACCGCCATGGAGCCAGCATGGAACTAGGCCTCAGCGGGCGCACGGCCCTCGTCACCGGCGCATCCCTCGGCATCGGCCGGGCGATCGCGCGGGAACTCGCCGCCGAGGGCGTCGCCGTCGCGATGGTGGCGCGCGACGCCGCGCGGCTGGCCGCGGCGGCCGACGCCATCGCGGCGGAGACAGGCGCGCGCTGCGTGCCGGTCCCGGCCGACCTGTCGGACGCGGATGCGCTCGAGGCGGCGGCGGCGGCGGCGGAAGCCGCGCTCGGCCGCATCGACATCCTGGTGAACAACGCCGGCGCCACCCCGATGGGGCGGATCGGCGAGAGCGACGACGCGGTGTGGCAGAAGTCCCTCGCGCTCAAGCTGATGGGCTATGTGCGGCTCGAGCGGCGGCTCACGCCGCCGATGCGCGCGCGGCGCTGGGGGCGCGTCGTCAACATCATCGGCCGCTCCGGGCACCAGCCGCGCGCGACCTACATCGTCGGCAGCACGGTGAACGCCTCGCTCCTCAGCTTCACCCATGCCCTGGCGCAGGAATGCGCGCCCGACAACGTGCTCGTCGTCGGCGTGAACCCGGGCCCGATCGGGACCCCGCGCTGGGAGTCGCTCGTGGCGCAGGGCGCGGCTGCCAGCGGGCGGGACGCCGCGGCCGAGAACGCGGCGGCGATCGCCTCCACCGCGCTGGGGCGGCTCGGCACGCCGGAGGAGGTCTCGGGGCTCGTCGCCTTCCTCTGCTCCGACCGCGCCGGCTACATCACCGGCACGATGATCGACGTGGACGGCGGCGGGACGAGGTGCATCTGATGCCGCAGCGCTTCGAGGTGGAGCCCGGGGTGCGCCTCGCCTACCGGGTGGACGACTTCACCGACCCCTGGGCGCCGGCGCCGGTGGTGCTGATGCTGCACGGCCTGGCCGAGAGCGGCGAGGCGTTCCGCGCCTTCGTGCCCCATCTCGCGCGGCGGGCGCGGGTGGTGCGGCTCGATCTGCGCGGCTGGGGCGACTCGACGCCGATGCCCGCCGACTACCCCTGGCGGTTCGAGCGGCTGGTGGCCGACGCCGTGGCGCTGCTCGACCACCTCGGCGTCGGGCGCGCGCATCTGGTCGGCGGCAAGATCGGCGGCACCGTCGCGCTGGCGGTCGCGGCGCGGCATCCGGATCGTGTCGCGCGGCTCGCGGTGCTCGGCGCCCCGGCCTCGCTGCGCGGCATGGCCTCGCGCGCACCCGCCTGGCGCGAGCAGATCGCGCGCGAGGGCGTGGCCGCCTGGGTGGATGCGTCGAACGCCGGGCGCATGGGCAGCCGCATGGCGCCGGAGCAACTCGCCTGGTGGGCGGCGCTGATGGCGCGCAGCCCGGCCTCCACGCTGGACGGCTTCCTGCGGATGGTGCCGGGCGTGGACGTGACGGAGGAGGTGCACCGCATCGCCGCGCCGACCCTCGTGGTGACGACGACGGGCAGCGGCCTCGGCCCGGTCGAGGAGGTGCGCGCCTGGCAGGAACGCATCCCCGGGTCCCGGCTGGCGGTGATCGAGAGCGATTCCTACCACGTCGCCGCCTCCGACCCGGACGAGACGGCGGCGCTGGTGCGGGATTTCCTGTTCGGCGCCTAGCGTTCAGTCGGCGCGCGCGCCGGAGGCCTGCACGACGCGGCCCCACTTCTCCCGCTCGGCGGCGATGAAGGCGCCGAAGGCGGCGCCGAGCCGCTCGCCCGGCTCGGCGCCCGCCTGCTCGAAGCGCGCGCGCAGCGCCGGATCGGCGAGCACGCGGCCGACCGCCTGCTCGAGCCGGGCGAGCGTGGCGGGCGGCGTCGCCGCCGGCGCGACGAGGCCGAACCACGCCTCGGCCTCGAAGCCGGGCAGGCCGGATTCCGCCACCGTCGGCAGATCGGGCAGCGCCGCGGCGCGCCGGAGCCCGGCGACCGCAAGGCCCCGCACCCGCCCCTCCCGCAGCTGCGGCAGCGCGGCGGGCATGTTGTCGAACATCATCTGGATCTGCCCGGCCACGAGGTCGGTCATCGCAGGCGCGGCGCCGCGATACGGCACATGGGTGATGTCTATGCCGGCCATCGTCCTGAACAGTTCGCCGGCGAGGTGATTGGTCGAGCCGTTGCCGGAGGAGCCGAAGGCGATCCGCCCCGGCTGCTGGCGGGCGAGCGCGATCAGGTCCGCCACCGTCCGCGCCGGCACCTGGGGATGCACCATCAGCACGATCGGCACGCTGGCGATCAGCCCGATGGGCGCGAAGTCGCGCGCCGGGCTGTAAGGCATGGCGCGGAAGAGGTGCTCGTTGATGGCGAGGGGGCCGGGCGCCGTCAGCAGCAGCGTGGCGCCGTCCGGCGCGGCGCGGGCGACCGCCTCCGCCCCGACATTGCCGCCCGCGCCGGCGCGGTTCTCGACGATGATCGGCTGGCCGAGCGGCTCTCGCAGCGCCTCGGCCAGCTGGCGCGCGATGATGTCGTTCGAGCCCCCCGGCGGGAAGGGCACCACGATGCGGATGGTGCCGCCCTGCGCGCGGCCGGAGGGCGCGGCGAGCAGGGCAGGCAGCGCGAGGGCGAGGCGGCGGGAGAGCATGGACGTTTCCTCCGGTTCTCGCGGGGGATGTAGCGCGGGCGGGGGGCGGGCGTGCAGGGGGCGCAAGGGGCGGCCGCGCGCGGCCGGCAGGGTCCCTCGCCTCCCGCCCGGCGGACCGCTCACGTTTTCTTCACCCCGCGCCACCATCCTCCCGGCCGCAGAACAGCGGCCGGAGAGCGATGACGCAGGACAGCCAAGCCCCGCGCCCACCCGAGCGCCCGACCGACGACGCCGACGCCCATATCGGCCGCCGCATCCGCGAACGGCGGCTGATGCTCGGCCTGTCGCAGCAGCAACTGGCGCAGGTGATCGGCGTCACCTACCAGCAGGCGCACAAGTACGAGACGGGGGCGAACCGCGTCTCCGCCGGCCGGCTCTACCGCATCGCCGAGGCGCTGGATGTGCCGGTGTCCTGGTTCTACGAAGGGCTCGGCGCCTCGCGGCCGCAGGCGATGTCGCGGCGGCAGCGGCTCGGGCTGGAACTGGCGCGCAACTTCTTCCTCATCCGCGACGAGCGCCACCAGGAGGCGCTGAGCCAGATGGCCCGGGCCCTGGCGGAAGCCCCGCCGCGCGCGGCGGAGTGAGGCGCCTCGCCCCGGCGGCCAGGGCGAGCGCCGCCGGCGCCAGCAGCAGCACGAGTCCCGCCGACAGCCCGAGGGTCGGCAGCGGCAGCGGCCCTATCGCGAAGCCGGGGGCGGCGGCGAGGAGCAGCCCGCCCGCCTGCGCCCCGGCCGAGGCGCCGGCCAGATAGGCGATGTTGAGCCCGGCCAGCGCCGCGCCGCGCGTGCC
>JANWXJ010000209.1 GCA_025055335.1 Acetobacteraceae bacterium
GTTGTCCCGGGCGTTCCCTGCTGGGTTTTTGCTGGGCGGCCGCGGGGGGGGGGCCGGGCCACGGCGTTTCACCGGCGCGCCAGCAGTTCGCGCACCGCGGCCGCGATGTCCTGCGGCCGCTCGACCGGCGTGAGGTGCCTCGCTCCGGGAAGGATCCGCAGCGACGCGCCGGGGATCGCCTCGGCCAGCAGGCGCGACATGGCGAGGGGCGTCGCGTAGTCCTGCTCGCCCACCACGACGACGGCCGGCACCCGGAGCGACGGCAAGGCGGCCCTGAGGTCCGTGCTCCCGAGCATCCGGCAGGCGCGGACGAAGTCCTCCGGCCTCGTGGCCAGGAAGACCTCGAGGCGTTCGCGGACGACATCCGGGTGGCTCTCCCGGAACTCGTCGCCGAACCACCGCGAGACCTGGAACGCCGCGAGCGAGGCCATGCCCTCCGCCTGCGCCTTCGCCGCGCGGTCGGCCCATGCCCGTTCGGCATCCTCGCCGTACCAGGCGGTGGTGTCCACGAGACCGAGGCCGCGGCACCGCGCCGGGTGCCGCGCCGCGAAGGCGATCGCCACGCAGCCGCCCATCGAACAGCCGACGATCGCGGCGTCTGGCCAGCCGCGGGCATCCATCAGGGCCGCGACATCGTCGGCCATGCGCTCGGCGCTGAAGTCGCCTTCCCCGCCTTCGGATCCGCCATGCCCGCGCAGGTCCGGCGCGAGGAGAGCAGCCTCCTCCGGCCGCAGGCATGCCGCGAGACGCGTCCAGAAGCCGTGGTCCTGCGCGAGGGAATGCAGCAGCACGAGGCGCGGCGCCGCGCCGGACGGCGATGCGCGATGGGCGAAGCACATCGCCGCGCCGTCCGGAAGCCGGAGCCTGCCCGTCTCGAAACCCGCCGGATCGCTCATGCCGCCACGAGATCCTCGCCCGCGGCGGATGCCGGGGCGTCGAGGTCGGCGTTCCAGGCGTCGTAGCCGTAGAGCCAGGAGGTGTCGTAGGTGCCGCCCTTCATCCAGGTGTTGGCCGAGGAGATGGCCTGGATGCGAGAGGTTCTCGGCTTGCGGTGGGCTTCGTAGCGGCGGAAGGCGGCCTGCGGGTCCTCGCCCTTCGTCTCGGCGAGGCAGCGCGCGAGGATGGCCGCGTCCTCGATCGAGGTGGCGGCGCCCTGCGCCATGTAGGGTGTCATCGGGTGGGCCGCGTCGCCGAGCAGGACGATGCCGTCCTCGCTCCAGCGCGGCAGCGGCTCGCGTTCCAGGATGGCCCATTTGTGGCAGTCGGGGCAGGCGTCCAGCACGGTTCGCACGTCGCGGTGGAAATCGGCATAGGCTTCGCGGAGATCGCGCACCTCGCCCTTGGCCGACCAGCTCTCGGGCGTGAGCCACTCCGCCGGTTCCGGCACGGAGGTGACGAAGTAGAGTTCCGAGCGGTCGCGCGCCGTGTAGTAGATGACGATGTGCCGGTCGCGCCCCCACCATTTCGTGCGGGAGGGGCCGATGTCGAAGCCGCCGAGGCGCTCGGCGCGGAACACGGCGCGATAGGCGATGCGGCCCTTGTGCACCGGTTGGTCGGGGCCGAGGAGGATCTCCCGCACCTTCGAGTGCAACCCGTCGGCGCCGATCACCGCATCGGTCTCGGCGGAGGTGCCGTCGGCGAAGCGGAGCACGAGGGTGCCCCGCCTGCGGTCGATCCCGAGGAGCTTCCGGCCGAGGTGGATGCTCTCGCGCGGCACCGCGGCGAGCAGCGCGTCATGCAGGTCGGCGCGGTGCATGCACAGGTAGGGCGCGCCGTAGGCCTCCTCCGGCATCGGCAGTTCGCGCATCACCTCGCCGCTGTAGGCGTCGCGGTTGAGGTGGGAGACCGGCTGGAAGGCGCGTTCCCGCAGCAGCGCCTCCACTCCGATGCCGCGCAGCACCTTCATCGAGTTCGGCATCATCTGGATGCCGGCGCCGACCCGGCCGAAGCGCTCTGCCTGCTCGAAGATCTCGGAGGCGAAGCCGAAGCGGCGAAGCGTCGCGGCGACGGCGAGGCCCCCCATCCCCGCCCCGATGATGGCGATGCGCGGCTGTCCCATGGTCGTTCCTTCCCGTTCTGTCCTCGCCGGGGCGCGCGCCCGGGCCGGCTTCGCGCGAGGATAGATGGGCTCGACGATTGGTCCAATATATTGTTGCTCGGCATCCGATATCTTCGGCGTATGTTCGAAAAGGCAGCTCTGGCGTGGAACTCCGTCATCTCAGGTATTTCGTCGCCGTGGCCGAGGCGGGCAGCGTCACCGCCGCGGCCGAACGCCTCGGGCTGTCCCAGCCGCCCTTGAGCCAGCAGCTCCGGGACCTCGAACGCAGCGTCGGGGTGCCGCTGTTCCGCCGCGAGGGGCGCAGGCTGCGGCTGACCGAGGCGGGCCTTGTGTTCCTCGAGGGCGCGCGGCGCACCCTCGCCGCCGCGCAGGACGCGACGACGGCGACACGCCGCTTCGCCCTCGGGGAACAGGGGGAGATGGTGCTCGGCGCCACGAGCTCCGCCCTGCTGCATGGCGCCACGCCGCGGCTGCTCGGCGCTTTCCGCCGGCGCCACCCCCTCGTGCGGGTGGAGGTGGAGGAGGCGGAGAACCACGCGCTCGTCCTCGCCCTGCAGGAGCGCAAGGCCGACGCCGTGCTGCTGCGGATCCCGGTGGACGGGTTCGAGGAGCTCGCCGCCGTCACCATCGCCGAGGAGGAGATGCTGGTCGCCATGCCGGCGGCGCATCCGCTGTCCGCCGCCGCCGGGCTGTCGCTCGCCGCGCTGGCGGAGGAGCCGGTCGTGCTTTACCGGCGCGCCGGGGGGCACGGCATCTACGATGCGCTCCTCGCGGCGTTCCGGCGCGCCTCCTTCACGCCGCGGGTGGCGGAGGAGACGCGGCGTCTGCTCTGGGCGGTGGACCTGGTCGCGGCGGGACGGGGCATCAGCTTCGTCCCCGCATCCATGGCGGTGCTCCACGCCGATCTCGTCGTCTACCGGCGCCTGCCCGCAGCGGACCTCCCGCGCCTGCCGCTGAACCTCGCCTACAACCGGCGCGCCACGCCGAGAAGCGCCGAACGCCTCGTCGCCCTGGCCGAGGAGGCGGCGAGAGCCGCCTGCGCCGCCCCGCCGCCGCCCGGCGCGGGCGAGGGCGGTCCGCGGCGTCCTACTCGAACACCAGCTCGATCACCTCGCAGAGGTTGATGCGCCGGCGGTCCTCCGCCCGGCCGTCGGCCCACACCACGCGCACGTCGTAGATGCATTCGCCTTCCGGCAGGCGGACGGCGAAGCGGTCGCCGCCAGAGAGCACGCCGGTGCCGAAGCGGTCCGGCCCCCAGCTGTTCTGCGAGGAGGGCGAGGCGTAGAGCTCGCGCATCGTGCGGCGGCTGTTGTTCACGATCCAGAAGGAGGGGTTGCCGCGCGGCACGCCCGCCGCGGGCCCCTGCGGCCGCGGCCCCGGGCCGGCCC
>JANWXJ010000228.1 GCA_025055335.1 Acetobacteraceae bacterium
CGCCGCCGCCGCCGCCGTCCACCGGGCAGGTGACGGGCCTGCCGATTCCGCGCTTCGCCGCGCTCCGTTCGAATGAGGTGAACCTCCGCGCCGGGCCCGACACCCGCTTCCCGATCGAATGGACCTACCAGCGGCGCGACCTGCCGGTGATGATCGTGGGCGAGCACCAGCTCTGGCGCCGGGTGCGCGACATGGACGGGGTCGAGGGCTGGGTGCACCAGG
This sequence comes from Acetobacteraceae bacterium, assembly GCA_025055335.1. GTDB lineage: Bacteria > Pseudomonadota > Alphaproteobacteria > Acetobacterales > Acetobacteraceae > JANWXJ01. The sequence goes on from JANWXJ010000228.1 coordinate 223, forward strand.
CAACCCTCGCCGGCCGCCGCACCGTCCTCGTGCAGGGGCGGGAGCAGACGCTGCGGGCGCGGCCCGACGACGCCTCGGCCGCGGTCGCGGTGGTGCGGCCCGGCGTCGTCGGCCGACTGCGCCGCTGCGAGGCCAATGCCGAGTGGTGCGAGGTGCAGGTCGGCGATTATCGCGGCTGGCTGCGCCGGGCGGGGCTGTGGGGCATCGCCCCGGGAGAGGCGGTGAACTGACGCGCGGCGGGCGGGGAACACCCTTCCTCCCCCGGGTGATCCGGCCTGTCCTCCGGCAGGGGGCCGCGCGCGGCCCGGGCCGGAGCAGCCCAGAGCCTTGCGGCCGCCGCGCGATCCGCCGCCCGTGCGGGTTCCGCCGCGCGCCCGCGCGTGGCAGGCTCGCCGCAGGCAACGGGAGCGTCGGCGATGGCGGGCATCTTCTGGCACGACGGGCGGTGGCACGACAGCGAGCCGAAGCTGCTCGGCCCGATGGACCACGCCTTCTGGCTCGGCTCCGTGGTGTTCGACGGGGCGCGCGGCATCCGCGGCACCGTCCCCGACCTCGAGGCGCATGCCGCGCGGGTGGTGCGCTCGGCCGCCGCGATGCAGATGCGGCCGACGCTCGCCGCCGAGGAGATCGCCGCGCTCTGCCGCGAGGCGGTGCGGCGGATGGGGCCTGAGGCCGAGCTCTACATCCGGCCGATGTTCTTCGCCCGCCGCGGCCTCGGCACGCTGCTCCCCGACCCGGACAGCACGGAGTTCCTGCTTGCGGTGTATGACAGCCCGATGCCGCCGGCCTCCGGCTTCTCGGCCTGCCTCGCGCCGCAGCGGCGGCCCGCGCCCGACCAGGCGCCGACCGACGCCAAGGCGTCCTGCCTCTACCCGAACTCGGCCCGCGCATCGCGCTTCGCGCGCGACCGCGGCTACGACAACGCCGTGGTGTGCGACCTCGAGGGCAATGTGTGCGAGTTCGCCTCGGCCAACCTGATGCTGGCGAAGGACGGGGTGGTGCGGACGCCGGTGCCGAACGGCACCTTCCTCGACGGCATCACCCGCCGACGCGTCATCGCCCTGCTCAGGGCCGCCGGCATCGAGGTGCGCGAGGAGGCGATCCGCCCCGAGGCGCTGCTGGAGGCCGACGAGATCTTCTCGACCGGCAACTACGGCAAGGTGATCCCCTGCACGCGCTACGAAGGGCGCGAGATGCGGCCCGGCCCCATCGCGCGCGAGGCGCGGCGGCTCTACATGGCCTTCGCCGAGGAGAGCCGGCTGCTGCCGAAGGCGGCGTGAACGGGCGGTGCTGTCAGTCGAAGCGGTAGCGCGTGAACAGCAGCGCGCGGGTCTCGCTCCAGTCCGCCGCGCGGTCGTAGCGGAACAGCCCGCCGATCGAGAGGTTCGGCCGCAGGCGGTGCTCGATGTCGCCGCGCAGCTGGCCGCCGAATCCGCTCGTGCTGCGGCCGGGGAAATGCGTCTCGAGCGTCGGGTCGCTGATCGCCTGGGTTTGCAGCAGCCCCTGCAGCGACGGGCTGCCGGGGAAGAACGGCGCCCGGTCCTCCTGCCAGGAGGAGAAGCCCACGGTCGCCCCGATCCGCCAGGACAGATCCCCGCTGCGGGCCCGGTAGTCCACCGGGAAGTTCAGCGCCGCGAAGCTCTGCGGGCTGAAATAGCCGCCATGGCTGTAGGTGAAGTGCCGCAGGTTGCGGTCGTAGGCGAAATAGACGGCGTCCGCGCCGACCACGAGCTCGTCCTCGGCGCTGCGCCAGACGGCATAGCTTGCGCCTGCGCCCGCCTCGATGCGGGCGTTGCGCGGCACCTCGCGCGCGTCGATCCGGTAGTATCCGCCGCCGACATAGAAGCCGAAGGGGCCGTCGGTATACTCGATCTGCGCGCGTCCGCCGGTGCGCACGGCGCCGCCCCAGGTCCGGCCGGTGATCGGGTCGAAGGCGCCGGCCCAGGCCAGCACGCTGTCGGTCATCGCGCGGCGCTCGGCGGTCAGCCGCAGGCGGGTTCCGGCGGCGATCTGCGGGGCGATCTCGACGCCGCCGACGATGTTCTGCACGCGGAAGCGGAGCGGCGTCGTGCCGATATCCGCCGTGAAGCCCGGGCGCTCGTAGCCGAGGGAGAGGCCGACGCCCTGGGCGCTGCCCGATCCGGCGCGCGAGAAGCCGAACCCTGGCGGCGGGCCGGTCAGGGCGTTGCCCCCGAAGCGGCGTATCTCGGTGAGGTTCCCCGGCAGTTCCCCCGCGGCGAGGCTCACCGGCGTGACGCGCGCGAAGAACGCGCCGCCGAGCCCCCCGGCCGGGATCCGGCCCTCGATCTCGGCCGAGAGTTCGGTCAGCGCATCGAGCCCGGAGGAGCCGGAGCGCGTGCGGATGCCGGCGGACAGTCGCAGCTGTGGGGCGGCCGCCTCGCGCGCCGCCGCCAGTTCGCGGGCGATGTCGGCGGCGACCCTGTCGCCGGCGGCGACGGCCACCGCCGGGGGCGCGGTGCGGAACGGGTTCTGCAGCCCCGTCGGCACGGCGGCGGCGCCGCCCGCGCGCTCCTCGGCCG
>JANWXJ010000242.1 GCA_025055335.1 Acetobacteraceae bacterium
CCTCTCCCCCCCTGGGCGGGCGGCACCGCGCCCGGCTGCGCGGGGCAGCGGCCGGCGCGCGGCGTGCTGCTCGCGCTGCACGGGCTCAACGACCATTCCGGCAACTTCCTGCTGGAGAGCCTGCCGGGATTCGCCGCCGCCGGGTGGCAGGTCGTCGCCTACGACCATCGCGGCTTCGGCCGCAGCCCGCATCGCGGCGTCTGGGCCGGGGCCGAAACGCTCGCGGCGGATGCGCGCGGCGCGGTCGCTGCGCTGCGGGCGCGGCACCCGGGCCTGCCCGTCGTGCTGATGGGCGAGAGCATGGGGGGCGCCGTGGCGCTGCTGGCCGCGGCCGAGGCGCGCGGCGCCGAACGCCCCGACCGGCTGGTGCTGCTGGCGCCCGCCCTGTGGCCGGAGGAGGCGTTCCCGCGCGTCTGGCGCGCCGGCCTCGAGGTGCTGGCGCACACCGTGCCCCTGCTCGGCTTCCGCGCCAGCGTGCCGGGCATCGTGGCGAGCGACAACGCCGCCGCGCTCCGCCGCTTCGGCGAGGATCCGCTGACGCTCCGGGAGGTCAGCATCGAGATGCTGCACGGGCTCGTGCGGCTGATGTGGGAGGCGGCGGCGCGCGCGCCGGGCTGCTGCCCGGCGCCGACGCTCGTGCTCCACGGCGCGAACGACCGCGTGGTGCAGGGCGAGCCGCTTCGGCTTGCGCTCGCGGCCGGGACCGGTGGGGCGCGGGTGGCCCGCTACGCGCAGGGCTGGCATCTGCTGCTGCGCGACCGCGTGCGCGAGGTGGTGCTGGCCGACATCCTGCGCTTCCTCGAGGATCCCGGCGCGCCGCTGCCTTCGGGGGCGGAGGCGGCCGGACGGGCCTGGGTTTCGGGAGGATCGTCGTGACGCTCGTGCATTCCCTCCCCGCGCCCGGGGTGGCGCTGACGCGGATCGACCGCGCCGGCGCGCGCAACGCCTTCACCTTCGCGATGTACGAGGATCTGGCCGCCGCCGCCCGACGGATCGGCGCCGATCCCTCGGTGCGCGCCTGGGTGATCGCCGGGCGGGAGGGCGAGGCCTTCGCCTCCGGCACCGACATCGCGCAGTTCCGCGGCTTCGGCGCCGAGGACGGCGCCCGCTACGAGGCGCTGCTCGAGCGCGCGATCGCCGCCGTGGAGTCGGTGGAGAAGCCCGTGCTCGCCGCCATCTCCGGCCCCTGCACGGGCGGCGGGGCGGTGCTCGCCGCGGTGTGCGACCTGCGGGTCGGCGCGGCGGATGCCAGGATCGGCATCCCGATCGCCCGCACCCTCGGCAACTGCGTCTCGGCGGCGAACGCGGCGCGGCTGGCCGCGGTGGTCGGCCTGTCGCGCGCGATGGAGCTGCTGCTGTCGGCGCGGCTGCTCGATGCCGAGGAGGCGCTGGCGGCGGGCTTCCTCACCACCCTCGTCGCGCGCGACGCGACCGCGGAGGCGCTGGCGCAGGCCGCCCGCATCGCCGGCTTCGCGCCGCTGACGCTCGCCGCCTGCAAGGCGGCGCTGCGGCGCGTAGAGCGCGAGGGCCGCGCCGCGCGGGATGCGGACCTGATCGCGCGCTGCTACGGTTCGGCCGATTTCGCCGAAGGCGTCGCGGCCTTCCTCGAGAGGCGCCCGCCGCGCTGGAGCGGCGCATGAGGCTGCCCGATCCGGAGAGGCTGAAGCGGATCGTGCTCGTGCTCGCCGCCGCGGCGGCGGCGGTGCAGATCCTGGCGCTGGTGCTGAGGTGAGGGGAGGCGCGGCTGTCCGCCGGGGGCGCGAGCGGGGCGGCGTCGACGCGCCGCGCCGGCCGGGCTGACAGCGGGCGCGGAGTGTGCTGGACAGCCGCGCAAGGGAGACGATGCCGCGTCCCATGGGCTCCGCCGCCGACAGTGCCGTCTTCGCCCTCTGGCGCCTCTCTGCGCTGCTGCGCCATCCGCGGCTGCACTGGAAATACGTCCGGCGGATGAAGCGCATCCCGGGTGTCGCGGTGCCGCGCCTCTATTCCGAGCGGATGCTCTGGCGCAAGCTGTTCGACCGCAACCCGGACTTCGTCACCTTCTCCGACAAGCTGGCCTGCAAGCGCTGGATTGCCGAACGCCTGCCCGACCTGCCGATCCCGCGCGTGCTGTGGCAGGGCGAGCGGCCGGAGGACATCCCGCCACACCTCATCCGCCCCGGTGTGGCCATCAAGGCGAACCACGGCTCCACCTTCAACCTGCTGATCCGCGACGCGCCGCCGCCGCGCGAGCGGGTGGTGGAAACCGCCCGCCGTTGGCTCGCGACAGACTGGGGCCGCCGCCGCGGCGAATGGTGCTACGCGCCTGTGCCGCGGCGCCTGTTCGTCGAGGAGCTGATCGCGCCGACGGCGGACGACCCCCCCCGGCGCGCGGCTGCTCGACATCAAGGTGCATGCCGGCGGCGGGCTGGTCAGCCATGTGGCGGTGCTGGCCGATGATGCGGAGGGGCGGCGCGGCGCCCGGCTTTTCGCCCCGGACGGCACGCCGATCGCCGAAGGCATGCCGATCTACGGGCCGATGGCCGAGGCGGTGGCGCCCGCCGAAACCTTCCGCGCTGCCTGCGATGCCGCGCGGGAACTGTCGCGCCAGGTGGACTACGCGCGCTTCGATTTCCTGGCCGTCGGGCAGCGGCTCTACGCCGGGGAGATCACCGTCTTCAGCTTCGCCGGCTACCGCGACTACGGGCCGGAGCTCTGCGCGCGCATCGATCCGCTGTGGGATCTGCGCCGGTCCTGGCCGTTCCGGCACGCCTCGGACCGGGGCTTGCTCCGGCGCGCCTATCTCGCGGCGCTGGCGCGGCGGATCGCCCTGGAGCGTGGAGAGACGGCATGACGCCCCCCGATGCCGCGCCGCGGCGCCGTCCGCGGCGGCACCGGACCGCGCCCGGCGGATGCGACGCGTCCCGCACTCAGCCCCCGACCAGCCTCCGGCGCAGCGCCGCATAGGCCGCCGCCGTCCGCGCCATCGGGAAGCGCGCCGCCTGCGCGAGCCCCCGCCGCTGCAACGCCTCGCGCAGCGCCGAATCGGCGGCGAGGCGCCGCATCGCCTGCGCGAGCGCCTCCGGATCCTCCGGATCGGCGTAGATCGCGGCCTCGCCCACCGCTTCCGGGATGCCGCCGCGCGGGCTCGCCACCAGCGCCGCGCCGCAGGCCAGCGCCTCGAGCGCCACCCGCGCGAAGGGCTCCGACCAGCGTGAGGGCAGCACCACCACCGCCGCCTCGGCCATCGCGGCAAGCGCCGCCTCGTTCGGCAGGAAGCCCGGGAGGGCGACGCCGGCGGCCGCCGCCTCGGCCCGCAGGGCGGCAAGGAAGGCGCTATCCCGCCTGCCAGCGCCGTACCAGGCGCTGCCGATCATCCGCGCCGACCAGCCGGGCAAGGCCGGCAGCGCGAGCCGGGCCGCGCGGAGGAACACATCCGCCCCCTTCTCGGCGTTCAGCCGGCCGACGAACAGGAACTCCGGCCGGCGCAGGGCGGCCGGGCGCGGCGCGGGCAGCGACTCGGGCCTGAGGCCGCGGTGGATCGTCACCACCTTCGCCGAAAGCCGCTCCGGCAGGCCGTCCAGGAACCGCCCGCGCACATGCTCGCAGATGCAGACGATGGCGGCGAGGCGCTCGGCGAGCCGGGCCCGCTCCGCCGCGCTTCGGCCCGCGGGCATGGTGTCGGCGTGGTTGTGCAGCGAGAGCAGCACCGGCACGGGGGCGAGCGCGCGGGCGAGCGACAGCGCCAGCGCCGGGCGGTTGTGCACCTGCACGATGTCCGGCCGCAGCGCGCGGAGGGCCGCGCGCACCGCGGCGGCATAGGCGGCGCGCTTGCCGAACAGCGCGGCCCGCAGCGGCGATGGGCTGAGCGGGCGGAAGCCGCAGCCCTCGAAGGGGGGCCGCTCGGTCCGCCAGCCCAGGATCTCGAGCCGCTGCCCCGGCTGCGGCTCGGCGGCCATGTCGCGCAGCATCAGCGCCACCGCCCCGGCGGCATCGGGCGAGAAGCGCTCCTTCTCGGGCAGCACGGCAACCGCGCGGAGCGGGGCGCGCGCCGGGGCTTCGGCAGCGCCCGGCGCGGCGCCGAGGGACGGGGCCGCAGCCTGCGTCATCTCCCGATCGCCGCGCATGGCGGGGCCGAAGCCGGCTGGCCGGCCAGGGCCGGCAGGAGGTGCCCGGCCAAGCGGGCCGCCTGGAGGGCGCGGGTGCAGGGGCCGCGGCCCCTGCGGGGGCATGGGGCGGAGGCCGCCGCAGCACCGGGCATCGGCTTCAGGGTGGCGGCGGCGGCGCGGCCTGTCCATCCCCCGCCGGATGGCGCGCCCTGAGGGACTCGAACCCCCAACCAACCGGGTAGAAGCCGGTTGCTCTGTCCAGTTGAGCTAAGGGCGCCGCCCTGCAGTATGGCGGCGGGCGGGCCGCTGCGCCATCGGCAGGCGGGCGCGTGGCGGAGGGTGCGCCGGGCGGCGGGCCGGCCGCGGGCGGGCGCCTCAGTGCGTCCAGTTCTCCGGCCGGCCGAAGCGGAAGTTGTCGGCGTAGGATTTGGGCCGGAAGGCGGGGGGCTTCGGCTCCTCCACCTCCCAGGCGTGGCCGTGGGATTCGGCCCAGGCGATCGCCGCCTCCTTCGTCGGGAAGCGGAGGCGGATCTGCCTCGCCGTATCGCCCGACCCGGCCCAGCCCATCAGCGGATCGGGGCGCGGCGGTTCGGCCGGTGCGAACTCGGCCACCCAGTGGCGGGTGCCGGCGCGGCCGGACTGCATGGCCGATTTCGGCGGCACGAAGATTCGGACGAGGCGCTTGGTCATTCCCGGTGTCCCACTCTCGGGGCGGCGGGATTCGAACCCACGACCTCCTGTACCCAAAACAGGCGCGCTGCCAGGCTGCGCCACGCCCCGACGGCGCGGACCCTATGGGCGGGCGCGCGCCTGGGCAAGCCGCCTCAGCGCGGGGCGGTGCCGAAGATCCGGTGCAGCACCCGGTCGCCGGGGCGCAGGCCCAGCCGTTCGGCGGTGCCGCCGGCGAGTTCGAGGGTGGCCCGCACCGGCCCCTGGCTTGCGATGGTGGCGAGGCTGAGCGGCACGGTGCGCTCGGCGATGCGGTGGATGCGCCCGTCGGCGGCGATGAACACCATGTCGAGCGGGATCAGCGTGTTGCGCATCCACATCGTGCTCTCGCGCGGGGTGCCCCAGTCGAACAGCATCCCCTCGTCCGGCCTGAGTTCGGTGCGGAACATCAGGCCGATCGTCTGCTGTTCGGGGGTGATCGCCATCTCTACCGTGAAGCGGTGCTCCCGCCCGTCGCGGGTGAGGATGACGAGCGGCTCTGTCGGCAGCCTCGGCTGCGGCCCCTCCTGCGCGGCGGCGGAGAAGGGGGCGAGGGCGAGAAGGCCGAGGAGGGCGCGGCGGAGCATGGCGGCAGGATAGACCGTGCCGCGGGTGCCGCCTACCGCCGCACCGCCTCCACCCCGCCGCCGCGCGGGCCGGCGCCGCGGGCGCGCAGGCAGCGGGCGATGGCGTCCGCCTCGATGGCGCGGCGCTCCTCCTCGATCAGGATGCGGTTGCGCTCGTTGCCCGGAAGCACCCGCCTGCCGAGCGCGACGAGGCGCGGATCGTTCTGCGCCTCGGCACGGCAGGCGGCGATGGCGGCGCGCTCGGCCTCGCCCTGCGGGAGCGGCGGTTCGGGCGCAGCAGCGGCGCAGGCGGCCAGCGCTGCGGTGAGGGCGAGCGGGGCGAAGCGGATCATGCGGCCTCCAGCCAATCCTCGATCAGGCGCCGGGCGATCGAGTCCGCGCGCGGCAGCACGATGCCGAGGGACTCGGGATCGCGCAGCGCCTCGCGGTGGAACCAGCGCGCGTCCTCGAGCTCCGCCGGGTCGGGCAGGATCTCCTCGCTCAGCGCCTCGGCGTGGAAGCCGAGCATGATCGAGGCGGGAAACGGCCAGGGCTGGGAGGAGTGGTAGTGCACGGCGCCGACGATCACGCCCGTCTCCTCCGCAACCTCCCGCCGCACCGCCTCCTCGAGGCTTTCGCCCGGTTCGACGAAGCCGGCAAGGGCGGAATACATGCGCGGGTTGGGGAAGCGGCCGGAATGGCCGAGCAGGCAGTGTTCGCCCCGCACCACCAGCATGATCACCGCTGGATCGGTGCGGGGGAAATGCACCGTGCCGCAGCCTTCGCAGAGGAGGGCGTTGCCGGCGCTGCGCGGGGCGGTCGGGCCGCCGCAGGCGCCGCAGAAGCGCTGCCGGCCCCGCCAGTGCATCAGCCCCCGCGCATGGGCGAGCAGGGCCGCCTCCTTGGCCGGGAGCAGCCCGGCGGCGGCGCGCAGGTCGGCGAAGCGGCCGAGGCCCGGGGGAAGCAGCGGCAGCGGATCCGCCTCGGCCGAAAGGTCGAGCGCGAAACAGGCGGTGCCGTTCCACAGGCCGAGCAGCGCCCAGGGCGCCTCGGGGCCGCCGCCCGCGCCGCGCAGCAGGGCGGCGGCC
>JANWXJ010000249.1 GCA_025055335.1 Acetobacteraceae bacterium
CGCCGCCGCCCGCGCCCGCGGCGCCGAGGTGCGGGAGAGCCTGTTCGACGTGCGCGACGCCGCCGCCTGCGAGGCCTGGATCGAAGGCACGGGCGGGCTCGACCTCCTGGTGGCGAATGCCGGCGTCTCGGGGGGCACGGGCGGGGTGTCGGAACCGGGGGAGCAGGCGCGGCTGATCTTCGCGACCAACGTGACGGGCGTGCTGAACACCGCCCTGCCGGCGCTCAGGCTGATGGCAGCCCAGCCGCCGGGGGCGGATGGCGTGCGCGGGCGGATCGCGGTGGTCTCCTCGCTTGCCGCCTTCGTCGCCGCCCCCGGGGCGCCGGCCTATTGCGCCGCCAAGGCGGCGGTGCGCGCCTGGGCCGAGGCGATGGACGGCGCCGAATCGCCCCGCGGGGTGCGGTTCCACGCCGTCTGCCCGGGCTATGTCCGCACGCCGATGACGGCGGCGAACGACTTCCCGATGCCCCTGCTGCTGGAGGCCGACCGCGCCGCCGCCATCATCCTGCGCGGGCTTGCGCGCGGCCGCACCACCATCGCCTTCCCCTGGCCGCTCGCGCTTGCCGCAGGTGCTGCGGGCGCGCTGCCTGCGGGGCTGCGCAACGCCCTGTTCCGGCTTCTGCCCGCGAAGCGCCGCCTGTAGCCGCTACCGCCGCGAGGTCGCGAGCCACACCCCGGCGAGCACCACGGCACCGCCCAGCACCACCCGCGGCTCGGGCAGTTCGGCGAGCAGCAGCGCCCCGATCACGCCGGCGAAGAGCGGCTGCAGGTAGCCGACCATCGCCGCATCGGTCGCCCGCGCGCGCTGCAGCAGCGCCAGGAACATCGTGAGCGGCAGGGCCGAGGCCCCGGCGGCGAGCAGCAGCACCACGAGCCACACCCAGCCCGGCTGCGCATAGGCCGAAAGCGGATCCACCCCGGCGGAGAGGACCGCCGCGCCGAGTGCCGCGACCAGCTGCTGCCCGAAGGCGAGCGGCGCCGCCGCCCCGGGCTGCGCCCAGCGCGCATAGACGGTGCCCGCGGCGTAGGAGAGGGCGGTGGCCAGCATGCAGGCCGCGCCCAGCACCGTGGCGCCGCCGCCGAAGGCCGCCGGGCCGATGATGACGAGGATGCCGGCGAAGCCGACCAGCAGCCCCGCCCAGCCGCGCGGCCCCGGCCGCTCGCCCTGCAGCACGAGGAAGACGAGGAGGGCGACGAACAGCGGCGTGGCCGACTGGATCAGCGCGGCGGTGGCGGACTCCACGCTGCCCATGGCGATCGCCGTGAGAACATTCGGCAGCCAGCCGTTCAGGCTGCCGATCACCAGCGCATGCCTCCAGAGGTCCTGCCGCCAGCCCTTGATCGCCCCGGTGGCCCACAGGAACAGCAGCACGGAGAGCGCGGCGAAGGCCCCGCGCGCGGTGGCGAGCGCGGCGGGCGGCATCTCGTTCGCCACGAGGCGCAGCAGCGGGAAGGAGGAGCCCCACAGCGCCCCGATCACCGCAAGGCGCCACCACAGCGCCGGGCCCGAGAGCGGCGTCACCTCTGGCCGCGCTCCCGCTCGATCTGCCGCCAGCGGGCGACGTTGCGGTTGTGCTCCTCGAGCGTGCGGGCGAAGGCGTGGCCGCCGGTGCCGTCGGCCACGAAATAGAGGAAATCATGCGCCTCGGGGTTGAGCGCCGCGCGGATCGCGGCGCGGCCGGGGCTGGCGATGGGCCCGGGCGGCAGCCCCGGCACGCGGTAGGTGTTGAAGGGATGGTCGCGCTGCAGGTCGGCCCGCGTCAGGGGCCGCTCCAGCACGCCGCCGCCGGCCGCGGCATAGGCGGTCGTCGGGTCGGACTGCAGCAGCATCCCCCGCCGCAGCCGGTTGACGAACACGCCGGCGACGCGCGCGCGCTCCTCGGCCACGCCGGTCTCGCGCTCGACGATGGAGGCGAGGATCAGCGCCTCGCGCGGGGTGGAGAAGGGCAGGTTCGGCGCCCGCCGCTCCCATTCCTGCGCCAGCGCCTGCTCCATCGCCGCCGCCGCGCGGCGCACCAGCGATTCGCGGGAATCGCCGAAGGAGAACAGGTAGGTCTCGGGCAGCAGCGCGCCCTCGGCGAAGGGGGGTACGGGGCCGGTCAACGCCGGCTCGGCCTCCAGCGCCGCGCGGATCTGCACGGCGAGCATCCCCTCGGCGATGGTGAAGCGCCGCTGCACGGGGCGGGCGAATCGGAGCACAGCCAGCGCATCGAAAAGGCTCGCCCCCGCCGGGAAGGCGTATTCCCCCGCCCGCAGCGGCCCCTGGGAGCGGGTGAGCAGGGCGGCGAGCGCGAAGGCGTCGGCGTCGCGGATCACGCCTTCGCGTTCCAGCACTTCCGCGATGTCGCGGATGCCCCCGCGCGGGATGACGATGTTCCGCTCCTCGGGAAGCGGCCCCGGGGCGGTGGCGATCCGCCACGCCGCGAGAGCTGCCGCCCCCGCCGCCACCGATAGGGCGGCGAGGAGGAGGAGGAGGGCCCGGAGCGCCCGCCGCATGGCGCCCTCAGGGCGCCGCGCGGAACAGGATGGAGGCGTTGGTGCCGCCGAAGCCGAAGGAGTTGGAGAGGGCGATGCGGATCGGCCGCTGCTGCGCGGCGTTGGCCACGCGGTCGATCGGGCTCTCGCGCGAGGGATTGTCGAGGTTCAGGGTGGGCGGGGCGATGCCGTGCTTGATCGCGAGGATCGAGAAGATCCCCTCGACCGCCCCCGCCGCCCCGAGCAGGTGCCCGACGGCCGACTTGGTGGAGGACATGGCGAGGCCCTTCGCCGCATCGCCCCACAGCCGCTCCACCGCCTCGAGCTCGAGGTCGTCGCCGAGCGGGGTGGAGGTGCCGTGCGCGTTCACGTACTGCACATCGGCCGGGGTGATGCCGGCCGAGGCGAAGGCCGCCTTCATCGCGCGGAAGGCGCCGTCGTGGCCTTCCGCCGGGGCGGTGATGTGGTGCGCATCGCCCGACATGCCGTAGCCGATCACCTCGGCGTGGATCGTCGCGCCGCGGCGCTTCGCGTGCTCGTATTCCTCGAGCACCAGGACGCCGGCGCCTTCCCCCATCACGAAGCCGTCGCGGTCCTTGTCCCAGGGGCGGGAGGCCTTTTCCGGGGTGTCGTTGAAGCCGGTGGAGAGCGCGCGGGAGGCGCAGAACCCGGCGATGCCGAGCTCGCTGACGGCGGCCTCCGCGCCGCCGGCCACCATCACGTCGGCATCGCCGAGCGCGATCAGCCGCGCCGCATCGCCGAGCGCGTGCACGCCGGTGGCGCAGGCCGTCACCGCCGAGTGGTTCGGCCCCTTGAAGCCGTAGCGGATGGACACCTGGCCCGAGGCGAGGTTGATCAGCGCCGAGGGGATGAAGAAGGGGGAGAGGCGGCGCGCCCGCCCTTCCGCCACCTGCTTCGCCGCATCGGCGATCGTCTGCAGCCCGCCGATGCCAGAGCCGATCATCACCCCGGTGCGGCAGCGCTCCTCCTCTGTCTGCGGGACCCAGCCCGAATCCTCGACGGCCTCGGCCGCGGCCACCCAGGCGAGCTGGATGAAGCGGTCCATCTTCTTCTGGTCCTTGAGGGGGATCCATTCGTCGAGGTCGAGGCCGCCCTCGGCGCGCTTGCCGGCCGGGACCTCGCCCGCCACCTTCGCCGGAAGATCCTTCGGGTCGAAGGAGCGGATCGCGCCGATGCCCGATTCGCCGTTGATCATGCGGCGCCACACATGGGCGACGCCGACGCCGAGCGGACAGGCGATCCCCATGCCGGTCACGACGACCCGGCGGGGCGCCCGGAAATGAGCGAACACTGGCGCTGTTCCCGCGAAAGGCGGCGGCTCAGGCCGCCTTCTTCTTCTCGATGTACTCGATCGCGTCCTTGACGGTCGTGATCTTCTCGGCCGCGTCGTCCGGGATCTCGACGCCGAAGGCCTCCTCGAAGGCCATCACGAGTTCCACGGTGTCCAGGCTGTCGGCGCCGAGGTCGTCGATGAAGGATGCCTCCGGGGTCACCTTCGCCTCCTCGACGCCGAGGTGCTCGACAACGATCTTCTTCACCTTCTCGGCGGTCTCGCTCATCGCCTGATTCTCTCTCCATGCAGCCGGCGCTGTGTCCGGAAATCCCGCGCCCCGGACGCCGTTTCGGCCCCGGCAGGCCCCGGCGGAGGCGCGCCTTACCATGGAAGTTCGGCGCGGCCTAGGGGTTCGGGACAGCCGCGTGACAGGGCGCTTGCCGCCCCCCTGGCGGGTGCTAGCATCCCGTCCCGCCAGAGGCTGTCCAGGGGGTTTCCACATGGTTTCTCGCCGTTCCGTCCTGCTCGCCGGCGCCGGCGCGCTCTCTGCCATGCCGGGCCTGCCGCGCCCGGCCATCGCGCAGGGGGCGGCCGCCCGCACGCTGCGTTTCATCCCGCACTCCAACCTCTCGACGATCGACCCGGTCGGCACCACCGGCTACATCGTCCGCAACCACGGCTACCTCGTCTACGACACCCTCTACGCGACGGACGCCGAGTTCCGCGTCCGCCCGCAGATGGCCGAGGGCCACGAGACGAGCGCGGACGGGCGGGTGTGGCGCATCCGCCTGCGCGAGGGCCTGCGCTTCCACGACGGGGAGCCCGTGCGCGCGCAGGACTGCGCCCCCTCGCTCCGCCGCTGGGGCGCCCGCGATTCCTTCGGCCAGACGCTGATGGCCGTGGTGGACGAGATCCGCGCCGCCGACGACCGCACGATCGAGATCCGCCTGCGCCGGCCCTTCCCGCTGCTGCTCGAGGCGATCGGCAAGCTCTCCTCGCAGGTGCCCTTCATGATGCCGGAGCGGTTCGCCAACACCGATCCGAACACCCCGATCACCGAGGCGATCGGATCGGGGCCCTTCCGCTTCGTCCGCTCCGAATGGGTGCCGGGAAGCATGGCGGTGTACACCCGCTTCGAGGGCTATGTGCCGCGCAACGAGCCGCCCTCGAACGCGGCGGGCGGCAAGCGCGCGATGGTGGACCGGGTGGAGTGGCGCATCATCCCCGATCCCGCCACCGCCTCGGCGGCGCTGCAGACGGGCGAGGTGGACTGGTACGAGCAGCCCGCCTTCGACCTCCTGCCGCTGCTGCAGCGCAACCGCGACATCCGCATCGAGCAGATCGACCCCGTCGGCTCGATCCTGATGCTGCGCTTCAACCACCTGCACCCGCCCTTCAACAACCCGGCGATCCGGCGGGCCGTGCAGATGGCGGTGAACCAGCGCGACTACCTCGAGGCGGTGGTGGGCAACAGCCAGTACTACCGCGAGTGCAAGTCCTTCTTCACCTGCGGCACGCCGCTCGCCAACGACGTCGGCTCGGCCGAGGCGATGCGCGGCGACCTCAACCGCGCCCGCCAGATGCTGCGCGAGGCCGGCTACAACAACGAGCGCGTGGTGATCATCAGCCCGACCGACATCCCGGCCAACCACAACCAGGGCCTCGTCACGCAGGACCTGCTGACGCGGCTCGGCATGAACGTCGAGTTCGTGGCCACCGACTGGGGCAGCGTGCTGGCCCGCCGCGCCAACCGCAACCCGCCGGCGCAGGGCGGCTGGTCCATCTTCCACACCTGGTGGGTGGGGCCGGATCTCTCGAACCCGGCGCTGCACGCGCCGCTCCGCACGCATGGCGCCAACGCCTGGCCCGGCTGGCCGACCGACGAGCAGATGGAGGCGCTGCGGGAGGAATACCTCTCCGCCCCCGACCTCGCCGCGCAGCAGGCGGTGGCCCGCCGCATCCAGGCCCGCGCCTTCGAGGTGGTGCCCTACATCACCATCGGCCAGATGTGGCAGCCGACGGCCTTCCGCCGCAACGTGACCGACATCGTGCCGAGCCCGATCCCGCTGTTCTGGAACGTGCGCAAGACCTGAGGGACGCGCGGGGGGCGGCGGCGCGGGCCGCCCCCCCGATCACCGCCCCCCATCGCCGCAACGGCCCGCGGGCGCGGCGACCCCTCCCCTCCCCGGCGCCTCCGCCGCGCCGCGCCCACGCGCCCGCCCCGGC
>JANWXJ010000031.1 GCA_025055335.1 Acetobacteraceae bacterium
GGAGTGCGGCGAGAGTCTGTTCCTGCCGCGCCGTCTCGGCGCGGAGCTGGGCGAGCCGCTGGTCGGCCGCGGCGGCCTCGGCGCGGAGCGTGCGCAGCCGCGCCTCCTGGCTCTCGACCTCGGCGCGGGTGGCGGCGAGCCTCGCATCCGCATCCGCCTGGGCGGCGGTGATGCGGCGCTCGGTCTCCTCGCGCTCGGCGCGGGCCCGCAGCGCCTCCTGCTCGGCCACCTGCTGTTCGCGCCGGGCGTCCGCCAGGGTGCGCTGGGCGGCGGCCAGACGCGCGCGGATCGCGGCCAAATCCCCGGCCGCCCGCCGCTCGGCGGCGAGGATGCGTTCGAGCTCGGCCACGCGGCCCGAAAGCCGCTGGGTCTCCGCCCGGCTTTCGGCCAGGGCGGCCTCCCGCGCCTGCACCTGCTCGGTGCGTTCGACCGTCACGCCGCAGCCGGCGAGCATCACCGGCAGAACCGCCGCGGCCGAGAGCCAAACCCGTCGCGCCATCCGCCCCGTCCTTCCGTTCCGCGCCGGGGCGGCGCCCGGCGCCGGCCCGCGGGCGCACTGCCCGATGTCTGCGCTAGGCTACACAGACTGCCGCCGGGCCGCCAGCGGTCCCGGGGGGTTCGCAAGGGCCTGGGCGTGTTCTAAGGGGCACGCAGTTGCCTGGAGGACACGCCGACGTGATCGACAAGATCGTGCGGGACATGGCCGAGGCGATGGCCGGGATCGCCGACGGCTCGACGGTGCTGATCGGCGGCTTCGGCTCGGTCGGGCAGCCCGATGCGCTGATCGAGGGGCTGATCGAGCAGGGGGCGAAGGACCTGACGGTGGTGGCGAACAACGCCGGCACCGGGCGGGTGGGCCTCGCGCGGCTGATGGAGCTCGGGCGGGTGCGGAAGATCATCTGCTCCTACCCGCGCTCGGCCGGCAGCGTGGTGTTCGAGGAGCTCTACCGCGCGGGCAAGATCGAGCTCGAGATCGTGCCGCAGGGGACGCTCGCCGAACGGATCCGCGCCGCCGGCGCCGGCATCCCGGCCTTCTTCACCCCGACCGCCGCCGGCACCCGCCTCGGCCAGGGCAAGGAGGTGCGCGAGTTCAACGGCCGTCCGCATGTGCTGGAAACCGCGCTGCCCGGCGATGTCGCGCTGATCGAGGCCTGGGCCGCCGACCGCTGGGGCAACCTGACCTACCGGGGCTCTGGGCGGAACTTCAACCCGGTGATGGCGACGGCGGCGAAGCTGACGATCGCGCAGGCCCAGCATATCGTGCCGCTCGGTGCCATCGCCCCCGATGCCGTGATCACCCCCGGGGTGTTCGTGGACCGCGTGATCCGCGTGGACCGCGGCGCGCCCTGGGCCTGAGGAGGAGGAGACCATGCCGTTCGACCGCACCGCCATGGCCGCGCGCGTGGCTGAGGACATCCCGGAAGGCTGGTTCGTCAACCTCGGCATCGGCATGCCGACGATGGTGGCCGACCACATCCCGCCCGAGCGCGAGGTGATCTTCCATTCCGAGAACGGCATCCTCGGCATGGGCCCCGCCCCCGCCCCCGACGCGGTGGACCCCTGGCTGATCAACGCCGGCAAGCAGCCGGTGACGCTGGTGCCGGGCGCCTCGCTGTTCCACCACGCGGATTCCTTCGCGATCATCCGCGGCGGGCATCTCGACCTCTGCGTGCTCGGCGCCTTCGAGGTGGCGGCCAACGGCGACATCGCCAACTGGGCGACGAGCGAGAACGACAGCGCCCCCGCCGTCGGCGGCGCGATGGACCTGACGGCCGGGGCGAAGCGGCTGTGGGTGCTGATGGAACACACGACGAAGGACGGCAGGCCGAAGCTGGTCGAGACCTGCAGCTACCCCCTCACGGCGGCCGGGGTGGTCAGCCGCGTGTACACCAACCTCGCGGTGCTCGAGGTGGTGAAGGGCCGCGGCTTCGTGCTGGCCGAAGCCGCGCCCGGGGTGAGCGTGGAGGAGATCCGGGCCAAGACCGCGGCGCCGGTCTGGCTGCCGGCCTAGCGGTCCTCCGGGCCGGGCAGCATCCGGCCGATCAGCCCGTCGCGCCGGACGAACTGGTGGTAGAGCGCCGCGGCGACATGCAGGCCGGCCAGCAGGGCGATGCCCCAGGCGAAGGCGCCATGCGCCCAGCGCGGGGGATAATCCCAGAACTCCGGCATGGGCGCCTGCCCGAACACGGCGGCCGGAGCGCCGGACCACGCGGACAGCGCGATGCCGCTGACGCCGAGGGCGATCGGCAGCAGGAACAGAAGCCCGTGCACCGCCCGCGCGAGCCTCGCCTGCGCGCCGTCCACGGCCGGGACCGGGCGGCGCCGGGCGATCGCCTCCGACAGCGCCACCTGCAGCCGCCACAGCGCGAGCAGCATCGCGAGCACGCCGAGCGGCAGATGCAGCCGAAGCCAGAACGCCTTGCCCTCCGGGGCGGTGGCGCCGGCGGCAAAGCCGCTGGCCAGCAGCGCCACCACCAGCCCCGCGATCACCCAGTGCAGCGCCCGGGCGCGCGGGCTGAAGCGTTCGGGTCGGGCCGGTCCGCGCGGAGCGGCAGGCGCCTCAGCCTGCGGTGATGCCGGCACGGCGTATCACCTCTCCCCAGCGGGCATGGTCGCGGCGGATCAGCGCGGAGAGTTCCCCGGGCGTCCCGGCGTCGGGCTCGATGCCGAGGCGGAGCAACTGCTCGCGCGTCTCCGCCCTGGCGAGGGTGGCGAGCGCCGCTTCGGAGAGGGCGCGGGCCACCGGCTCCGGCATCCCCCGCGGCCCCACAAGGGCAAGCCACGTGTCCGTCTCGTAGCCCGGCAGCGCCTGTTCGGCGACCGTCGGCAGCTCCGGCAGGTCGGTCAGCCGCCGGGCGCCGGCCGCCGCGATCGGCCGCACGCGCCCCTCGCGGATCAGCGGCAGGGCGGTGCCGACGGGGCTCGCCATCACCCCCACCCGGCCGGCCACCAGCTCCGTCAGCGCCGGCGCCGTGCCGCGGAACGGCACATGGATCATCTCCACCCCGCCGATCGCGCACAGCAGCGCCATCGCCAGGTGATGCGGGGAGCCGACGCCCGCACTCGCGTAGGCGAGCAGCCCGTTCCGCTGGCGCGCCAGCGCGAGCAGCCCGGGGATGTCCCGCGCCGGGCTGTCCGGCCCGACCAGGATCGCAAGCGGGCTTCTCGCCAGCAGGGCGAGGGGCGTGAAGTCGTTCAGCGGATCGAACGGCACCGGGCCGAGATGCGGGTTCACCGCGACGATGTTGTTCGACAGCAGCAGCAGCAGCGTCTGCCCGTCGGGCGCGGCGCGGGCCACCGCCTCGGCGGCGATGTTGCCGCCCGCCCCGGGACGGTTCTCCGCCACCGCCTGCTGGCCCGAGCGGCGGCCGAACTCCTCGGCGAGCAGCCGCGCCAGCACATCGGGGGAACCGCCCGGGGTGAAGGGCACGAGGATGCGGATCGGCCGCTGGGGCAAGGCCCCCTGCGCCCGCGCCCAGAGTGGCGCAAGCGCGAGCCCCGCCGCCACCGAACGCCTGCCGAAGCGGATCGTCATGCGCCCCTCCCCCCCGCCTGCGCCTACAGGATGATCGAGATGCCCTCCTGCGGCGCGTCGCAGTCTATCAGCTCGAAGCGCTTGCGGCGGATCAGCAGGCCGCCGGCGCCGCCGCGCAGCAGGTCGTAGCGGCAGTGGCCGAGATAGGAGCGGTGCAGCCCGTTGCGGAACTCGGCCACCTGCAGCGAGCAGAGCACGGACAGGGCGGCGCCCGGCTGCTCGACGACGCGCAGGTTCGTCGCGAAGCGGACGGTGCGCGAAGGCGGCTTCTGCGCGTGGAACATGGCGTGGGCGAAGCGGCGCACCCGCGTCTCGAGCAGCCTGCGGTCGTCGTAGATGTGGGACAGCGCGTCGTGGGGGCTTTCCTGCCCGGGCAGCGCCGGCACCCAGTAGCTGCACTCCTCGGCCCAGAGGGAGAGCCACTCCTGCAGGCGCCAGCGGTCGAGCAGGTCGCATTCGTGCAGGACGAAGGCGAAGGGATCGGCGATGGTGGCGGCGGCCGCGTCCATCACGCCGCCCCCGTCATCCAGCGCGCCCAGGCGGCGAACTGGTTGCGTATGTGCACCTCGCTCGTGCCGGTTGCGCCGCGCAGCATGCCCGAGGGGTCGGGCGCGTCGGCCCCGAGGCCGCGGGCGGCGTCCACCCACTCCCCGCCCTGGCTCTCGAGGCCGCGCTGCACCCGCTCGTAGGTCTCGAGGTCGTCGGTCAGCACGAGCGAGCCCGTGCCGTTCACCACATTGGCGAAGGCGATGCTGTCGTGGAACATGCGCTCGGGCGCGCCGGGCATGCGGAAGGTGTGGGTGACCAGCATCGTCCGGTCCACCGCCAGCGGCACGATGATCCTGAGCTGGCGGAAGCGGCTCATGAAGGAGAGGTTGGGATAGACCACGGTGTTGAAGCGCGAGACGGCGAGGATCTCGGCCGCCCGCGCCTCGCCCACGCGCGCCGCCAGCGCCCGGCGGTACTCCACCTGGACCGGGTCGTCCTCGGCGAGGGCGACCGCGGCCTTGTCGGTGTGGTAGTCGCCCATGAAGGAGTGGCCCCACTCCGAGGTCCAGATGCCGAGCTCCTCCCACACCTGGGCGGGCGCGCCGTTCTGCCGCATCTGGCGGATCTGCACCGCGCCCGCGCCGTCCGTCGGCACGGCGTCCGACTGCTCGCGCGCCGCCGCCACGGAGGAGGCGTGGACGAAGCGCGGGTGCAGCGTGTCGTTGTGGTTCTCGAGCACGAGCTTCCAGTTGCCGCGATAGACATGCTTCGAGAACCCGCCCGCGACCTCGAGCGTGCCGGAGGGCGAGCGGTCCACCATGTCGTCGAAGGAGGTCGTCATCGGCCCGAGGAACTCCTCGAGCGAGGGCCCCTCGGCGGCGAGGGAGGCGAACCAGAAGCCGCGATACTGCGCGACCCGCGGCACCCGCACGAGATCGAGCGAGCCGTCCGCCGGGGGGTAGGGCGCGATGCGTTAGCCCTCGGGCAGCGGCACCTCGGCCAGCCGCCCGTCCGGGTCGAAGGCCCAGCCGTGGTAGCAGCAGACGAAGCGCTTCACCGTGCCGCACTCGTCGGTGCAGAGCAGCGCGCCGCGGTGGGTGCAGCGGTTGAACAGCCCGCGCACCGCCCCGTCGCGCCCGCGGGCGAAGATCACGGGCTGGCGCGCGAGCGTCGCGGTCAGGAAGGAGCCGGGCTTCGGAAGCTGGCTGTCGTGGCACACATAGAGCCAGGCGCGGCCGAAGATCCGCTCCATCTCGAGTTCGAACACCGCCGGATCGGTGTAGGCGGCGCGGTGGATGCGCCCTGGCTGCACCAGGGCGGCAGGATCCCGCGCGGGCGGGCTGATCCGGCTCTGGACGGTCATGGCGTCGGCTTTCCCCGGTGCGGTGGGCGCGATTGTGCCGCCCTCCGCGGCACGCCGCCAGCCTCTTCGGTTGTCGCCGGCGCGGCCGCGCCGTTGCGCGTTGACAGCGCCGCCCGGTCGGGCAAGGGCTTCGACGCCACGGCCGGAGGAGAGGCACGGTGATGCGGTTCTGGCCCTTGCCTGCGTCGCGGATCGCGGCGCTTGTCCGCAGCGGGCAGGCGAGCGCCGAGGCGGTTGCGCGCGACGCGCTGGAACGCCTCGCCGCCGCCAATCCCGCCATCAACGCGGTGGTGGAGTGCCGCCCCGAGGCGGTGCTGGCAGAGGCCCGGGCGCTCGACGCGCGGATCGCCCGGGGGGAGGATCCGGGGCCGCTCGCCGGCGTGCCGGCGACGATCAAGGTGATCGCCGACCAGACGGGGTTCGCCACGACGAACGGCTGCGCCACCCGCCGCGACGCCATCGCCGCCGAGGACAGCCCGGTGGTGGCCCGGCTGCGCGAGGCGGGGGCGATACTTCTCGGCCGCACCAACACCCCGGCCTTCTCGCTGCGCTGGTTCACCCGCAACCGGCTGCACGGCGCAACACGCAACCCCCGCGCGCCCGGCGTCACGCCGGGCGGATCCTCCGGCGGGGCCGCGGCGGCGCTGGCGGCCGGCATCGGCGCCATCGCCCACGGCACCGACATCGCCGGCTCCATCCGCTACCCCGCCTATGCCTGCGGCGTGCACGGGCTGCGGCCGACGGCGGGGCGGGTGGCGGCCTGGAACCGCACGATGCCGGAGCGGCTGCCGGACGCTGCGCTGACGGCGGTGGCGGGCCCCCTCGCGCGGACGGTCCGCGACCTGTCGCTCGCCCTTGCCGCCATGGCGCGGCCGGACCCGCGGGATCCCTTCGCGGCGCCGGTGCCGCTCGACGATGCCGCCTTCCCGCCGCTGCCGCGCCGCGCCGCGCTGTGCGTCCGGCCC
>JANWXJ010000037.1 GCA_025055335.1 Acetobacteraceae bacterium
CGCCCTGCTCGGGGCGGCGCTTCCCGGTTCGGGCGGGGCCAGCGCGCCTGTGCGCACGCGCTGAGGCGGCCGGCCGCAACACTTCCTCACCCGCAAGCGACCGCTGCGACACGCCTCTGTTACATCGGCGGCGCATGTTCCCGTCGTGGCCGATCCTGGCCTGTGAGACGGAGATGACGATGACGATCAAGGGATGGATGCTTGGAACCGCTGCCCTGGCGATGCTCGCGGCGACGCCCGCCCTGGCGCAGCCCGGCCCGGGGCCCGGCCCGCGCGGCGATGGTCCGCGCGCCGAAGGCCCGATGCGCGGCGACGGCCCCGGCTGGCACCGCGACGGGGAGCGTGGTTTCCACCGCCACGGCAAGCGCGGCCCCTACGGCCCCGGCGCCGGCTTGATGCAGATCTTCCGCGAGGCGGATGCCGACAACGACGGCCGCGTGACGCTCGCCGAACTGCGCGCCGAGATCGGCCGCCGCTTCCAGGCCGCCGACGCCGACCGCGACGGGGCGGTGACGCGCGCCGAGTTCGACGCCTATCTCAACAGCCGGTTCGAGGTGCGCGGCGACAGCGAGCGCGCGCGTGCGATCCGCGCCCGCCTCGAGGAGATGCGCGCCCGCGCCTTCCGCGTGCTGGACGCCGACGGCGACGGGCGGCTAACGCTCGCCGAGGTGTCGCAGCCGGCCGAGTTCCTGTTCCGGATGATGGACCGCAACGGCGATGGCGCGGTGGCGCGCGAGGAGATCGGCCCGCGCGGCCCCGGCTTCGGGCGCAGCCCAGGCTTCGGCCCCGGCCCTGGCTTCGGGCCCGGCCCCGGCCCGCAGCGCTGACGGGTTCGGATGGTGGGCGCGGTAGGGATTGAACCTACGACCCCCGCCGTGTGAAGGCGATGCTCTCCCGCTGAGCTACGCGCCCGTCCGTGGGGCGCGGAGGTAGGGCGGGAGGGTGCGGGGTGTCAAGCGGCCGGCAGGATGGCCGCGAGAAGCCCCGGCAGTTCGGCGGCGCGCCTCGCCACGGGCGCGCCCATCGCCATGTCGGGCCGGCCGTAGCCCCAGGCGCAGAACAGCGCCGGAATGCCGGCGGCGGCGGCGGCCCGCATGTCGTTCGCGTGGTCTCCCACCATCGCCGCGCGCCGCGGATCCCCCCCCGCAGCGGCAACCGCGCCGAGCACATGCGCCGGGTCGGGCTTGCGCACCGGCAGGCTGTCGCCGCCGAGGATCGCGGCGAAGGCGTCCTGAAGGCCAAGCGCCGCAAGCAGCCCCCGCGCCGCGGCTGCCGGCTTGTTGGTGCAGACCGCGAGCGCCCAGCCCGCGGCGGAAAGCGCCTCGAGCGCCTCCGGGATGCCGGGGAAGGGGCGGGTGGCCCGCGCCGCGTTCGCCTCGTAGTCGGCGAGGAAGGCGGGCAGGGCGGCATCGTCCGGCGGCAGGCCGCGGGCGGCGAAGGCCCGCTCCAGAAGCAGCCTCGCCCCGTCGCCGATCATCGGGATCACCTCCTCCCGCCCGAAGCCCGGCAGCCCGCGCGCCGCCATCAGCCGCGAGAGGGCGGCGGCGAGGTCGGGCGCGCTGTCCACCAGCGTGCCGTCGAGGTCGAACACCACTGTCCGTCGCATCCTGTCATCACCCGTGAACGGGCGCAGACTTGCGGCCGCCCGGCGGCTTCGGCAATGGGCGGGCGATGAAGGCCGCCATCCTGCTTGCCGCCGGGCTCGGCACCCGGATGCGTTCCGATGTTCCGAAGGCGCTGCACCCGCTCGCCGGGCGGCCGATGCTGCGCCATCTGCTCGCCGCCTGCGAGCAGGTGTTCGACCGCATCGTCGTCGTGGTCGGGCCGGGGATGGAGGCGGTCGCGCGCGCGGCCGCGCCGCATGCGGTGGCGGTGCAGGCCGAGCGGCTCGGCACCGCCCATGCCGCGCTTGCCGCCGCCCCGCTGCTCGAGGGGTTCGGCGGCGACGCGGCGGTGCTCTACGCCGACAATCCGCTGATCCCGCCCGCCACCCTCTCCCGCCTGCTTGCCGCCCGCGCCGGCGCCGACCTCGTGCTGCTGGCGATGCGCCCGGCCGACCCTGCGCGCTACGGCCGGGTGGTGACGGGGCCGGACGGCCGCGTGATCCGGATCGTCGAATGGGCCGATGCCGATGCGGCCACGCGCGCGATCGGCCTGTGCAATGCCGGTGCCGTCTGCGCCGCCTGGCCCGAGCTTCTGCGCTGGCTCCGCGCCGTGCGCAACGACAACGCCAAGGGGGAATACTACCTGACGGATGTGGTGGCCGCAGCCAACGCCGAAGGGCGCGTGGTGAGGACCCTCGAGGCGCCGGAAGCGGAGCTCCGCGGCATCAACAGCCGCGCCGAGCTCGCCGAGGCCGAGGCAGAGGTGCAGGCCGCGCTGCGCCGCGCCGCCATGGAGCGCGGGACGACTCTGCTCGCCCCCGAGACGGTGTTCCTCGCCTTCGACACCGAGACGGGGCGGGACGTGGTGATCCACCCGCATGTCGTGTTCGGCCCCGGTGTCGTGCTGCAGGACGGGGTGGAGGTGAAGCCCTTCAGCCACCTCGAGGGCTGCGTGGTGGAGGCGGGCGCGGTCATCGGCCCCTTCGCGCGGCTCCGGCCCGGAACCCATGTGGAGGCGGGGGCGCATGTCGGCAATTTCGTCGAGCTGAAGGCGACACGCCTCGGGCGCGGGGCGAAGGCGAACCACCTCTCCTATCTCGGCGATGCCAGCGTCGGGGCGGGCGCCAACATCGGCGCCGGCACCATCACCTGCAACTACGACGGGGTGGCGAAGCACCGCACCGAGATCGGCGAGGGTGCCTTCATCGGCAGCGACACGGCGCTGGTCGCGCCGGTGCGGATCGGCCCCGGCGCGATCACCGCGGCCGGAAGCGTCATCACCGAGGACGTGCCGGAGGATTCGCTCGCCCTCGGCCGCGCGCGGCAGGTGGTGAAGCCCGGGCGCGGCATGCGGGGGCGGAAGGAGCGGCGCTGATGTGCGGCATCGTCGGCATCGTCGGGCGGGCGGAGGCCGCGCCGCGGCTGCTCGAGGGGCTGAAGCGGCTGGAATACCGCGGCTACGACAGCGCAGGTGTCGCCACCCTCGTGGATGGCCGCATCCTCCGCCGCCGCGCCGAGGGCAAGCTCGCCCGGCTCGAGGAGTCGCTCCGCGCCGATCCGCTGCCCGGCACCACCGGCATCGGCCACACGCGCTGGGCGACTCATGGCGCGCCGACCGAGCGCAACGCCCACCCCCACGCCACCGCGCGCGTGGCGGTGGTGCACAACGGCATCATCGAGAACTTCGCCGAACTCCGCGCCGAGCTCGAGGCGGCCGGGCAGGTGTTCCACTCCGACACCGACACCGAGGCCGTGGTGCAGCTTCTGGACCTGCTGCTCGCGCAGGGTGCGGGGCCGGTCGAGGCGGCGCGTCGGGCGCTCGGGCGGCTGCACGGCGCCTTCGCCATGGCCTTCCTGTTCGCCGGCCATCCGGAGCTGCTGATCGCCGCCCGCCACGGGCCGGCGCTGGCGATCGGGCATGGCGAGGGCGAGATGTTCGTCGGCAACGACGCGCTGGCGCTCGCCCCCTTCACCCGCCGTATCGCCTATCTCGAGGACGGGGACTGGGCGGTGCTGCGCAGCGACGGGGCGGAGGTGTTCGACGCCGAGGGCCGCCCCGCCCGCCGCGCGGTGAAGGAGATGGGCTTCGCCGGCGCGCTGACCGGCAAGGGCAACCACCGCCACTTCATGGAGAAGGAGCTGCACGAGCACCCCGGCACCATCGGCGACACGCTGCGCCAGTACGTCGCGCCTGCCACCCGCACCGTCGCCCTGCCCGCTCTGCCCTTCGATCCGCTCAGCGTGCCGCGCATCACCCTCTCGGCCTGCGGCTCCGCCTTCCTTGCGGCGCTGACGGGGCGCTACTGGATCGAGAGCCTCGCGCGCATCCCCTGCGATGCCGACATCGCCTCGGAACTGCGCTACCGCGAACCGCCCCTGCCCGAGGGCGGGGCGGCGATCCTCGTCAGCCAGTCGGGCGAGACGGCGGACACCATGGCGGTGCTCTCGCTGCTCAAGGCCGCGGGCCAGCGCACGCTGTCGGTGGTGAACGTGCCGGAAAGCAGCCTCGCCCGCGGGGCGGACCGGGCGCTGCTGACGGCGGCGGGGCCCGAGATCGGTGTTGCCTCCACCAAGGCGTTCACGGCGCAGCTTTCGGTGCTCGCCTGCCTCGCCCTCGGCATGGGCCGCGCCCGCGGCGTGCTGGACGCGGCGGCCGAACGGCGCCTGACCGCGGCGCTGCTGTCGGTGCCGGAGGCGGCGGCGCAGGTGCTCGACCGGGATGCCGAGATCCGCGCCCTGGCCGCGCTGGTGGCAGAGGCGCGCGACGTGCTGTTCCTCGGCCGCGGCAGCCTCTATCCGATCGCGCTCGAGGGCGCGCTGAAGCTCAAGGAGGTCTCCTACATCCACGCCGAGGGCTATGCGGCGGGCGAGATGAAGCACGGGCCGATCGCGCTCGTGGATTCCAGCGTGCCGGTGATCGCCCTCTGCCCCTCCGGCCCGCTGTTCGACAAGACGGTCTCCAACCTGCAGGAGGCTGCGGCGCGCGGCGGGCGGGTGATGGCCTTCACCGACGCCGCCGGGGAGGGCGTTCTGTCGCGCTTCGCCGAGCGGGTGGTGACGCTGCCGGCGATGGACCCCTTCGTCGCGCCGATCCTGCACGCCATTCCGGTGCAGCTTCTGGCCTACCACGTGGCGGTGCTGAAGGGGACCGACGTGGACCAGCCGCGCAACCTCGCGAAATCGGTCACGGTGGAGTAGGCGGCATCAGCAGGCGGCCGCGATCGTCTCCGCGGTGAAGGGCATGCGCCGCAGCCGCACCCCGAGCGCATCGGCGATGGCGTTGGCGATGGCGCCGACCACCGGCCCGACCGACGCCTCGCCCGCGCCGAGCGGCGGTTCGCCCGCGCGGTCCATCAGCGCCACCTCGACCTCGGGCACCTCGCTGAAGCGCAGGATCGGGTAGGCTTCCCAGCTGTCGCTCTCGATCCGCCGGCGGTCGAAGCGGAGCTCCTCCTTGAGCGCGATGGACACCGCCTGGATCGCCCCGCCTTCGAGCTGGTTCATCGCCCCGTCCGGGTTGATCGCCTGCCCGATGTCGGCCGCAAGCCACAGCCGCGTGCAGCGGACCTCGGCCTCGGCCAGGATCTCCGCCACCGCCGCGCACCAGGCGCCGGTTCCCTTGTAGCGCGCGACGGCGCAGCCGAAGCCGACACCCTCCGCCCGGCGGCGCGACGCCCAGCCCGCCATCGCCGCCGCCTTCTCGAGCGCGGCGGCGGCGCGCGGATCCTCGAGCCGCTTCAGCCGGAAGGCGAGGGGATCCTCGCCCGCCAGCGCGGCGAGCTCGTCGAGCACGGTTTCGATCGCCCAGACATTGCCGATCGCGCCGAGCCCGCGCAGCGCCGAGGCGCGGATCGGCATCTCCGTCACCCGGCGCGTGACCACCTTGAGCGCGCCGATGCGGTAGCCGGGCACGGCGTTGCGCTCCGCCCCGCCGCCGGCGGCGAGCGGCATGTTGATCGCGACGGCCGGCGGGAAGGGCGGGTCGAGCAGCCTCGCCGCGCCGAACACCGGCAGCTTCGCCCGCCCGGGCCGGGAGGAATGGCCGTTGCCCGCGATGTCCGCGCGCCAGAGCGCGATCTCTCCCCGCTCGTCGAGCGCCGCCTCTATGGCGATGCGCATCGCCGGGGAGAAGGGGCCGGCCGTGAGTTCCTCGGCGCGGCTCCATTGCAGCCGCACCCAGCGCCCGGGGATCTCGCGCGCGATCACCGCCGCCTCGAACGCCACGTCGTCGGCGCCGTTGTGGCCGTAGCAGCCGGCACCCTCGGCGTGGCGCACCGTCACGCGCCCGGGCGGCAGACCGAAGGCGAGGGCGAGATCCGCCCGCAGGTTGTAGGGGCCCTGGCTGTGGGAGACCACCTCGAGCGCGCCCGCCTCGAACCGCGCCAGGGCGCAGCAGACGCCGATCGAGGCGTGGGCGATGAAGGGCTTCTCGAACACCGCGGCGACGCGGGGGGCATCCTCTGGCAGGGCGGGCGCCTCGCCGCGCTCGGCCGTCACGCTCGCCTCGGATGGGGCGGAATCGAGCCAGGCGGCGAGTGAGGCGGCGTCGGGCAGGCTGTCCTCCACCGCCCATTCGGCGCGGCGGGCAATGCGTTCGGCGGCCCGTTCGGCGGCGAACTCCGTCTCCGCCACCGCGGCCAGGAAGGCGCCGTTCCGCACCAGGCGCGCGCCCTCTGGCAGCGGGCCCTCGGCGAGCGAAAGGAGCCGCGCCCGCGCCGCCGGTGGCCGCACCATGCGGGCGTGCAGCATGCCGGGCAGCCGGATGTCGTGCAGGAAGCGCGGACGGCCGAAGATCTTGTCGGGCAGGTCCGTCCGCGGCAGCGAGGTGCCGACGATCCGCTGCGCGGCGGCGGGCTTGGCGCGGGCACCGGGTGTCGCGTCGGTGTCGAGCAGCGGGGGGTGGGCGACGCTCCAGTAGGAGCCGACCGGTCCGGCGGGCCCGAGGAACACGCCGTCCTCGATGCGGATGGCCTCGGGCGGCACGCCGCTCCGCTGCGCCGCGACGGAGAGGCAGATCGCGCGGATCTCCGCCGCCGCGTGGCGGACCGCGGCGCCGCTCTCCTGCACCGAGAGGCTTCCGGCCGTGACCTGCTCGTCCGGGCTCTCGCCGGTCACCACCGGCTTGACGCGGATGCGCGCGGGCGAGACGTCGAGTTCCTCCGCCGCGATCTGCGCGAGCGCCGTCAGGATGCCCTGGCCGATCTCGACCTTGCCGGGGGAGAGCAGCACCACGCCCTCTTCGGGGAAGGCGAACCAGGCGGAGAGGCGCGGGTTGGCCTTGAGGCTGCCGGGCAGGGTCATGCCGCCATCTCCGCCGCCGCGCGCAGCACGGCGCGGACGATCCGGTTGTGGCTGCCGCAGCGGCAGAGATGCCCCTCGAGCGCAGCCTTCACCGCCGCCGCATCCGGCCGCGGGTTGGCCGCCAGCAGCGCCGCGGCCGAGACGAGGATGCCCGGCAGGCAGTAGCCGCACTGCCCGGCCTGTTCGGCCAGGAAGGCGCGCTGCAGCGGATGCGGCGCCTCCGGCGTGCCGAGGCCCTCGACCGTCGTCACGCTGCGCCCGGCCGCCGCCTCGGCGGGAAGGGTGCAGGCATGGGCGGGGCGGCCGTCCAGCAGAACCATGCAGGCGCCGCAGGCCTCGGCGCCGCAGCCGAAGCGCGGGCCGGAGAGCGCGAGCGGCCCGCGCAGCAGGTGCAGCAGGCTCGCCCCGTCCTCCGCCGCGGCGGAGACGGGCTTGCCGTTGAGCGTGAAGCCGATCTCCGCCACGCGCGCCTCAGGAGAGGGTGATGTTGAACTCGCGCACGATCGCGCTCCAGCGGGCGACGTCGCGGGCGACGTACTCGGCGAAGGCCGCCGGGCTCTCGCTCGGCGTCACGCGCACGCCGATCCGCGCCTGTCCTGCCACGATCTCGGGATCGCGCAGGATGGCGGTGACGTGGCGGTGCAGCGCGGCGACGATCGGTTCGGGCGTGGCCGCCGGCGCGAACAGGCCGTTCCACAGGGTGGTGGTGATCTCGGGGAAGCCGGACTCCACCGTGGTCGGCACCTCGGGCAGTTGCGGCAGGCGCTCGCGCCCGACGGCGGCGAGCGCCCGCAGCCGTCCCTCCCGCACATGCGGCAGGGCGGCGACCAGGTTGAACTCGCCGATCTGCGCGTCGTCGCGCAGCACGGCGGGCACCATCTCGCCCGCGCCGCGCAGCGGCAGGTGGACGAGCTGGATCCCCGCCCGCGCCGCCAGAACCTCCATGTCCATGTGCTGGTAGGAGCCGACACCCGCTGAGGCATAGACGAGCGGCCGGGGCGCGCGCCGCGCGAGCTCGACGAACTCGGCCAGCGTGCGCGCAGGCGAGGTGCCGGGCACGACGATCAGCTGCGGCACCTCGACGAGGTTCGTCACCGGCGCGAGATCCCGCGACGGGTTGACCGGCCGCCCCGCCGCGAAGGCCGAGTTGATGCCGTGCGTGGAGACGTTGTTGACGATCAGCGTGTGCCCGTCGGCCGGCTGGCGCGCCACGTATTCGTTGGCGATCCAGCCATTGGCGCCGGCGCGGTTCTCCACCACCACCGGCTGGCCGATCAGGCGCGAGAGCGGATCGGCGATGACGCGGGCGATCGCGTCCGTGGTGCCGCCGGGCACCAGCGGGACGACGATGCGCACGGCGCGCGACGGCCAGGCCTGTGCGGCGGCGCCGCCGGCCGACAGTGCGAGGCCGGCAGCGGCGCCGAGCGTCGCCCTGCGGGTGATGTTCGTCATGGCTCGCGTTCCTCCCGTGTCGGACCTGCCGGCTCAGCGCCGGATCAGCTTGTCGGCGGCGTGCTCGGCGGCGACGGGGCGCGTCTCGCCGGTCGCGACCATGGTGCGCGTGGCGCGGACCGAGGCGTAGGTCCAGAAGATGCGCATCTCCGCCTCGGCCGAGGCGTTGCGGAAGTAGTGCGGCATGCCGGCCGGGATCCAGGTGGTGTCCCCGGGCTGCAGGCGGTGCTCGACGCCGCCAAGCACCGCCACCGCGTCGCCCTCCAGCACCATGACGCTCTCCTCGCAGTCGTGGAAATGCTCCCCGATCGCGGCGCCGGGAGCGAAGATGGTGATCCCGTTCAGGAGCTGCGTCGAGCCGCAGGCGGGAGTGACGAGCGGGATCGTCCTTGCCCCGCCGCCACGGTCGGCCATCGGGCGTTCGCCGGGGCGGAGGATCGCGGCATCGGGCATCGTGGTGTCTCCCGCTTTCCGCGCTGGAGGTTGATATAGGACGTCTTATCCGGTCAAGCCGCCGGTCACTCCATGCGGATGTTGGCCGACCGGATCAGCGCGCCCATCCGCTCGAAATCGGCGGCGAGCGCGGCGCGGAACTGCTCGGGCGTGTTGGCCACCACGTCGTAGCCGAGGCTCTCGAGCCTCTCGCGCACGGCGGGCGTGTTGAGCGCCGCCACCGCCGCGCCGCTCAGCCGCGCGAGCACCGCAGGCGGCACGTTCGCCGGCGCGATCAGCGCGCCCCAGGTGTAGAAGGCGAAACCGGGAACTCCCGCCTCGGAGAGCGTGGGCACATCCGGGAACAGCCTCTCGCGTTCGGTGCCGGCGACGGCGAGCAGCCGGAGACGCCCCTCCTGGATGAACTGGTTCGGCGTGGGGAAGCCGGTGAAGCCGACCTGCACCTCGCCCGACACCACCGCCGTCAGCGCCGGGGTGGCACCCCGGTAGGGCACGTGATTGAGCCGGATCCCCGCCATCTGGAGGAACATCTCCATCGAGACGTGGTGGGGGCTGCCGGGGCCGCCGGAGGAGAAGTCGATCTGCCCCGGCCGGGCGCGGGCCGCAGCGATCAGCCCGGCGACGTCTGTCGCGGGGAAGGCGGGGTTGGCGATCAGCGCCCAGCGGATGCGCGCCATCTGGGTGATGGGCGCGAAGTCGCGAAGCGGGTCGTAGCAGGCCTGCGGGTTCATGTTCGGCAGCATCGTCAGGATGCTGTCGTTGACGGCGAGGATCGTGTACCCGTCGGGCGTGGCGCGCGCGCCCGCGCGCGCGCCGATCAGCCCCGCCCCGCCGGGCTGGTTCTCGATCACCAGCCGCTGGCCGAGCAGTTCTCCCATGCGGTCGGCGATCACCCGCGTCATCACGTCCACGGCGCTGCCGGCGGCAAGCGGCATCAGCACGCGGATCGGACGGTCGGGGAAGCTCTGCGCGGCGGCGGGCCCGGCGACGAGGGCGAAGCCCATGGCAAGCGCGACGAGGGTGCGGCGCATCCGGGCGATCCTCCTGCTCCGGCGCTGCGGCCGGTTTCATGACATTCCATGACATATTTGCCTGGCGGAGGGTGTCAAGCGCATTGCCCTCGGCGCGCCGGTGCCCTACCACTGCGGCCATGGACAGCGCCGTTCCGCTCCGGGACCTGCGCGGCGGCAGCGCAACGCCGCTGTGGCTGCAACTCAAGCACGCGCTGCGCGACCTCGTGACGTTCGATCTTTCGCCCGGGGATCGCATCCCGACGGAAGCGGAACTCTGCGCGCATTACGGGCTGTCGCGCATCACCGTCCGGCAGGCGGTGACGGCGCTGGTGGACGAGGGGCTGCTGCATCGCCAGCAGGGGAGGGGGACCTTCGTCCGCGCCCGGCGGCGGGAGCCGCCCCCCGCCGCCCATTTCCTCGACACCCCCTTCGACACCTCCGGGCAGGTGGTGCTGCACGCCGCCGAGACCGCGCCGGCGCCGGGCTGGGTCGCCACGCGGCTCGGCATCGCCGCGGGCGCCGCCGTCCACAAGCTGCGGCGCGTGCTGCAGCGGGAGGGCCGCCCGCGCGCCTTCCGGACGCATTTCATCCCGGCCGCACTCGCCCCAGACCTTCGCTCGGCCGACCTCACGCGCCCGCCGCACCGGCTGCTCGAGGAGGTGTTCGGCCTCCGCGCCGCCGAGGCCGAGGAGCAGGTGGAGTTCATCGCGGCCGACGCCTTCCGCGCGCGCCTCCTCGGCCTCAGGCGGCACGCCCCTCTGGTGCTGGTCGAGCGGGTCGCCTTCGACGCTTCAGGCCAGGGCCTCGAATGCGCGCGCACCTACTGGCGCAGCGAGGAGTTCTCGCTCTCGCGGATCCTGCGGCGCGGCGAGGAGCCGCGCGCACAGCGCGGCCGCCGCGCGGCCCCTTGACCGGCCGCTGCGCATTCGTCTTATGACATCATGGCGCGGCGGGACGGCCGCGCGGCGAGGAGCCACGCCCGCATGACGGTGATCGACGCCCACACCCATGTGCTGACCGAGGCGATGATCGCCGGCATCGCCCGCGAGGTTCCAGCCCTCGCGCCGCGGCTCACCCGGAAGGACGAGGAGCACGGCATCCTCGAGATCCTCGACATCCGGCAGAACCCGTTCCCCCGCGGCGCCTGGGACATCGAACGCCGCTTCGCCGACATGGCCGCGCAGCGCGTGGACGTGCAGGTGCTGGCGAACGTGCCGCACACCTTCCTCTACGAGGCCGACGCCGGCGCCGCCGCGACGGTGGCCGAACTGCAGAACGAGGCGATCGCCGCGCTGTGCCGCCGCCACCCGGGGCGGTTCCTCGGCCTCGCCACGGCGCCCATGCAGGACGCGCCGCGCGCCGCCGCCGTGCTCGAGCGGGCGATCCGCACCCACGGGCTCCGGGGCCTCCATCTCGGCTCCAACATCCGCGGCGGCAACCTGGACGACCCCGCGCTCGATCCGGTGTGGGAGGTGGCGGACCGTCTCGGCCTGTTCGTGCTCGTGCATCCGCACAAGGTCGTCGCCGCCGAGCGCTTGAAGTCCTACTACCTGACGAACCTCGTCGGGAACCCGCTCGAGACGACGATCGCCGCCGCCTCGCTCGTGTTCGGCGGCGTCATCGAGCGGTTCCCGAACATCCGCTTCTGCCTCTCCCACGGCGGCGGCTTCGTGCCCTACCAGGCGGGGCGCTTCCGTCACGGCTGGCAGGTGCGGAGCGAGGCGCGGGCGCGCCTCAGGGGCGATCCGGCCGACAGCATCGCGCGGCTGCTGCACGACAGCATCACCCACGCGCCGGGGCCCCTGCGCTTCCTCGTGGGCGAGGTCGGCGCCGCGCGGATCCTCTTCGGCACCGACTACCCGTTCGACATGGGCACGACCGCGGGCGTCGAGGAGATCGAGGCCGCCATTCCCGATCCTGCGGCGCGCGCCGCGATCCTCTCCGGCAATGCGGGGCGGCTGCTCGCGCCCGCGCCGGCGGTGGCCTGACCATGGCGCTCGCGGAGGCCACTGCCGCCGCGCTGCCGCGCCATCCGGCGGCGGCGATGCGCGCCTTCATCGCCGATGTGCTGGCCGCCCACGGCCTGCGGGAGGCGGATGCCGCCCGGGTCGCCGAACTGATGGTGGAGGCCGACCTGACCGGGGCGGACGCGCACGGCATCTTCCGCCTGCCGCAATACGTCCGGCGCCTGCGCGCCGGCGGCACCAATCCGCGCCCCGACATCACCGTCTCCCGCCGCGCGCCGGCGGTCGCGATCGTCGAGGGCGACAACGGGATGGGCCATCTCGTGATGTCCAAGGCGGCCGAGGCGGCGATCGCCATCGCGCGCGAGGCGGGCGTTGCCTGGGTCGGCGCGCGGCGGTCCAACCACGCGGGCTCGGGCGCGGTCTATGCGTGCCTGCCGATCCCGGCCGGGATGATCGGCATCTACACCGTCGTCGCCTCGGCAAACCACATGGCGCCCTGGGGCGGCAGCGAGAGCCTGCTCGGCACCAATCCGCTCGCCATCGCCATCCCGATGGGCGAGGAGGATCCGGTGGTGCTCGACATGGCGACCACCGTCGTCTCCTACGGCACGGTGAAGGCGCATGCGCTGATGGGCACGCCGATGCCGGTGGGCTGGATGGTGGACAAGCGGACCGGCGAGCCGCTGACCGACCCGAGGCGCAGCGCCGAGGGGATCCTGCTGCCGATCGGCGGCTACAAGGGCGCGGGGCTCGCCCTGATGCTCGGCCTGCTCGCCGGGCCGCTGAACCGCGCCGCCTTCGGGCGGGACGTGGTGGACTTCAACGCCGACGACCGCACCGTGACCGAGACGGGCCATGTGCTGATCGCGCTCGACGTCTCGCGCTTCCTCGACCCGGCCGAGTTCCAGAGCGAGGTGAGGCGCCATCTCGAGGATCTTCGCGCCTCGGCGCGGCTGCCGGGCGTCGATCGCATCCGCCTGCCCGGGGAGATGCGCGCCGCGCGCCGGCGCGACCGCGTCGCCAACGGCGTGCCGATCCCGCCCGCGTTGATGGCGCAACTCGACCGGCTCGCCGCCGAGACGGGCACGGCGCCGCTCTCCAGCCGCTGAGGGGAGGCGCGATGTTCGAAAGCCGCAACCCCGCGACCGGAGAGGTCTTCTCCCGCTACCCGACGGCCACCGACGCGGAGGTGGACTCAGCCCTCGCCCGGGCCGCCGCCGCGCAGCCCCGCTGGGCCGCTGCATCTGCGGCCGAGCGGGCGGCGGCACTTGCCGCCATCGCCGCCGCGCTGCGGGCCAAGGCGCCGGAGCTCGCCGCGCTGGCCACCGCCGAGATGGGCAAGACGATCGGCGAGGCGGAGGCCGAGGTGGCGAAATGCGCCCTCACGCTCGACCACTACGCGCGCCACGGCGAGGCGCTGCTCGCCTTCGAGCCCGTCGCAACAGAGGCCGCCGAGAGCGGCATCGCGCTCGATCCCCTCGGCGTCGTGCTCGCGGTGATGCCGTGGAACTATCCGTACTGGCAGGTGATCCGCGCCGCCGCCCCCGCCTGGCTTGCCGGCAACACGGTGGTGCTGAAGCACGCGCCGAACACGCCGGGCTCGGCCGAGGCGCTCGCCGCCATGGTGGAGGAAGCCGCGCCCGGGCTGCTCGTCAACCTGCGCGCCGGCAACGACCAGGTCGCGCGGATGCTGGCCGATCCGCGTGTCGCCGCCCTGTCCTTCACCGGCTCCACCGCGACCGGGGCGCATCTCGCCGCCGTTGCCGGCGCCAACCTCAAGCGCAGCGTGCTGGAACTGGGTGGTGCGGATCCCTTCATCGTGCTGGCGGACGCCGATCTGGACGCCGCCGCGTCGGCTGCGGTCGTCGGCCGGTTCCAGAACAACGGGCAGTCCTGCATCGCCGCCAAGCGCTTCATCCTGGAGGCGCCCATCGCCGACGCCTTCGCCGAGCGGTTCGCCGCGCTTGCCGCCGCGCTGCCGATCGGGGATCCGGCCGAGCGCGGAACGAGGCTCGGACCGCTTGCACGGGCCGACCTGCGGGATGCCCTCGCCGCGCAGGCCGCCCGCGCCGTCGCGGCGGGCGCCAGGGTGCTGACGGGGGGCGCGCAGCCGGACCGCGCGGGCTTCTTCTTCAAGGCCACGGTGCTGGACCGCGTCTCGCCCGACAACCCGGTGGCGGCGGAGGAGACCTTCGGGCCGCTCGCGCTCCT
Source organism: Acetobacteraceae bacterium (assembly GCA_025055335.1). Classification (GTDB taxonomy): domain Bacteria; phylum Pseudomonadota; class Alphaproteobacteria; order Acetobacterales; family Acetobacteraceae; genus JANWXJ01. The sequence goes on from JANWXJ010000037.1 coordinate 14,002, forward strand.
GTTCCGCGTGCCGGACGCCGAATCCGCCGTGGCGCTGGCCAACGCCACGGAGTACGGCCTCGGCGCGGCGGTGTTCAGCCGGGATCTCGACCGGGTCCGCGCCCTGTCCCGGCGCCTGCAGGCCGGGGCGGTGTTCGCCAACCGCATCGTCGCGTCCGACCCCCGCGTGCCCTTCGGCGGCATCAAGCGGTCCGGCTGGGGGCGCGAACTCGGGGCGGAGGGGGTGCGGGCCTTCGCCAACGTCAAGACGCTGTGGTTCAATCGCGCCACCTGACGGCGGGCCGCCGCGCCCGGAGGGAACCATGCACGACGACGAACCGGTGATGGACGTGGCGCATCTCGGCCACGTCGAGCTGCTGACGCCGAAGCCCGCGGAAAGCCTCGCCTTCTTCCGCGACGTGATGGGCATGACGGTGAGCGGCGAGCAGGGCGACTCCGTCTTCCTGCGCGGCTTCGACGACTACGAGCGGTATTCGCTGCAGCTGACGGCGTCGCACACATCGGGCCTCGGCCACGCCGCGTTCCGCACGCGCAGCGCCAGGGCGCTCGATCGCCGCCTCGCCGCTCTCCGCGCCGAGGGCTGCGAGGTGACGCGGGTCGAGAACAACTTCGGCCACGGCCCCTCCTTCCGCTTCCGCGACCCGGACGGGCATGTGTTCGAACTCTACTGGGAAACCGAGTGGTACGACCCGCCGCCCGACCGCCGGCCCGCGCTCAAGAACCAGGCCGAACGCTACCCGGCGCGCGGGGTCAACGTCCGCCGCATAGACCACTTCAACTGCCTCGCCGTGGATGTGCGCGCCTGCCGGGAGTTCTTCCAGCGCACCCTCGGCTTCCGCTGCACCGAACGGATCGAGCTCGATTCCGGCGAGGAGGTGGGCATGTGGCTCACCGCCACCAACAAGTCCTACGACTTCGCCTTCACCAAGGAGGCGCACGGCGTGCCCGGGCGCTTCCACCACCTGACCTTCGCGCTCGACAGCCGCGAGGCCATCCTGCAGGCGGCCGACACCTTCCTCGAGGCCGGCGTCTTCATCGAGACCGGCCCGCACAAGCACGCCGTGCAGCAGACCTTCTTCCTCTATGTCTATGAACCGGGCGGCAACCGGATCGAGGTCGCGCATGCCGGCGCGCGGCTGATCCTCGCGCCCGACTGGAAGACGATCACGTGGACCGAGGCGGAGCGGAAGAAGGGCCAGGCCTGGGGCCTCAAGACCATCGAGAGCTTCCACACCCACGGCACCCCGCCGCTGCCGGGGCAGGGCTGAGGCGCGCCCCGCTTCCCCTCCGCCCGCCGCCGTCCTATGCCGGCGCGCGGTGCGAGGCGAGGCCCGGATGAGCGACTACGACTACGACCTGTTCGTGATCGGCGGCGGCTCGGCCGGCGTGCGCTGCGCGCGCATCTCGGCCGGATACGGGGCGCGCGTGGCCATCGCCGAGGAGCGCTTCTGGGGCGGCACCTGCGTGAATGTCGGCTGCGTGCCGAAGAAGATCATGGTGCAGGCCGCCGAATACGGGATGTGGGCCGCCGACGCGCCCGCCTTCGGCTGGGAGGCCACGGCCCCGCGCCACGACTGGGCCGCCCTTGCCCGCGCGCGCAACGCCGAGGTGGCGAGGCTGTCGGGCATCTACCGGCGTCTGCTCGAGGGCGCCGGCGCCGCCGTGTTCGAGGGGAGGGCGAGGCTGGCCGGGCCGCACGAGATCGAGGTGGGCGGCAGGCGCATCCGCGCCGAACGCATCCTGATCGCGACCGGCGGCAGGCCCTCCCGCCCCGCCATCCCGGGGGCGGAGCTCGGCCTCGTCAGCGACGACCTGTTCACCCTGCCCGCGCTGCCGCGGCGGGCGGTGGTGGTGGGCGGCGGCTACATCGCGATGGAGTTCGCCTGCATCCTGAAGGGCCTCGGCGCCGAGGTGGAGGTGGTGTGCCGCGGCGCGCTGCCGCTGCGCGGCTTCGACGAGGACATCCGCGCCGCGCTGGCGGAAGCGCTCGCGGCGCAGGGCATCGCGCTGACGGCGGATGCGAGCCCGACCCGCCTCGGCCGCGCGGCCTCGGGGCTCTTGCTCGAGCTGTCGGGCGGCGCCGTGCGCGAGGCGGACGCGGTGTTCTTCGCCACCGGCCGGGTGCCGAACACGCAGGGCCTCGGGCTCGAGGCGGCGGGGGTGGCGACCGACGGGCGGGGCGCGATCCGCGTGGACGAGGACCACCGCACCACCGTGCCGCACATCTACGCCCTCGGCGACGTGATAGACCGCCTCAACCTCACGCCGATGGCGACCGCCGCCGGCCATGCGCTGGCCGACACGCTGTTCGGCGGGCGCCCGCGCCGCCCCTCCTACGACAATGTGCCGACGGCGGTGTTCACGAGCCCGCCGGTGGCCTGCGTCGGGCTGACGGAGGCCGAGGCGGCGGAGCGGGGGCCGGCGGAGATCTACCTCACCCGCTTCACGCCGATGCGCCACACCATCACCGGCCGGCCGGGGCGCAGGACGCTGATGAAGCTCGTGGTGTGCGCCCGCACGCGGAAGGTTCTCGGCGCCCACATGCTGGGCGAGGACGCGCCCGAGATCCTGCAGGGCATCGCCATCGCCCTCGTCGCCGGCGCGACGAAGGAGGATTTCGACCGCACGATCGGCATCCACCCGACCGCGGTGGAGGAGTTCGTCACCCTCCGCAGCCCGGCCCGCAGGGTCGGCTGACGCTTTATCCGCCGCCGCGCGGGGGCTATTCTCCGCGCCCACCGACGAGGAACCGCCCGAATGACCACCCGCGGCTGGCACCCAGGCTCCTGGCGAGAGAAGCCGATCCGCCAGGTGCCCGAATACCCGGACGAGGCGAAGCTTTCCGCCATGGAGGCGCGCATCGCCCGCTTCCCGCCGCTCGTCTTCGCCGGCGAGGCGCGGCGGCTCAAGCAGCACCTGGCGCTCGCCGCGCGCGGAGAGGCGATCGTGCTGCAGGGCGGGGATTGCGCCGAGGGCTTCGCCGACTTCACCGCCAACATCATCCGCGACCAGTTCCGCGTGCTGCTGCAGATGGCGGTGGTGCTGACCTTCGGCGGCGGCCTGCCGGTGGTGAAGCTCGGGCGCATGGCCGGGCAGTTCGCCAAGCCCCGCTCCTCCGACGTCGAGACCCGCGGCGGCGTCACGCTGCCCTCCTACCGCGGCGACATCATCAACGGGCCCGAGTTCACGCCCGAGGCGCGCACCCCCGATCCGGCGCGGATGGAGACCGCCTACATGCAGTCGGCGGCCACGCTGAACCTGTTGCGCGCCTTCGCCACCGGCGGCTACGCCGACCTGCACCGGGTGCATCGCTGGAACCTCGGCTTCGTCGCCAACTCCCCGCTCGCGGAACGCTACCAGGACCTCGCCACGCGGATCGACGAGAGCCTGCGCTTCCTCTCCGCCTGCGGCATGGGCGACGTGCCGCAGGTGCGCGAGACCGAGTTCTACACGAGCCACGAGAGCCTGCTGCTGCCCTACGAGCAGGCGCTGACGCGGATCGATTCCACCACCGGGGACTGGTACGCCTGCTCGGCGCATTTCCTGTGGATCGGCGACCGCACGCGCCAGCCGGACGGCGCGCATGTGGAGTTCCTGCGCGGCGTCAGGAACCCGATCGGCCTCAAGGTCGGCCCGACCGCCACGGCCGACGAGCTCCTGCGCCTGACGGACATCCTGAACCCCGCGAACGAGCCCGGGCGCCTGACGCTCATCAGCCGCATGGGCGCCGGGAAGATCGGCGCGCTGCTGCCGCCGCTGATCCGCGCGCTGGCGAAGGCGGGCCGCAACGTGGTGTGGCTGTGCGACCCGATGCACGGCAACACGGTGAAGGCGGCGAACGACTACAAGACCCGCTCCTTCGATGCGATCCTGTCCGAGGTGCGCAGCTTCTTCGACATCCACGCCGCCGAGGGCACCTATGCCGCCGGGGTGCATGTGGAGATGACGGGCCAGGACGTGACGGAGTGCCTGGGCGGGGCGCACTGCCTGACGGAGGCCGATCTGTCGGCCAACTACGCCACTTTCTGCGACCCGCGGCTGAACGCGAGCCAGGCGCTGGAGCTCGCCTTCCTCGTGGCCGAGGAGCTGAAGGCCCGCCGCCCCGAGGCGGCGCCGCGGGTGGCGGCGCAGTAGCGTGGACGCCCCGCCGCCGCCCGGGCCTATGGAGTCCGAGCCGACGACGGATGCGGCGATCGCCGCGCGCACCGATTCCTATTTCGTCCGCACGCGCGAGATCGTCCGCCGCTTCGGGGACTGCCGCGTCACCTACGCGGTGTTCCTGCGCCGCCCCGTCGTCTCCGCGCCGCGGCTGACGATCCGCTGGCTGGAGCAGGTGGCGGCCGCCCGCGGTGTCGCCTTCGACATCGAGCTGATGCGCGAGGAAGGGGAATGGGTCGGCGCCGGCGACCCGATCCTGTATCTCTCCGGCTCCTTCGTCGCGCTGGCCGACCTCGAGACGATCTATCTGCAGAAGATCGGCGCCGCCTGCGTGGCCGCGCACAACGCCTACCAGATGTGCCTCGAGCTTCCGGGGGTGGCCTTCCTCGCGATGGAGGCGCGGCACTGCGCCGGGGCCGAGATGCAGGAGCTGATGGCCTATGCCGCCGCCGTCGGCAGCCGCGCCGCGCAGCGCGAGGGGGCGAAGGGCTTCATCGGCAACGCCAACGACGCCACCGCCCACTGGTTCGGCGAACCCCGGGGGCGGGGAACCATGCCGCATGCGCTGATCGGCTACGCCGGCTCGACCGTGCGCGCGGCCGAGATGTTCCACGAGACCTATCCGGAGGAGCCGCTGACGGTGCTCGTGGACTATTTCGGGCGCGAGGTGACGGATTCGCTCGCGGTCTGCGCGCGCTTCCCGGATCTGGCGGCCTCGGGGCGCCTCGCCATCCGGCTCGACACCCATGGCGGGCGCTTCATCGAGGGGCTGGATCCGGCCGAATCCTACGCCGTGCTGGAACGCCACGCGCCGGCGGCGATCCGCCGCTACCGCTCGAGCGAGGAGCTGCGCCACCTCGTCGGCACCGGGGTGTCCGCCGCCGCGGTGTGGCGCCTGCGCGAGGCGCTGGACGGGGCGGGCTACCGCGCGGTGAAGATCGTCGGCTCCTCGGGCTTCAACGTCACGAAGTGCCGGGTGATGGCGGAGGCGAAGGCGCCGCTCGATGTGGTCGGCACCGGCAGCTTCATCCCCGAGGCCTGGAGCGAGACCTACGCCACCGCCGACATCATCGCCTATGACGGCGAGCCGCGGGTGAAGGTGGGGCGCGAGTTCCTGTTCCGCCGCAACGGGACGAAGAAGCGGGGATAGACCTTCGCCCCGCGCCCGGGCGGTGGCATCGCCCGGGCGCCGTGTTGCCGATCGCCTAGAACAGCGACATCTGCGCGGGCTTCTCCTGCGGCACCCGGAAACGCGTGCAGTCGAGCCCGCTGCGCCCGGCCTCCAGCAGCCCGAGGCGAGCGGCCGCCACGCGGAAGCGGTTGGCGAGAAGATCGGCGTAGGGGCCCGTGCCCGTCTGCCGCAGGCCGAAGCGGCTGTCGTACAGCGCACCGCCGCGCGTCTGGCGGATCAGCGACAGCACGCGGGCGGCGCGGTCGGGCATGTGCTCGGCGAGCCACGCCTCGAACATCGGCGCGATCTCGAGCGGCAGGCGCAGCAGCACGTAGCCCGCGCGGCTCGCTCCCGCGGCGCGCGCCGCCTCCAGGATCCGTTCGAGTTCGGTGTCGTTCACTCCCGGGATCATCGGAGCAGCCAGCACGCCGGTGCGGATGCCGGCGGCCGTCAGCTCCCGGATCGCGGCGAGGCGCCGGGCGGGGGCGGCGGCGCGCGGTTCCATCAGCCGCGCCAGCCGCGGATCGAGCGTGGTGACCGACAGGCAGACCTGCGCCAGCCCCTCGCGGCTCATGTCGGACAGGATATCCGCGTCGCGCAGCACGCCCGCAGACTTGGTCACGATCGTCACCGGGTGGCGGAAGCGGCGCAGCACCTCCAGCACCTGCCGGGTGAGGGCGAGCGTGCGCTCGACCGGCTGGTAGGGGTCGGTGTTGGAGCCGAGCGCGATCGGGCGCGGCACGTAGCCGGGCCGCGAGAGTTCCTGCTCCAGCAGTTCGGCGATGTTCGGCTTGAAGGAGAGCCGCGTCTCGAAATCCAGCCCCGGCGACAGGCCGAGATAAGCGTGCGACGGCCGCGCGTAGCAATAGACGCAGCCGTGCTCGCAGCCGCGATAGGGGTTGATCGAGCGGTCGAAGCCGATGTCCGGGCTGTCGTTCCAGGCGAGCGCCGAGCGCGCGCGGTCCGGCGTCAGCGTCGTCGGCAGCGGGGGCAGGTCGCGGAAGGTGGCTTCCAGCGTCGCCCAGCCGTCGTCGAAGGGTTCGGCCGCGGTGCGCTCGAACCGGACGGGCGGGTTCACCACCGCCCCGCGCCCCTTGCGCGCGCCGGGCATCAGGGTGGACCGTGCGGTGAGGCTGCCGTCGGGCATCGGGGCGGCTCCGTGTTCCTGATCCGTTCCAGGCGCATCATTGCCCGAGTGGTCGAGGAGGTCAAGAACATTTCCGGAACACTGCCGAGCCTGTCGATCGTCATCCCGACGCTGGACGAGGCATCCCGGCTGCCCCGCACCCTGGAGGCGCTGTCCGAGGCCGCGTCCCGCTTCGCCATGGAGATCCTGGTGGCCGATGGCGGCAGCGCGGACGGCACGGCCGCCCTTGCCGCCGCGGCCGGGGCGCGCGTCGTCGCCGCACCACGCGGGCGCGGGGCGCAGCTTGGATGCAGGCCAGTGC
>JANWXJ010000193.1 GCA_025055335.1 Acetobacteraceae bacterium
AGACCGACCCGCGCCAGCCCGCCGCCCGGCAGGATGATGCGCCCCGTCGCGTCGAACACAGCGCTCCTCCAGGCCGCCCCGCGCTGGTCGGTCATGAACAGCACGCGCGCGCCCCGCTCGAGCAGCGCCGCGGCGACGGCCTCGGCGGGCGCGAGATGGCCGCCGGTGCCGCCGGCGGCGACGACGACGGGGAGCGGACTCGCCGCGCGCATCAGCCGGGCTCCGACCGCGGCGGCCGCCGCCGCGTGAGGGCCAGGAGCGCCCCCATGCCGAACGCGATCGCCAGCAGCGAGGAGCCGCCATAGGACACGAAGGGCAGCGTCATGCCCTTGGTCGGGATCAGGTTCAGCGTGGAGCCCATGTTGATGAAGGCCTGCAGCCCGAAGCCGGCGAGCAGCCCCGACGCCGCCAGCACGACGAACAGGTCCGGCTCCGCGAGCAGCCGCAGGAAGCCCCGCACCACGATCATGCCGAACAGCAGGATGAGGAGGAGGCAGGCGATCATCCCGAACTCCTCCCCCGCGACGGCGAAGATGAAGTCCGCATGGGCGTCGGGCAGGCTGGTCTTGACGCGCCCTTCGCCGGGCCCGACGCCGAACAGGCCGCCGCTGCCGAAGGCGCGCAGGGCGGTGTCCACCTGGTAGGTGTCTGTGCCTTCCGGGAAGAGGAAGCGATGCACGCGCGACTGCACATGGGGCAGCAGGACATAGGCCGCGCCCAGGGCCCCGAGCACCAGGACGCCGATGAAGCCGACCATCACGAGATTGAGGCCGGAGACGAAGAACTGGACGAAAAGCACGCATGCCAGCACGGCCAGCATCCCGATGTCGGGCTGCGCCTTCAGCAGCGCGCCGCCGGCGGCGACCAGCGCGACGGCCGCCGCCATGGCCGACCAGCGCTGCGCCCGCGTTGCCGCCAGCTTGCCGTGCGCGATCAGCATGGCGCAGACGATCGCGAGCGTCGGCTTCAGGAACTCCGACGGCTGCACGCTCATGCCGGGCAGCGTCAGCCAGCGACGCGCGCCCTTGATCTCGACCCCGACGACGAGCGTCGCCGCCGTCGCGGCGAGGGCGGCGACGAGGCCGAGGATCGACAGCCACTTCACCTGCCGGGCGGAGAGCACCGACATGCCGAGCATCAGCGCGAAAGCGAGCGCGAGCCACACGACCTGCCGCAAAATGAACACGTCGCGCGAGCCGGCGCCGATGCGCTCCGCGACGCCGGGCGACGCGGCGAGCACCAGGACATACCCGGCGAGCAGGAGCGCGATGAGCGCGGCGAGGGTCAGCCGGTCCACGCCCCACCACCAGCGGCCGGCGGCGGTCGCCGTCGTCGGACCCGCGTCGCTCACGGCCCGCCTCCGGCAAGGGCGCGGGCGAGGTCGGCGAAGCGCCGGCCTCGTTCCTCGAAGCCGCTGAACTGGTCGAAGGAGGCGGCCGCCGGCGAGAGCAGCACGACCGGCGCGCCGGTCCGGCGCGCGGCGTCGAGGGCGGCCGGCACCGCCGCCTCCAGCGTTCCGGCGATGTCGTGCGGCACCCCGGCGGCGGCGAGGGTGGCGGCGAAGGCGGGCGCGTCGCGGCCGATCAGCAGGGCGCGGGCGACGCGCGGGAAGAGGGGCGCCAGCGCCTCGATGCCGCCCGCCTTGCCGATCCCGCCGGCGATCCAGACGAACCGCCCGTAGCAGCCCATGGCGCGCGCCGCCGCATCGGCGTTGGTCGCCTTGCTGTCGTCCACGAAGCGGATGCCGTCCACCTCGGCGACCAGCGCCTGGCGGTGCGGCAGCCCCGCGAAGGAGGCGAGCGCCGGCGCGAGCGAATCGCGGGGCACGCCGAGGGCGAGCGCCGCCGCCGCGGCGGCGGCCGCGTTCTGCGCGTTGTGGGCGCCGGGCAGCGCCGGACAGGCGGCGAGATCCGCGATCGGCCCGGACTCGTCGCGCAGCCATCCGGCCTCGGCCCAGAAGCCGCCCGGCGCCGGCGCCGTGCCCGACACCGGCACGAGGCGCGCGGCGAGTCCGGCGGCGGCGCCGCGCGTCCAGGGATCGTCCTGGCCTAGGATCGCGACGTCGTCGCAGGTCTGGCGGTCGAAGACGTGCATCTTGGCGGCGAGGTAGCCCGCCATGTCGCCGTGGCGGTCGAGATGGTCGGGCGAGAGGTTGAGCAGCGCGCCGACATCGAAGCGCAGCGTCGCCAGACGCTCCAGCATGTAGGACGACATCTCGAGCGCGTAGGCGCCGCCATCGGGCAGGATCGGCAGGGACAGCGCCGCCGGCCCGAGATTGCCGCCGGCCGCCGCCGGCACGCCCGCCGCCGCAAGGATGTGGCCGAGCAGGGCGGTGGTGGTGGACTTGCCGTTGGTGCCGGTGATGCCGGCGAAGCGCGCGCCGCTCCCGGCGGCGCGGACGGCGCGGTAGAGGAACTCGGCGTCGGTCAGGATCGGCACGCCCGCCTCGCGCGCGCGGCGCGCGACCGGGTGCGGCGCCGGCAGCAGATGCGGGATGCCGGGCGAGAGCAGCAGCGCATCGAACCGGAACGGCACCGCCGAGAGGTCGGCGAGCGGCACGTCGGCCGCCGCGCGGGCCTCGGCCCCGTCGTCCCACGCGGAAACCTCCGCCCCGTAGCCGATCAGCGCCCGCGCCGCCGGCAGCCCCGCGCGCCCGAGTCCGAGCACCGCGACGCGCAGCCCCGCGAAGGGGCGGAACTCCGGCAGGGCGAGCGCCGCGCTCATCGGATCTTCAGCGTGGACAGGCCGATGAGCGCGAGGATCATCGCGATGATCCAGAAGCGGATCACGATCGTCGGCTCCGACCAGCCCTTCTTCTCGAAATGGTGGTGCAGGGGCGCCATCAGGAACACGCGCCTGCCGGTGCGCTTGTACCAGAACACCTGGATCATGACCGACAGCGTCTCGACGACGAACAGCCCGCCGACGATCGCCAGGACGATCTCGTGCTTGGTCGCCACCGCGATGGCGCCGAGCGCGCCGCCGAGCGCGAGCGACCCCGTGTCCCCCATGAACACCGCCGCCGGCGGCGCGTTGAACCACAGGAAGCCGAGCCCCGCGCCGATCAGCGCCGAGCAGAGCACCGCGAGCTCCCCCGCCCCCGGCACGCCGTGGAGCTGCAGGTAGTCGGCGAAGATGCGGTTGCCGACGAGATAGGCGATGAGGGCGAAGACGCCGGCGGCGATCATCACCGGAACGATCGCGAGGCCGTCGAGCCCGTCCGTCAGGTTCACCGCGTTCGACGAGCCCATGATGACGAACATCGCGAACAGCGGGAACAGCACCGAGAGGGGGATCAGCACCTCCTTGAACACCGGCACGGCGAGCTGGAAGCGGAGGTCGGCCGGCAGCAGCATCACGATCCAGACGGCGCCCGCCAGCCCGACCGCGGCCTGCACCGCGAGCTTCTTCCGCCCCGAGACGCCCCGGGTGTTGCGCCGCGTCACCTTCAGCCAGTCGTCCACGAAGCCGAGCGCGCCGTAGCCGACCGTCACGAACAGCACGGCCCACACGAGGCCCGAGCGAAGGTCCGCCCACAGCAGCACGCCCGCAACCAGCGCGCCGAGGATCATCACGCCGCCCATCGTCGGCGTGCCCTTCTTCTCGACGAGGTGCCGCTCCGGCCCGTCGTCGCGGATCGGCTGGCCGCCCTTCTGGAAGCCGCGCAGCCACTCGATGATCGGCCTCCCGAACACGAGGCAGATCAGCAGTGCCGTCATGCAGGCGGCCCCGGCGCGGAACGTCGTGTAGCGCACCAGGTTGAACAGGATGAACTCGCTCGCCCAGGGCTGCACGAGAAGCGGGATCACCGGGGGGCCTCCTTCAGCGCCTGCACCACGCGGGACATGCGCATGCCGAGCGAGCCCTTCACCAGCACCACGTCCCCGGGCCGGAGCAGCGGCGGGAGCAGTGCGGCGAGCACGCCCGAATCCGCGACATGCGCGCCGCGCTTTCGCTCGGGCAGAGCCTCATGCAGCAGCCGCGTCAAGGGGCCGCAGGTGAACACGAGGTCGGCGGCCTCCGCGGCCTCCCGCGCCGCCTCGGCGTGCAAGGCAGGGCCTGCCTCGCCGAGCTCCAGCATGTCGCCGATCACGGCGATCCGCCGCTTCGCCGGCGTCGCGGCCAGCACGGCGAGCGCGGCGCGAAGCGCGACCGGGGAGCAGTTGTAGCTCTCGTCCAGCAGCAGCGCCTCGCCGCCCGGGACGCGGATCGGCAGCCGCCGGCCGCGCCCCTCGACGGGCCGGAAGAACGCCAGCGCCGCCGCGACCCGCCCCGGATCGGCGCCGAGCGCCGCCGCGGCGGCGATGGCCGCCGTCGCGTTCAGCGCCATGTGCCGCCCCGGCGCGTCGAGCCGCAGCGGCAGATGCGCGCCCGAAAGCTCGACGATCGCCGAGACGCTCTCGGCCCCGAGCGTCAGGTCGCGCAGCCGCGCCGCGGCATCCGGCCCTTCGCCGAAGCCGACGACGCGCAGCCCCCGCGCCTCGGCCCGGGCGGCGAGCCGCGGGAAGAACGGGCTGTCCTGCGGCAGCACCGCGACGCCGCCGGGCAGCGCGCCTTCCAGGATGTCCCCCTTCTCCTCGGCGATCGCCTCCAGGCTGCCGAGCGGCCCGAGATGCACCGCCGCCACCGCCGTGATCACCGCGACATGGGGGGCAGCCATCCGCGCGAGCGGCGCGATCTCCCCGCGCGCGTTCATGCCGATCTCGATCACCGCGAAGCGCGCGTCGCGCGGCGTACGCGCGAGCGTGAGCGGCACGCCCCACTGGTTGTTGTAGGACGCGACGGAGGCATGCGCCGGCCCGATCGCCGACAGCCCCTGGCGCAGCATCTCCTTCACCGTCGTCTTGCCGACGCTGCCGGTGACGGCGACGAAGCCCGCGCGGCTGCGCGCCCGCCCGGCCCGGCCGAGCGCGCCGAGCCCGGCCAGCGTGTCCGGCACCACGAGCAGCGGAGCATCGGCGGCGACACCCTCGGGCACATGGTCCACCATCGCCACCGCCGCGCCCTTCGCCAGCGCGTCGGCGACGAAGGCGTGGCCGTCCCGCCCCGCCCTGAGAGCGACGAACAAATCGCCCGGCGCGAGCGTGCGGCTGTCGATCGAGACGCCGGACGCGCCCGCGGGCGGCGGGCGGGCGCCCGTCGCCGCGGCGAGTTCGGCCGGCGTCCACAGCAGGCTCATCCGGAGGCTCCCGCGAGGCGGCGCACCACCTCCCTGTCGTCGAACGGATGCACGACGCCCGCGATCTCCTGCCCGCTCTCGTGCCCCTTGCCGGCCACCGCCAGCACGTCGCCGGGCCCGAGCGCGGCCAGGGCCGCGGCGATCGCCGCCTCCCGACCGCCGATCTCGACGGCATCGGGCGCGCCGGCCTTCACCGCCGCGCGGATCGCCGCCGGATCCTCGCTGCGGGGGTTGTCGTCGGTGATCCACACGGCATCCGCGCCGCGCGCCGCGGCCTCGCCCATCAGCGGGCGCTTCCCGGGGTCGCGGTCGCCGCCCGCGCCGAACAGCACATGCAGCCGCGCGCCCGGCGCGACATGCGGCCGGAGCGCCGCGAGCAGCCGCGACAGCGCGTCCGGGGTGTGCGCGTAGTCCACATAGACCGCCGCGCCGTTCGGCAGCACGGCCACGCGTTCCATCCGGCCGCGCACGCCGCACAGCGTCTCGATCGCCGCCAACGACAGCGCCGAGTCCACACCGGTGGCGACGGCGAGCGCCAGCGCCAGCATCACGTTGTCCGCCTGGAAGCGTCCCGGCAGCGGCAGCATCACTTCCGCCGTCGTGCCGAAGGCGTCGAGCAGCAGCGCCTGCCCGTCCGGCAGCGGCGCCCAGTCGAGCAGCCGCACGTCGGCCCCTCCCTCGCCGGTGGTGAGCAGGCGCAGCCGCCGCTCGCGCGCCGCCGCGCGGATCGCGGCCATGGTCTCGGGATCCATGTCGGCGTTCGCCGCCGCCGCAGCCCCCGGCGGCAGCAGCGCGCCGAACAGGCGAAGCTTGGCGGCGCGATAGGCCTCCATCGTGCCGTGGTAGTCGAGGTGGTCGCGCGTCAGGTTGGAGAAACCGGCGGCGCGGAAGCGCACCCCCTCGACGCGCCGCTGGTCGAGCCCGTGGGAGGAGGCCTCCATCGCCGCATGCGTGACGCCGCCCTTCGCGAGCGCCGCAAGCGTCGCGTGCAGCGCCACCGGATCCGGCGTGGTGAGCGAGGCGCCCGGCGCGAAGCCCTCGGCGACGAGCCCGAGCGTGCCGAGCGAGGCGGCGCGCCGTCCCGCCGCGCGCCAGAACTGCCGCAGGAACTCGACCGTGCTCGTCTTGCCGTTGGTGCCGGTGACGCCGACGCACACCTCGGGCTGCGCGCCGTGGAAGGCGGCGGCCATGCGGGCAAGGGCCGCGCGCGGGTCGGGCGCCGTCAGCAGCGGGCGGGGCGGGACGCCGGGCGGCCATTCGGTGCCCTCGGGCGCCAGCACGGCAGCGGCGCCGCGCGCCACCGCCTCGGCGATGAAGGCGCGGCCGTCCGCCTTGGCGCCCGGCAGGGCGGCGAACAGGAAGCCGGGGCGGATGCTCCGGCTGTCGGCGGACAGTCCGGCGATGTCGAGACCGCCATGGGTTTCGGGAAGGCCTGCCTCCGCCAGCATGTCACCGAGCCTCACGGGTCGTGCGCTCCGGCGCGGGCGGATCGGAGAGCGAAGTGAGCCGCAGCGGCACCGGCGGCGGCAGCGTGCCGGGCGCGGCCGGCCCGCGGATCATCGGGCTTGCAGGCTGCGGCTGCGGCGCCGCCGGGGCG
>JANWXJ010000060.1 GCA_025055335.1 Acetobacteraceae bacterium
GCCCTGGCGCGCGACCAGGCCCTGGATTCGGCCCGGATCGGCCCGGCCACCACACTGCTCGCCCACGCCGCCATCGCCCGGGCGGAACGACGCCGCCGCCAGGCGGAGGCCGCGCCGGCCGATCCGCCCCCGCCCCTGCCCGACCCGGCCCCGCATCTCGTGCTGCTGCAACTCGAATCCTTCTGGGATGCGCGCGGCCGCACACCCCGCGCGGACGCCCCGGCGCTGCCCGGCTGGGACGCGCTTGCCGCCCAGGCGCTCGTGCGCGGGCGGCTGGCGGTGCCGGGCTTCGGCGCCAACACCATGCGCGCCGAGTTCGCCGCCCTGACCGGCCTGCCCGAGGCGGCGCTCGGCCTCGACGCGCCGAACCCCTACGCCGCCTTCGCCCGCCGCCCCGTCGGCTCGCTCGCCCACCGGCTTGCCGCCGCCGGCTACGCCACCCTCGCGCTGCATCCGCATGATCCGCGCTTCTTCGGGCGCGACCGGGTGCTGCCCGCACTCGGCTTCCGCCGCTTCGAGGCGGAGGAGGCGTTCCGGGGCGCCCCGCGCGAGGGGCGCTATGTCGCCGACGCCGCGCTCGGCGAGGCGATCGCCGCGCGGCTCGCCGAGTCGGCGGGACCTGCCTTCCTGTTCGCCATCTCGATCGCCGCCCACGGGCCATGGGACGCCGCCGATCCGTTCGCGGACTGGGCCGCGCGCATCGCCCGCACGGATTCGATGCTCGCCCGCCTGGCCGGGGCGGCGCGCGCCCTGCCGCGGCCGGTGGTGCTGCTCGCCTGGGGCGACCACCTGCCGAGCCTGCCCGAGACGGCCGCGCTGCCGGACTGGCGCACCGACTGGCTCGCCTGGCATTCGGCGCGGCCGGGGCGCGGCGCGCTGCGGGACATCGCCGCCGCCGACATCCCGGCCGAGGCGCTGGCGGCGCTCTCGGCCTGAGGCGACGGAGAAGGAGGACGCACCCTGCGGCGGCGGGTGTCCGCCAGGCGCGGCCGCCATCGCCGTCGGCGGCGACGCCGACGGGCGGCATTTCCGCCGCCCTCCGGCGCGTCGGCCTCCGGGCGCAGCGGCCCCGGGCGACTGCGGGGCCGGACGCTACCGCCACGGCAGCGCCTGCGCGTACTCCACCCGCACGAAACACAGCCCCTCGGCCGGCGCGGTCTGGCCGGCGGCGCCGCGGTCCCGCGCGTCCAGCACCTTGCGCGGCCAGGTCACCGGCCGGCGGCCGAGGCCCACCTCGACCAGCGTCCCGACCAGGTTCCGCACCTGGTGGTGCAGGAAGGAGCGGGCCTCGGCGACGATCACCACCTCCTCCCCGAAGCGGGACACGTCCAGCCGGTCCAGCGTGCGGAGCGCGTCCTTCGCCTGGCAGGACGCCGCCCGGTAGGCGGAGAAGTCGTGCCTGCCGAGCAGCGTCTGCGCCGCGGCGTGCATCGCCCCGGCGTCCAGCCGCCGCTGGATGTGCCACACGCGGCCCGCATCCAGCGCCGGACGGGCGGGCCGGTTCAGGATGCGGTAGCGGTAGCACCGGCGCAGCGCCGAGAAGCGCGGGGACCAGCCCTCCGGCGCAAGGGCGGCGGCGCGCACGGCCAGGGGCAGCGGGCGGGTGTGGAAGTTCAGCGCCTCCCGCAGCCGTTCGGGCGGCAGTTCGGCGGCGATCACGATGTCTGCCACCTGTCCTTCGGCATGCACCCCGGCGTCGGTGCGGCCGGCCACCGTGGTCGCCGCGGGGGCGCCGGCGTTCAGCGGCGCGGCGGCCTCCTCGATCGCCTGCTGCACGGTGGCAAGCCCCTCCTGCCGCTGCCAGCCGTGGAAGCCCGCACCGTCATACTCGATCAGCAGGGCGTAGCGGGGCATGGCAGCACGGGCGGCAGGGGGAAGCCGCGCAGCACGGCCTCGGCCGGCAGCGGGGCGCGGCCAGGGCGCTGCAGGCGGATCAGCCGCAGCGCGCCCTCGCCGCAGGCGATCGCCGGCCCCTCCAGCACCGTGCCGGGCGGGGCGGCCCCGGGCGCGGGCTCGGCCTCGAGGACGCGGATGCTCTCGCCCCTCGCCGCGAAGAAGGTGCCGGGCCAAGGGTTCAGCGCACGCACCTTGCGGTCGAGCAGGAGGGCGGGCTGCCGCCAGTCCAGCAGGCCGTCGGCCTTCGCGAGTTTCGGGGCGTAGGTGACGCCCTCGGCCGGCTGCGGCACGGCGGGGGGCGATTCGGCCAGCGCGCGGAGGA
The DNA here is from genome assembly GCA_025055335.1 of Acetobacteraceae bacterium. Taxonomy (GTDB): domain Bacteria; phylum Pseudomonadota; class Alphaproteobacteria; order Acetobacterales; family Acetobacteraceae; genus JANWXJ01. The sequence goes on from JANWXJ010000060.1 coordinate 2,219, forward strand.
TCAGCCGCGCGCCGATCGCGGCGAGGCGGTCGTGCAGGCTCCCCGCCGTCTCTCGCGGGGCGATGGGGGTGGCCTCGGCAAGCAGCACGGGGCCGGTGTCGAGCCCCTCCTCCATGCGCATGATGCTGACGCCGGTCTCGGCGTCGCCGGCGAGGATCGCGGCCTGGATCGGCGCCGCGCCCCGCCAGCGCGGCAGCAGCGAGGCATGGATGTTGAGGCAGCCGAGCCGCGGCGCCTCCAGCATGGGCTTGGGCAGGATCAGCCCGTAGGCGGCGACCACCGCCGCCTCGAGCCCGAGTGCGGCGAAGGCCGCGTGCTCGGCCGCCTCGTGCTTCAGCCGCGCGGGCGTGCGGACGGGCAGCCCGAGCCCGAGGGCTGCGCGGTGCACGGGGCAGGGCGTCTCGCGCTGGCCGCGGCCGGCGGGTTTCGGCGGCTGGCAATAGACCGCGGCGATCTCGTGCCCGGCGGCGTGCAGCGCAGCCAAGGCCGGCACGGCGAAGTCGGGGCTGCCCATGAAGGCAAGGCGCATCAGCGGCCCTTCGCCTTCAGCTCCTTGGCGAGTTTCCGCAGGATCATGTTGCGTTTCAGGATGGAGAGGTGGTCCACGAACAGCACGCCGTTCAGGTGGTCGAGCTCGTGCTGGAAGCAGCGGGCGGCGAGCGCATCCAGCTCCGCCTCGTGCTTCCGCCCGGTCAGGTCGAGCCAGCGGGCGCGGATGCGGAAGGGGCGCTCGATGTCGGCGTACTGGTTCGGCAGCGACAGGCAGCCTTCCTCGCGCAGCTCGGTCTCGCGGCTCGCCTCCAGGATCTCGGGGTTCAGCAGCACCTGCGGGGCGGGCGTCTCGTTCTTGCCGGCCACGTCCATGACGAACAGGCGAAGCCCCTCCCCCACCTGCGGTGCGGCGAGGCCGATGCCCGGGGCGGCGTACATGGTGGCGAGCATCCTCTCGGCGAGGCGGCGCACGTGGTCGGCGTCGGCCTCGGTCACCGGCCTCGCCTTCTGGCGGAGCCGCGGGTCCGGGGGCGTGAGGATGGGCAGGAGGTCGGTCATGGCGCGGCCGGGATGTGGCGAGGCTGGTGGTGTCGCGCCAAGCCGCGCCCCTTGCAACCCGGGCGCGCGTTGACAAGATGACGGAGGCCGGGGTGCTTCGGGCTCCGGCAGACGCTTCGCTCCTCTGTCGAGGAGGCCCTGATGACCCGTCATTCCGTCTTCGGCTCGCCGCTGTTCCTCGGGTTCGACCACCTGGAGCAGATGATCGACCGCGTGGCGAAGAACTCCGACGGCTACCCCCCCTACAACATCGAGGAGATTCCGCCGAACCGGCTGCGCATCACGCTGGCGGTCGCCGGCTTCTCGATGGACGAGCTGCAGATCACGCAGGAAGACAACCAGCTCGTGATCCGCGGCAAGCAGAAGGAGGACCCGGAGGAACGCGTGTTCCTCCATCGCGGCATCGCCTCGCGCCAGTTCCAGAAGGCCTTCGTGCTGGCCGAGGGGATCGAGGTCGAGGGGGCGGCTCTCGACAACGGGCTGCTGCACATCGACCTCATTCGCCCGCAGCCGGAACCGAAGGTGCGGACCATCCGGATCACCGCGAAGGGCATGGCCTCCCGCCCCGTGGTGGAGGGCAAGACGGAGGCGTGAGTGGCGTGAAAGGCGCGGCGCCCCGCCGGGGCCGCGCAGGAGAACGGCCCATGACGAGAAACGAACACACGAAGCCCGGATATCAGCACATGGATCCTGCGGCCTTCGCCGCGCTCGGCGCGCAGCAAATCGCCTATCTGCGCCCGGTGCAGGTGAACGGCCAGAAGGCGGTGGCGATCTTCGCCGCCGACGGGACGCAGATCGGCGCCGCGCCGGACGTTGCGACGGCCGCCGCGGCGGTGGTGCAGCACGAGATGGCGCCGGTGATGGTGCACTGAGCCGCTAGCCGCGCGGCGCCGCCGCCCGACGCAGCCGGTCGTTGATCGCAACACCAAGGCCGCGCTCCGGTACCGGCATGGCGGCGATGCGGCGCAGGCCCCGCGCGCGCCCCTCCGCGTCCAGCCAGCGCAGGCCGGAGAACAGGCGGGAGGCCGCCTCGGCCAGATCCCCGCGCTCCGAGAGGTTCCAGGCAAGCGGCGCCGCCGGCGCCTCCGGCCCGAAGGCCAGCAGCGCCTCCTCCGGCCCGGCCTCTCTCGCACCGAGCCGCAGCGGCAGCTCCGGCGCGTAGTGCGACTGCAGCATCCCGGGCGAGCGCAGATGCGCGGGCCCGGCGGCGGGATCGGGCGCGCGGCCGAGGGGCCCGATCTCGGCCGCGATCGCCTCCGCCGTCACGCCGCCGGGGCGGAGGATCCGCGCCTCGCGCCCGGACAGGTCGAGCACCGTGCTCTCCACCCCGACGGGGCAGGCCCCCCCGTCCAGCACCGCGGCGATGCGGCCCGAAAGCCCCTCCAGCACATGCTCGGCCGTGGTGGGCGACACCTGGCCGGAGCGGTTGGCCGACGGCGCCGCCACCGGCCGCCCGACGGCGCGCAGCAGCCCGAGCGCCAGCGGATGCGCCGGCACGCGCACGGCGAGCGTCTCGAGCCCAGCCCCGGCCAGCAGGTCCACGCCGCAGCCGGGGCGGCGCGGCAGCACGAGCGAGAGCGGCCCCGGCCAGAAGCGGGCCGCAAGGCGCTCGGCGCGGGCGTCCGGCGCCACGTCGCGCCAGGCGGCCTCGGCATCCGGATAGTGGCAGATCAGCGGGTTGAAGGACGGGCGGCCCTTGGCGGCGAACACCGCCGCCACCGCCTGCCCGTTCGTCGCATCCGCCCCGAGGCCATAGACCGTCTCGGTCGGGAAGGCGACAAGTTCGCCCGCCCGCAGCAGCGCCGCGGCGCGCGGGAGGTCGGCGGGGCCGAGGCGTTCGGTCATCGGCCGCCGCGGGCGACGAAGCCGTCGTTGCGGAAACCGGGCTTGCCGTACGGAAGCGGCGTGCCGTCGAGCCGGGTGAAGCTTCCGCCCGCCGCGACCAGCACCGCCTCGGGGCCGGCGGTGTCCCACTCCATCGTGGTGCCGAAGCGGGGATAGAGGTCGGCCGAGCCTTCCGCGACACGGCAGACCTTCTCGGCGCTGCCGATGCGGATGATCTCGCGCACCGGCAGCCCGGCCAGGAAGCGGGCAAGGCGCGGGTCGTCGCCGTGGTGGAAGCTTGCCATCACCGTCAACCCCTCGGGCGGGGGCGGGCGGACGACGATCGGGCGGCGGCCGGAGGCGTCCTCCTTCCAGGCGCCGCCGCCGACGATGCCGCCGAACACCTCGCCCCTGGCCGGCACGGCAACCGCGCCGAGCACCGGCCGCCCGCCCCGCACCAGCCCGATGTTGACGGCGAAATGCTCGCGCCCGGCGGCGAAATCGCGCGTGCCGTCGAGCGGGTCCACCAGCCAGTATTCGCGGCCCGGCGCGGGGGCGAGCCCGGCCTCCACCTCCTCCTCGGCGATCACCGGAATCTGCGGGGTGGCGGCGCGCAGCCCCTCGACGATCAGCGCCTCGGCGGCGTGGTCGGCGGCGGTGACGGGGCTGCGGTCGGTCTTGCGGCCCACCGCGAAGCCGGCGGCGCGGATGCCCATGATGGCCTGCCCCGCCTCTCGGGCGAGGCGGGCGGCAAGCTCGAGAAGCGCGTCGTCCTCCATGGGCGGCTCCTACCGCCTTGCCGTCCCGGCGGGAACAGGCGCCGGGGCGGATGCGCCGGAAGGGCCCCGCGCGCCGCCTTCGCGGCGGCCCGGCCTTGCCCGCTCGCGGGCGGGGGCCGCGGCCCGGCTTGCCGCGCCCGGGGCGGGTGGTAGCGTGCGGCGTTTGCCGCCCGCAGCCGGCCATTCTGCCATCGGAAAAGACCATGCTCGACATCTCCTTCGCCAAGCCCTCCCTTCCCTCCTCCGGCGCGCTCGCCCTGCTGCTCGCCGAGGAGGACGTGCCGGGCGCGCTCGGCCCCTGGGACGAGGCGACGGCCGGGGCGCTCCGCCGCGGCCTGGAGGCGGCGGCCTTCACCGGCAAGAAGGGGCAGACGGCCACCCTGCTCGCCCCGGGCGGGGGGCTTGCCAAGATCGTCGCGATCGGCCTCGGGCCGCGGGCCTCCCTCGACGCCAAGGGGCGCGAGGCGGCCGGCGGCGCGGCGGCGGCGGCGCTGGCGAAGGAGGAGAAGGCGGTGCTCGACGCGCGCCTTGCCGGCGGGGCCGAGGCGGCGGCCGAGGTGGCGCTCGGGGCGGTGCTGCGCCACTGGCGCTTCGACAAGTACCGCACCACCGAGAAGCCGGAGGACAAGCCGAAACTCTCCGCCCTGCCGGTGCTGACGGAGGAGGCCGCCAAGGCCAAGGCCGCCTTCGCGCCGCGGAAGGCGGTGGCCGAGGGCGTGTTCTTCACCCGCGAGGTGGTGAGCGAGCCGCCGAACGTCCTCACCCCGGCGGAGTTCGCCGAACGCTGCAAGGGGCTGGAGAAGCTCGGCCTCGCCGTCGAGGTGATGGGGCCGAAGGAGCTCCGGAAGCTCGGCTTCGGCGCCATGCTCGGCGTGGCGCAGGGCTCGGCGAACGAACCCCGGATGGTGGTGCTGCGCTGGGAGGGGGCGAAGAAGAAGGGCGCGAAGCCCCTCTGCTTCATCGGCAAGGGCGTGACGTTCGATACGGGTGGCATCTCGATCAAGCCCGCCGCCGGCATGGAGGACATGAAGTGGGACATGGCCGGCGCCGGCACGGTGGCCGGGCTGATGGCGGCGCTTGCCGGGCGGAAGGCGAAGGTGGACGCGGTCGGGCTGCTCGGCCTCGTCGAGAACATGCCCTCCGGCACCGCCCAGCGCCCGGGCGACGTGGTGAAGACCGCCTCGGGCCAGACGGTGGAGGTGATCAACACCGACGCCGAAGGGCGACTCGTGCTGGCGGATGTGATGCACTACGCGCAGGACCGCTTCGGCCCGCGCCTCATGGTGGATCTCGCCACCCTCACGGGCGCGATCATCATCGCCCTCGGCCACGAGCACGCCGGGCTGTTCAGCAACAACGAGGAGCTCGCGCAGCAGATCGTCGCCGCCGGCGAGGCGGTGGGCGAGCACTGCTGGCGCATGCCGCTCGGCGAGGAGTACGACAAGAAGCTCAAGTCCGACATCGCCGACATGAAGAACGTCGGCGGCCGCGACGGCGGGGCGATCACGGCGGCGCAGTTCCTGCAGCGCTTCGTGCAGGGCCGCGGCACCGACAAGGCCACACCCTGGGCGCATCTCGACATCGCCGGCACCGCCTGGACCACGAAGGACCACGCCACCGTGCCGAAGGGCGCGACCGCCTTCGGCGTGCGGCTGCTCGATCGGCTGGTGGCCGAGCACTACGAGGGATGAGGCTCAGGCCGCGCCCCGGCGGGGCGCCGGAGGGACGCCCGCTGATCCTGCCGCTGCGCGGCGCCGCACCGCCCCCCTTCGCCGAGGCCGCCGCAGCCGCCGGCTTCGACGCCGCGAAGGGCGAGGCGCTGCGGCTGTTCCTCCCGCGCGAGGCGGTGCTCGTCGGCTGCGGCGACGGTTCGCCGGCGGCGCTGCTGCGCGCCGGCGCCGCCGGGCTGCGTGCGCTGTGGCCGCAGGACCGCGCCGCGCCGGAGCGGGTGGCGATGGATGTGCGCGGATTTGCGCCGGCCGATGCGGCGCTGCTCGCCGAAGGGGCGCTGATCGCCACCTGGACGCCGCCCGTGCCCCGCGCGGAACCCTGGCCTTCGCCGCCGAGGCGCCTCGATCTGCTGTGCGGGGAGGAGGAGGCCCTCCGCCCGGCGCTCGAGGCGGCCGAGGCGGTGGCCGAAGGCGTGCGTCTCGCGCGCGATCTGGTGGCGCTGCCGGGCAATCTGCTTCCGCCCCGCGCCTTCGCCGACCGCCTCGCCGCCCTCGAGGAGGCCGATCTTGCGGTGGAGGTGATCGGGCCGAAGCGCCTTGCCCGCATGGGGGCGGGGGGCTTGTGCGCCGTGGGCGGGGCGGCCACGAGCGGCCCCTATCTCGTCACGCTGCGCTGGCGCGGCTCGATCCCGGCCGATCCGGTGGTGTTCGTCGGCAAGGGCATCACCTTCGACACCGGCGGGGTGTGCGTGAAGCCGGCCAAGGGCATGGAGGAGATGCGCGCCGACATGGCGGGGGCGGCGGCGGCGGCGGGGGCGATGCTGGCGCTGGCGCGGCGCCGCTCTTCCGCCCCGGCCGCGGCGGTGCTGGCGATCGCCGAGAACGCGCTCGGCGCCGCCTCCTGCCGGCCGGGCGATGTGCTCCGCATGCTGGACGGCAGGAGCGTCGAGGTGGTGGACACCGATGCCGAGGGCCGCCTCGTGCTCGCCGACGCGCTCGCCCATGCCCGGCGCGTGCTGCGGCCGGCGGCGATGGTGACACTCGCCACCCTGACCGGCTCGGTGGTGGTGGCGCTCGGGCACCACCGCGCCGGGCTGTTCGGCTCGGATCCGCCGCTGATGGCGGCGCTTGCCGCCGCCGGCGAGGCGACGGGCGAGCGGCTGTGGCCGCTGCCGATCGGCGAGCGGCACCGCCGCGACCTCGAGAGCGACATCGCCGACCTGCGGCATTGCGTTCCCGCCGGCAAGGGCGAGGGCTGGGGCGGGCGCTTCCTGCCCGATGCCTGCCACGCCGCCGCCTTCCTGCGCGAGTTCGCGGGCGATGTGCCGTGGGGCCACCTCGACATCGCAGGGGTGGAGAGCCTTGCGCAAGCGGGCCCCTTCGGCCCGAAGGGAATGCCCTCGGGCTTCGGGGTGCGGCTGCTCGACCGGCTGGTCGCGCGGCATTTCGAGGATCCGCACCGGCTCTAGGCGATGGCGCGCATCGGCTTCTACCACCTGACGCGCACGGGGCCGGAGGCGGCGCTGCCGAAGCTGCTCGGCCGCGTGCTGGCCGAGGGCGGGCGGGCGATGGTGCTCTCGCCCGTGAAGGAGCGGATCGCGGCACTCGACTCGGCGCTCTGGACCTGCCCCGATCCGGACTGGCTGCCGCACGGCACGCCGGCCACCGGCAACCCCGACCTGCAGCCGATCTGGCTGACCACGGAGGACGGCCCGGCGCCGAACGGCGCGCGCTACCTGTTCCTGCTGGACGGGGCGGAAAGCGCCGCGCACGACGCCTTCGACCGGGTATTCGACCTGTTCGACGGCGGCAGCGAGCAGGCGGTGGCGGCGGCGCGCCGGCGCTGGGCGGCGGCGAAGGCGGCGGGGCACGACCTCGCCTACTGGAAGCAGACGGCGACGGGCTGGGAGAAGGCCGGGTAGGGGCGGCGCGGCCGCCCCGGCTGCGCCGCAAGCGCGGCCTGCGCGGTGCCGCCCTGCG
>JANWXJ010000094.1 GCA_025055335.1 Acetobacteraceae bacterium
CGCAGGGCCTCCGGGCGGGGCGCCATGGCGGTGGGGATGCCCTCGCCCCCCGTCGCACCGCGCCCTCCGCCCCTTGCGCCGGCTAGGGCGGGAACGCAACCAGCAGCAGCGGCACCGACACCGCCAGCACCAGCAGTTCGAGCGGCAGGCCCATGCGCCAGTAGTCGCCGAATCGGAAGCCGCCGGGCCCGAGGATCAGCGTGTTGTTCTGGTGGCCGATCGGGGTGTTGAAGGCGCAGGAGGAGGCGATCCCGACGCCCATCAGGAAGGCATCCGGGGAGACGCCGAGCGCCCCGGCGGCGCCGATCGCGATCGGGCACATCACGGCCGCCGTGGCGGCGTTGTTCATCACGTCCGTCAGAACCACGGTGCAGGCCATCAGCACCAGCAGCACGAGCGCCGGGCTGCCCGGCCCGACCAGCGCCAGCAACCCGCCGGCGAGGAGGGCCGCGGCACCCGTCGTCTCCAGCGCCGCCGCGACCGGCATCAGCGCCCCGAGCAGCACGATCACCGACCAGTCGATGTCCTCGTACAGGCGGCGGACGGGCAGGACCCGCGCGGCGACGACGAGCAGGGCGCCGCCGGCGAAGGCGAGCGCCGGAGACAGCAGGCCGCTCGCCGCCGCCGCCACCGCCCCGGCGAAGATCCCCGCGGCGCGGGCGCCGCGCTTGCGGTCCGGCAGCGCAAGCGGCCGCTCGGCCAGCGGCACCGCGCCGGCGGCGGCGGCGAACTCGGCCAGAGCCTGCGGCGGCCCCTGCAGCAGCAGCACATCCCCCGCGGCGAAGCGAGTCTGCCGGAGCCGCGCGACCGACCGCCGCCCCTGCCTCGAGATCGCCAGCAGCGAGACGCCATGGCGCCGGCGAAGCTGGATGTCGGCGGCGGACAGGCCCGCGATCGGCGAGCCGGGGCGCAGCACGAGCTCGACCAGCCGGAGCTCCGCGCCGGCGGCGGCGCGGCGCGGCGCGCCCTCCTCCTCGGCGGCCTTCGCCTCCTCGATCACGAGGCCGAGGCCGGAGAGGGCGGAGGCGAGGGCGCGCGGCTCGGCCTCCAGCACCAGGACGTCGCCGGGGCGGGCGCGCCAGCGCGGATCGGGCGCGGCGATGCGCTCCCCGTCTCGGATGAAGCCGACCACCTGCGCATCGGCCTTGGCGAGCGCCGCCTCGATCTCGGCGAGCGGCATGCCGGCCGCCTTCGCCTTCTCGGGCACCCGCGCCTCCGTCAGGTAGGCACCGATGTCGAAGGAACGGTCGGCGCCGCTGTCGCGCCGCGGCACGAGGCGCCAGCCGAGCAGCGAGATGAAGGCGACCCCGGCGAGCGCCACCGGCACGCCGACCAGAGAGAAGTCGAACATGGCGAAGGGCGCGCCCGTCGCCTCGGCGCGGAAGCCGGAGACGATCAGGTTGGGCGGCGTGCCGATCAGCGTCGTCATGCCGCCGAGCAGCGAGGCGAAGGACACCGGCATCAGCAGCCGCCCGGGCGGGACGCCGAGCCGCGCGGCCGCCTGGATCGCGGCCGGCATCACCAGCGCCAGCGCGCCGATGTTGTTCATGAAGGAGGAGAGGAACGCCACGAAGGCGCACAGCGCGGCGATGGTGAGGGAGGGCCCGGCCTCCGAGGGCAGGAGCCGGCGCGTCCATTCGTCCACCACGCCGGTGCGCTGCAGCGCCCCGGACAGCACGAGCACCGCCGCGACGGTGACACCCGCCGGGTGGCCGAAGCCGGCGACGGCCTGCGCCGCGGGCACGAGCCCGGCGACCGCGGCGGCGAGGAGGGCGGCGAGCGCCACGAGGTCGTGGCGGAAGCGCCCCCAGATGAATCCCGCGATCGCAAGCGCGAGGATGGCGACAAGGGTCGTCTGCTCGAGGTTCATCGGCCGTCCCGCTCCGCGCGCCGCCGCCGTGCTGCGCCGCAACGCGATCGTCGCGCGCGGCGGCCGCGCGCCGCAAGCCCCTCAGCCGAGCGCCTCGACCAGCGCCGTCACCACCGAGGCCGCCATCGCCGCCCGCGTCTCCACCGTCGCGCTGCCGACATGCGGCGCGAGCGCGACGTTGGGCAGCCGCGCGAAGCGCGGGTCGGGCGTGGGCTCGTTGCGGAAGACATCGAGCCCGGCCGACCCGAGCGCCCCCGATTCCAGCGCGGCGATCAGCGCCTCCTCGTCCAGCACCTCCCCGCGCGAGACGTTCACGAGCGTGCCCTCGGGCCCGAGGGCGCGGAACACCGCCTCGCCCACGAGCCCGTGGTTCTCCGGCCCGCCGGTGCAGCAGACGATCAGCATGTCGGAATCGGCGGCGAGGGAGACGGGATCGGGGTGGAAGGGCCAGGGCAGATCGGGGCGGCGGCTGCGGGCGCAGTAGCGGAGCGAGACGTTCATCGCCTCCGCCCGCCGGGCGATGGCGCGGCCGAGATGGCCGATGCCGAGCAGCCCGAGCCGCCGCCCGGCGATCCTGCGCTGCAGCGGGAAGGGCGCCTTGGCCCATTCCCCGGCGCGCAGATAGGCATCCGCCTGCACGAGGCGCCGGCGCGCCATGACCAGGAGCGCGATCGCGAGATCCGCCACATCATCGGCGAGCACCGGGCCGGAGGTGCGGAGCCGGATGCCGCGGGCGGCGAGAGCGCGGTCGTCTATCCCTTCGGTGCCGGCGGTCATGCAGGCCACCACCTTGAGGGCCGGCAGACGCTCGAGCATGGCGGCGTCGAGCCTCTCCCGCCCCGTGGTGGCGATGCCCGCGATGCGCGGGCCGTGGGCGGACAGCAGCGAGTCGAGATCGCCCCGCGGCGGGCCGTGGCAGGTGAAGCGTTCCGCAAGCGCGGCAAGCGTCTCGGGCGGCAGGGCGGGGGAGAGGATCAGGATCTCGGGTCGGGGCATGGTCGGTCCGGCATGCGGGAGAGGGAGCAATCGGCCCCGCGCGCGGGCGCGTCAAGCGGCGCCCGGTTTTTCGGCAGCACGCCGAAGAAGACGGCAGAAACGCCATCGGATGCTTGCGGATGCCGCATGGGAAGCCGCCCCTGCGCGGATCGCCCTGGCGGCGCCTCTGCTAGGGTGAAGGCATGCGCGGCCGAGGCTGCCGCGCCGAAGGGAGACGGGATCCAGATGACAGACCGAGCGATTCCCGCCGGGCCGACGCGCCGGCGGCTTCTGCTGGCCGGCGGCGGCCTGGCGCTGTCGGCGCCCCATGTGGCGAAGGGCCAGGCGGCGCTGACGCCGGTGCGCTTCATCCTCGACTGGGCCTTCCAGGGGCCGCAGTCCTGCTATCTGCTCGCGCTCGACCGCGGCTACTTCCGCGACGAGGGCCTGAACGTCACGATCGACCGCGGCTTCGGCTCGGGCGACACGCCGACGCGCGTGGCCGCCGGATCCTACGATTTCGGGGTGGGAGACGTCTCGCCCGTCATCCGCATGCGGCTGACCAATCCGGGGGTGGATCTGATCACCCCCTTCGTGCTGCAGCAGGGCAGCCCGCTTGCCGCCATGACGCTGCGGCGCACCGGCATCTCCCACCCGCGGGAGCTTGCCGGCAAGCGGATCGCCGCGCCCGAGACGGATGCCGGGCGGCAGTTCTTCCCGGCCCTCGCCCGCGCGGTCGGGCTCGATGTGTCCACCATCCGCTGGATCACCGTCACGCCGCAGCTGCGCGAGCCCATGCTGGCGCGCGGCGAGGCGGACGCCATCACCGGCTTCGAGACCTCGGGCGTGTTCAGCCTGCGCGCCGTCGGCGTCAATCCGGCCGAGATCGTCTCCTGGCGCTATTCCGCCTTCGGGGTGGTGCTGCTCTCCACCGCGCTGCAGGTGCGCAGGCCCTATGCGGAAGCCAATCCGCGCGTGGTGACGGGCATGATCCGCGCCATCATCCGCGGCCACCAGGAAGCGCTGCGCGAGCCCGACCAGGCGATCGCCGCGCTGACCCGGCGCGACCCGACGGCGCCGGCCGCGCTCGAGCGCGAGCGGCTGCTCGCCAATTTCGAGTTCATCCGCACGCCCGAGGTGGCGGCGGGCGGCTTCGGCGCGCTGACGATGGAGCGGGTGCAGCAGGCGATCGAGACGATCCGTACCACCTTCGACATCGCCACACCCCTCGCGGCGAGCGACTTCTACTTCCCGCAATACCTGCCGCCCGCGGAGGCGCTGCGGCTGGCCTGAGGGGCGGGCGCCGCTGGCTGCGCGGCGGGGCCGGGCGGGGCCGGGGGGCGGCCCCCTCGGTCGGGCCGGGGCCGCGGGTTCGCGCTGCACATGCGGC
>JANWXJ010000110.1 GCA_025055335.1 Acetobacteraceae bacterium
CGCGCCGCCTGCCGCCCCGCCATCGGGCCGCTGCGGCCGCGCCATCTCAGCGCCCGCCGAAACGCTCGTTCGGGATCGCCCGTTCGACCCGCACAGGCTCGATCTCGGGCGGGAAGGCGGCAAGAAGAAGCACGCCGGCGACGCCGCCCAGCGCCAGCAGGAGAAGCATGATTAGGAGGGAACGCCGCATCGGCCGCCCCCGGTCGCTGGCTCGCTCGGCATGACGGCTGTGCTACCTTGAGGGGACATGACGTGCAACAGCCAGGACACCCGCGCGCCCGTCCGCGTCCGGCCGGAGGCGGCGCCGATCCTGCTCGTCGGCATGCCGGGGGCAGGGAAGTCGGCGATCGGCAGGCGGCTTGCGGCCAGGCTCGGGCGGGAGTTCCGCGACGCCGACCAGGAGATCGAGGCCGCCGCCGGCCAGCCGATCACCGAGATCTTCGCCCGCTGGGGAGAGGCCGGGTTCCGCGACGGCGAGCGGCGGGTGATCGCCCGCCTGATCGCCGAGGGACCGATCGTCGTCGCCACCGGCGGCGGCGCCTTCGCCGACCCGGCGACGCGCGCGCTGATCCGCCGCTCCGGCGCCATCACGGTCTGGCTGCGCTGCCGCCTGCCCACCCTGCTGCGCCGTGTGGCCGGGCGCGACCACCGGCCGATGTTCGTCGGCCAGGATCCGGAAGCCGTGCTGAAGCGCCTGATGGCGGCGCGCCATCCTTGCTATGCCGAGGCCGACATCGTGGTGGACTGCATGGACGACAGCCCCGAGGTGACGACCCGCCGGGTGGCCGAGGCGATCGCCGCCTGGACGCCGCCGCAGCGCCTGACGGTGGCGCTCGCCGACCGCTCCTACCCGGTGCTGACGGGCCCCGGGCTGATCGCCCGGGCGGGGTCGCATCTCGCGCCGGTCTTGCCCTCGCGCAGGGTGGCGGTGATCACCGATTCCACCGTCGCCGGGCTGCATCTGCCGGCGCTGCGCGAGGGGCTGGCCGAGGCCGGCTTCACGATCCTGACCGAGATCGTCCTGCCGCCGGGCGAATCGGCGAAATCCTTCGCCCTGCTGGCAGAGGTGGCGGAGGGGCTGCTGTCCGCCGGGGTGGACCGGCGGAGCGCGGTGGTCGCGCTCGGCGGCGGGGTGGTCGGGGATCTCGCCGGATTCGCCGCCGCCGTCACGCTGCGCGGCCTGCCCTTCGTGCAGGTGCCGACGACCCTGCTCGCCCAGGTGGATTCCTCGGTCGGCGGCAAGACCGGCATCAACACGGCGCAGGGCAAGAACCTCGTCGGCGCCTTCCACCAGCCGCGGATCGTGCTGGCCGACACCGGGGCGCTCGCCACCCTGCCGCCGCGGGAACTCCGCGCCGGCTGGGCGGAGGTGGCGAAGCACGGGCTGCTCTCCGGCCCGCTGTTCGAGTGGTGCGAGGCAGAAGGCCCCGCCGCCGTCGCGGGCGATGCCGCGCGGCTCGCGGTGGCGGTGGTGGAGTCCTGCCGCCTCAAGGCCGAAGTGGTGGCCGCCGACGAGCGGGAGGAAAGCGCCGAAGGCGGCCGGGCCCTGCTCAATCTCGGCCACACCTTCGGCCACGCCATCGAGGCGGAGTTCGGCTTCGACGGCACGCTTCTGCACGGGGAGGCGGTGGCGGTCGGCCTGCCGCTTGCCGCCCGGCTGTCGGCCCGGCTCGGCCATGCCGATCCGGCGCTTGCGCCGCGGATCGAGGCGCATCTTGCCGCCGTCGGGCTTCCCGCGCGGCTGTCCGACCTGCCGCGCATCCCCTCCGCCGCGGCGTTGCTTGCCCGCATGAAGTCGGACAAGAAGGCGCGCGAGGGGCGGCTTCGCTTCGTGCTGCTGCGCGCGCCGGGCGAGGCCTTCACCGCCGAGGTGGCCGAGGCCGATGTCGAGGCGGTGCTGGCCGAGGCGGGCGCCGCCTGAGCCCCCGCCGCCCCCTTCCGCCGACGCATCGGACCCGACGCCATGCCCCTCTCTCCGCCCGTCGCCGACCGCCGCCACCTGCACACGCGCCGCCTGACGATGGAGGGCTACCAGCGCCCGGACGGTCTGTTCGACATCGAGGGCCACCTGACGGACACCAAGCCCTATTCCTTCGACAACTTCGACCGCGGCCGGATCGAGGCCGGGGAGCCGCTGCACGGCATGTGGATCCGCCTGACGGTGGACGAGGACATGGTGATCCGCGCCTGCGAGGCGGTATCCGACCACACGCCCTACGCCATCTGCCCCGCCGTCGCGGCCAACTTCTCCCGGCTTGCCGGCGTCGCGATCGGGCCGGGCTTCAGCCGGGCGGTGAAGGAGCGGCTCGGCGGCGTCGAGGGCTGCACCCACCTGCGGGAGATGCTGGCGCAGATGGCGACCGTCGCGTTCCAGACCCTGCAGCCGGTGCGCCGCCGCGAGCGGGAGCGGCAGTCGGACGACCCCTCCCGCCCCGCCATCATCGGCACTTGCCACGCCTACGCCCCGGACAGCCCGGTGGTGGCGCGGCAATGGCCCGCCTTCGCCGCCGCCTGGCGGGCCCGCAAGGCCGAGGGGGGGTGAAGGCGGCATTCAGCCGCTGCCGGCCGCCTCCTCGGGGGTCCGCAGCGTGAGCGAGAGGGCGTGCAGGCCGGAGGCGAACTCGGCGGCCAGCGCCTCGTGCACGGCGCGGGAGCGGGCGAGCCTGCCCTGCCCCCGGAAGGCCGGGGACACCACGAGCACGTCGAAATGCGTCTCCCCCCCAGGCGCGGCGCCGGCGTGGCCGGCATGGCGGGCGCTGTCGTCGCGCACCAGCACCTCGGCGGGGGCGAAGCGGGCCTCGAGGGTGCGGCGGATGCGGTCGGCGCGGGTCGTCATGCGTTGTCATGTCGCCTGTCATGCGCCTGTCGCCAAGGGGCGATTCAAGTGCTTGCCGGCCCGGGGAAGCGCGCCCATAAGGGGCGCCATGCCGCGACGTGAAAGAGCGACTGGTATGGAGCGGACCACACCCGGCACCGCCACCCGCAAATGCGACGCCCCCGGCTGCGACGCGCCCGGCGAGTACCGCGCCCCGCGCGACCGCACGCGCCTTCGGGACTATTTCCATTTCTGCCTGCCGCATGTGCGCGCCTACAACCAGGCGTGGGACTTCTACCGGGGCATGAGCCCGGAGGAGATCGAGCAGCACCTGCGGGAGGACACCGGCTGGCAGCGGCCGACATGGCCGCTCGGCCGGCTCGGCGGCAAGCCGCCGGGGCCCGAGATCTTCCGCGACCCGATGGGCATCCTCGGCGCCATGCCGCCGCCGCAGCACAAGACGCGGAAGGAGGCGCCGCCCGAACTCCGCGCCGCGCTCGACGTGCTCGGCCTCGGCTGGCCGGTGGACGAGGAGGGGCTGCGCGCCCGCTACCTCGAACTCGCCAAGGCGCACCACCCGGACTCGACGGGCGGCGACAAGGCGGCGGAGGAGCGCCTCAAGGACATCAACCGCGCCTATTCGCTCATCAAGAAGCGGCTCGCCACCCTGCCGGCGGCGGCGAATGCCGGCGGCGAAGCCCGCGCCGCGGGCTGAGGACAGCACAGGACAGAGCATGGCAGACCTCGCCACCGCGCCCGACATCCTGCCGACCGCGGCGATCTCCGTCCCCGACACGCGGGTGAAGGTGCGCGAGACCTTCGGGATCGACTCCGACATGGAGGTTCCCGCCTTCTCCGTCCGGACCGAGCATGTCCCGGACCTCGACCCCGCCTACCGCTTCGACCGCGACACGACCCTCGCCATCCTGGCGGGCTTCGCCTTCAACCGGCGGGTGATGGTGCAGGGCTACCACGGCACCGGCAAGTCGACCCACATCGAGCAGGTGGCGGCGCGGCTGAACTGGCCCTGCATCCGCGTCAACCTCGATTCGCACATCAGCCGCATCGACCTGATCGGCAAGGACGCGATCGTTCTCAAGGACGGCAAGCAGGTGACCGAGTTCCGCGAAGGGATCCTGCCCTGGGCGCTGCAGCACCCCTGCGCCCTGGTGTTCGACGAGTACGACGCCGGGCGGCCTGACGTGATGTTCGTGATCCAGCGCGTGCTCGAGGTGGAGGGCAAGCTCACGCTGCTCGACCAGAACAGGGTGATCCGCCCGCACCCCTATTTCCGGCTGTTCGCCACCGCGAACACGGTGGGCTTGGGCGACACCACGGGGCTCTATCACGGCACGCAGCAGATCAACCAGGGCCAGATGGACCGCTGGAACATCGTGGCCACGCTGAACTACCTGCCGCATGCGCAGGAGGTCGAGATCGTGCTGGCGAAGCTCGGCATCGACCCGAAGGACGCCAAGGCGCGCCGGCAGGTGGAGCAGATGGTGGCGCTGGCCGACCTGACGCGCGCGGGCTTCATCGCCGGCGACATCTCGACCCTGATGAGCCCGCGCACCGTCATCACCTGGGCGGAGAACGCCCGCATCTTCGGCGATGTGGGCTTCGCCTTCCGCCTGACCTTCCTCAACAAGTGCGACGAGGCCGAGCGGGCGACGGTGGCGGAATACTACCAGCGCTGCTTCAACGAGGAGATCCCGACCGGCCTGCCGCAGAAGAAGGCCGGCTGAGGCCGCGGCCCGTGAGCGGCGCGACGCGCGACCCGACCCGCCAGGAGGAGTTCAAGCGCGCCACCGCCGGCGCTCTGCGCGCCATGGCGCACGAGACGGACCTGCAGGTGGCCTTCCAGCCCGGCCCCGCGGGGCTGTCCGGCAAGCGCGCCCGCCTGCCGATGCCGACGCGCAGCCTGCCGCCGGCCGAGATGGCGCGGCTGCGCGGCGCGGCGGACGCGATCGCGCTGCGGCTGCGCCACCATTCCGAGGCCACCCATGCCGCCCGCAGCCCGGCGAGCCGCGAGGCGCGCGAGGTGTTCGACGCCCTCGAACAGGCGCGCTGCGAGGCGGTGGGCTCGGCGCACATGGCCGGGGTGGCGGCCAACCTGCGCGCGCGGCTGATCGAGCAGTGCGAGGCCGAGGGCTACGACCGCATGGTGCGGAAGGACCAGCTGCCGATCGCCGCCGCCCTCTCGCTGCTCGCGCGCGAGCGGCTGACGGGCGAGCCGGTGCCGCCGCCGGCCGAGCGCGTGCTGGCGCTCTGGCGGGAGGGGCTGGACGAGCGGGCGAAGGCCGCGCTCGACGAGATGGCGAGCGCCCAGGCCGACCAGGACGCCTTCGCGCGCGCCGCCCGCAAGCTGCTCGCCGCCTTCGACCTCGCGGAAGCCGAGACCGAGGCCGAGGCCGAGGAGAACGAGGAGGGCGGCGAGGAGGGCGCCGAATCCACCCCCCAGCAGGACCAGCGGGGCGAGGGCGAATCCCGCAGCGAGGACAGCGAGCAGATGCTCGGCGCCTCGCCCGAGACGATGGAGGGCGAGGCCGCCGAGGACGAGGAGGGCGCCGAGGAGGAGGAAGGCCCCGGCGCCGAGGGCGAGGAGCGCCCGGGCGGCCCGCAGCAGCGCAAGGAGCCCCCGCCGGCCGAGGACCAGCAGGCCTACCGCGCCTTCACCCGCCAGTTCGACGAGGAGATCCCCGCCGAGGAGCTGTGCGACCCGGAGGAGCTCTCGCGGCTGCGCGCCCAGCTCGACCAGCAGCTGCAGCACCTGCAGGGGGTGGTGTCCAAGCTCGCCAACCGGCTGCAGCGGCGGCTGCTCGCGCAGCAGCAGCGCGCCTGGGAGTTCGACCTCGAGGAGGGGCTGCTCGATGTGGCGCGGCTCGCCCGCGTGGTGGCGACACCGACGCATTCGCTCTCCTACAAGCGCGAGACGGAGGCGAAGTTCCGCGACACCATCGTGACGCTCCTGATCGACAACTCCGGCTCGATGCGCGGCCGCCCGATCAGCGTGGCGGCGATGTGCTGCGACATCCTGGCCCGCACGCTCGAGCGCTGCGGCGTCAAGACCGAGATCCTCGGCTTCACCACCCGCGCCTGGAAGGGCGGGCAGAGCCGGGAAGCCTGGGTGAAGGCCGGCAAGCCGCGCAATCCGGGCCGGCTGAACGACCTGCGCCACGTGATCTACAAGGCGGCCGACGCGCCCTGGCGGCGGGCGCGCCGGACCCTCGGCCTGATGCTGCGCGAGGGGCTGCTCAAGGAGAACATCGACGGCGAGGCGCTGGAGTGGGCCTATCGCCGCCTGATCCGCCGCCCCGAACAGCGCCGCATCCTGATGGTGATCAGCGACGGCGCGCCGGTGGACGACTCCACCCTCTCGGTCAATCCCGGCAACTACCTCGAGAAGCACCTGCGGACGGTGATCGCCGAGATCGAGCGGGAGGGCGATGTGGAGCTGCTTGCGATCGGCATCGGCCACGACGTGACGCGCTACTACCGCCGGGCCGTGACGATCGTGGACGCCGAGGAGCTCGGCGGCACCATGATGAAGAAGCTTGCCGAACTGTTCGACGAGGACGCCGCCCGCGCTTGGCACCGCGCCGCCGCCGAGCGCGCCGCGCTGGTGATGTGACGGCGGCAGGCCCGCCGGCGGGCC
>JANWXJ010000114.1 GCA_025055335.1 Acetobacteraceae bacterium
AGCGCCTCCCCCGCCGCCGACACCGCCGCGACCGTCTCGCCCGCCTCGCGCAGCGCATGGGCGAGCGCCAGCGCCGGCTCGGGCGCGGCCGGATCGAGCGACACCGCCCGCCGGAGCGGGGCCAGCGCCTCCCCCGGGCGCCCGGCCGCCACCAGCGCCTGCCCGAGGTTGCGGAGCGACACCGCGTCCTGCGGCCTCAGCCGCACCGCCTCGGACATGAGCGGGATCGCCTCGGCCAGCCTGCCGGCTTCCGCTAGCGCGGCGCCATGGGCGGCAAGGAATACCGGGCTGCCGGGCCGAAGCGCGAGCGCCCTGCCCGACAGCGCCACCGCCTGCGCGAGATCCCCCCGCGCCCGCGCGACCAGCCCGAGCAGGTTCAGCGCGTTCGGATCCTCCGGCCGGCGGGCCAGCACGCGGCGATAGAGCGCCTCGGCCCCGTCGAGATCGCCGGCGCGGTGCCGGCGCGCCCCCTCCTCGAGCCAGCGCGCGAGCGGATCCGCGCCCATCCCGGCGCCGGCGCTCAGAACAGGCCCTCGATGCGCCCCTCGGCGTCGAGGCGGATCGCCTCGGCGGCGGGAACGCGCGGCAGGCCCGGCATGGTCATGACATCCCCGCAGATCGCCACGACGAAGCCCGCGCCGGCGGAGAGCCGCACCTCCCGCACGGGCAGGACATGGCCCTCGGGCGCGCCGAGCAGCGAAGGATCGGCGCTGAAGGAATACTGCGTCTTGGCGATGCAGACGGGCAGGCGGCCGAAGCCCTCCGCCTCCATCTGCGCAAGCCGCCGCTCCACCCCCGGGGCGAAGGAGACCTCGGCGGCGCGGTAGATCCCCGTCGCGATGGCGCGGAGCTTCGCCGCGAGCGGCAGCGCGTCCGGATAGAGCGGGGCGAAGCGCGCGCCCCCGGCTGCGATCAGGGCGAGAACACGCTCGGCGAGCGGGATCGCGCCCGCCGCGCCCTCGGCCCAGTGGGTGCAGAGCACGGCCTCGGTGCCCCAGGAGGCGGCCGCCTCCCGCACCAGGGCGAGTTCGCCCTCGCTGTCTCCGGTGAAGCGGTTGAGCGCCACCACCACCGGCAGGCCGAAGCGCCCCATGTTCTCGACATGGCGCTGCAGGTTGGGCAGGCCGCGGCGCAGCGCCGCAAGATCCTCCCGCCCCAGCTCGGCCTTGGCCGCCCCGCCATGCATCTTGAGGGCGCGCACCGTCGCCACCACCACCGCCGCGGCCGGGGCGAGCCCGCCGATCCGGCACTTGATGTCGCAGAACTTCTCGCCGCCGAGATCGGCGCCGAAGCCGGCTTCCGTCACCACCACCTCGGCGAGGGAGAGGGCAAGGCGGGTGGCAACGAGGCTGTTGCAGCCATGCGCGATGTTGGCGAAGGGCCCGCCGTGGACGAAGGCCGGGGTGCCCTCGAGCGTCTGCACGAGATTGGGCTTGAGGGCATCGCGCAGCAGCACCGCCATGGCGCCGTCGGCCTTGAGGTCGCGCGCGGTGACGGCGCTGCCGTCGCGCCGCCTGGCCGGGATGATCCGCGCGAGCCTCTCCTGCAGGTCGGCAAGGTCGGAGGCGAGGCACAGGATGGCCATCACCTCCGAGGCGACGGTGATGTCGAACCCCTCCTGCCGCGGCACGCCGTTGCCCGCTCCGCCGAGGCCGATCACCGCCTCGCGCAGCGCGCGGTCGTTCATGTCGAGGGCGCGGCGCCAGGAGATTCTCCGCGGATCCACGGCCAGGGCGTTGCCCCAATGCAGGTGGTTGTCGAGCATCGCAGCGAGCAGGTTGTTCGCCGCCGTCACCGCGTGGAAATCGCCGGTGAAGTGCAGGTTGATGTCCTCCATCGGCACCACCTGCGCGCGCCCCCCGCCCGTGGCGCCGCCCTTCACCCCGAAGCAGGGGCCGAGGGAAGGCTCGCGCAGGCAGATCAGGGCGCGCCGGCCGAGGGCGGCGAGCGCATCGCCGAGGCCGATCGTCGTCGTGGTCTTGCCCTCGCCGGCTGGGGTGGGGTTGATGCCGGTGACGAGCACGAGCGCGCCCCGCGGCCCCTGCTTCGGGGCCATCGCCACCTTGGCCTTGAAGCGCCCGTAGGGTTCGAGGGCCTCGGGCGGGATGCCGGCACGGGCGGCGATCTCCTCGATCGGGCGGAGCCGCGCGGCGCGGGCGATCTCGAGATCCGACTGCATGGGTCCGGCCCTCCTCCCTGCCGCTGCGGCGCCGCCCCGCCCGGCGGGGGGCCGGGGCGCCATCCCGCCTCACAGGACGGGGCGCGGCTGTCAAGCCGCCGACCCTTCAGGAGGAGGCGGCGGCGGGGCGGATCTCGCGCAGGAGCTTGCGGGCGATCGCCTCCTCGAAGTCGAGGTAGCTCGCCGCCTCGAGGGCGAAGGCGCCGGGGCCGCCCACCACCTCGGCGAGGTAGTAGGCGAGGAGATCCGGCTCCTCGTCCACCACGGCGAGGGCATTGACGGTGACGCCCGCGGCCACCGCCAGATCCCGCACCGGGCCGGGCGGGCGGCCGGCGTTGTTGCGCCCATCGCCCGAGACGTCGAGGGCAAGCCGCGTCGCCTCCCCGGGGAAGGCGGCAAGCAGGGCGAGGCCGCCGGCCATCCCCTCGCCGAGGGCGGTGGCGCCGGGCGGCACGAGGCGGGGCAACTCCGCGATGCGCCGGCCGATCGCGGGCGCATCCGCAGGCTCCACCCGCACCCAGGGAAGCGCCACGTCCCGCGCCCCGGGGCCGGACCAGTGGAGCATGGCAAGCCCGATCGCCCCGTGCCGCCCGAGGCCGATCGCCTCGGCGATGGCGGGGACGGCGAAGGCCGCCCCGTAGCCCGAGAGCATCAGGCCGAACTCGTCGAAATCCACGCTCGAGGAGCAGTCGACCGACAGGCACAGGGCGAGGTCCACGGCGCCGAGTCGGGGGGCGGGGCTGGTCATGGCGGCGGCGGCAAAAAACCCTGCGCGGCGGCGCCCCGGGGCATTTCCGCCCCCCGGGCGCGGTGCTATCTGCGCGGCATTTGGGAAACCGCCACCGCGGCACAACCGGCGGGGCGCAAGGGAGAGGCGATGGACGGACAGGAGACGCAGGGGAGCAGGCCCGGCACGCCGGCGCCGGAGGTGGTTCCGGCCGGTGCCCGCGGGCCGCATGTGCCCGAACACCATCCGCGCACCCCGGTTTCCGACATCATCCTCGCCACCGCGCGGGACTGGCCGCTGCCCCGGATCACCCTCGGGGAACTGATGGCCGCCTTCGGCTCGCGCTCCTACGGGCTGCTGATCGTGCTGTTCGCCATCCCGAACCTGCTGCCGATCTACATCCCGGGGCTTTCGCCGATCTTCGGCGTCCCGCTCGCGATCGTGGCGCTGCAGCTCGCGATCGGGATGCCGATGCCCTGGCTGCCGGGCTTCCTCACCCGCCGGTCGCTCCGGCGGGAGGATCTGCAGAAGATCGCGGTCGCCGCCCAGCCCTGGCTGCGGCGGGTCGAGTACTTCCTCAAGCCCCGCCCCTCGGCGCTGACGCGCCGGGCCGGAGAGCGGGTGATCGGCGCCTATGCCTTCTTCCTCGCGCTGCTCGTGATCGTGCCGCTTCCCCTCACCAACGGCCCGCCCTCTCTTGCCTGCGCCATCATGGCGATCGGGCTGATCGAGGAGGATACGCTTACCGTGCTCGCAGGCATGGTGGTCGGCGTCTTCGCCTCGGTGCTGGCGCTGTCGGTGATCGGCGGCGTCGGCTGGCTCGCCTTCGCGGCGATCCAGGCGCTGTTCGGCGGCTGACGCCCCGGGCTTGCCGCAGCGGCGCGCCGCACCTAGCCTGCCGCCATGCGCCGGTGCCCCCACACGGGGTGAAACGGGAACGCCGGATGCCCGGGCAGGTGCCCGGACCTGTCGGCGGCTGCCCCCGCAACTGTAGGCGGCGAGCACGGGTCCGGAGGCCATTGCGCCGTTTGGCGCGAGAAGGCGGCCCCGCGCGAACCGTCCCCGATCCCGGGGACGGGAGAGCCGCAAGCCAGGAGACCGGCCGGCGCAGAGTCGTTTCGCGCGTGCCGGGCGGGGTGCACCGGCACCACGGACCATGGCCCGGGCTGCGGCTTCCGCGCCCGACGCCACCGCATGCGAGCACGACGCCCACCGGCCGGAGCCGCCGCGGGCGACCCCGGCCATTCGCAGTGCTTGGCCACGGGGGCACCCGATGCGACGTGCGCTTCTGTTTCTCCTTCCCCTTTCGACCATCACGCCCTGCGCCGCACCGGCCGCAGCACAGCCGCAGGCCGTGCCCGAGACGATCGTGACGGCGACGCGCGTGGCGACCGAGGCCACGCGCGTGCCCGCCGCGACCACGGTGATCACCCGCGCCGAGATCGAGGCGCGCGGCGCCACGACGCTCGCCGAGGCGCTCGCCGGCGTGCCGGGGCTGCGCGTCGTCGAACAGGGCGGGCCCGGGCAGATGGCCCGGCTGTTCCTGCGCGGGACGAACTCGAACCAGGTGCTGGTGCTGCTCGACGGCGTGCCGGTGAACGACCCCTCCTCGCCGGATGGCGCCTTCGACGCCGGCCAGGATCTGCTCGCCGACATCGAGCGGATCGAGATCATCCGCGGGCCGTTCTCGACGCTCTACGGTTCGGCGGCGGTCGGCGGGGCGGTCAACCTGGTCACGCGGCGCGCCACGCCCGGCCGCCGCTTCGAGCCCTTCGGCGAGATCGCGGGCGGCA
>JANWXJ010000139.1 GCA_025055335.1 Acetobacteraceae bacterium
CCCAGCAGCCCGAGCCCGACGCCGCCGAGCCCCGTCGGCGAGGCCATCAGCGCCGAAACCGGCCGCGCCAGCACGCGCGGCACCGGCAGCGGCGGCGGATGCGCCCAGGCCGGCAGCAGCACGCCAAGCCGCTGCACCCCCTGCGCCAACATCCATACGGCCGCCGCCGCCAGCAGCGCGGCCAGCACCCAGCGCAGGCCGGGCAGCGCGCTGAACAGCCCCGCCGCCAGGCCGGCCATCGCGCCGAGCGCGGCGTAGCCCAGCATCCGCCCCGCGTGGTAGGGCAGCAGCGCCGCCCCCGACACGCGCCGCAACATCCCGCCCGCGAGGTCGCGCTCCGCCCGCGCCGCCCCCTGCGCCAGAACGAAGGGCGCGCACATGCCGGCGCAATGGGTGAAGCCGCCTGCGAGCCCGGCGAGGAACAGCGCCGCGGTCAGCGCCGCAAGCCCCCCGGGGCCGAGCGCCGTCAGGTCATGCAGGCAGGAGAGGTCCATCGCGCGCCACCCTGCCCCGCCCGGCCGGTTCGCGCCTTGACGTGCATCAAAGCCGCGTCCGGACGGACCAGAGTTCGGGGAAGAACGGCTTCTCCAGCACCGCGCGCAGATAGGGCACGCCCGGCGAGCCGCCGGTGCCGCGGCGCATGCCGATGATGCGTTCGACCGTCGTCAGGTGGCGGAAGCGCCAGACGCGGAACTGGTCCTCGATGTCCACGAGCTCCTCGGCCAGCTCGTAGAGGTCGAAGTAGCGCTCGGCGTTGCGGTACACCGTCTCCCACGCCGCCTCCACGGCGGGGTGGGCGGTGTAGGGCTGGCGCCAGTCGCGCTCCGTTACATCGGGCGGCAGCGGGATGCCGCGCCGCGCGAGGAGGCGCAGCGCCTCGTCATACAGCGAGGGCGCCTCGTAGATCGGGATCAGCTTCTCCATCAGCGCCGGGTCGTGCGCGTGCGGCTTCAGCATGAAGTCGCTCTTCGCGCCCATGCGGAACTCGCAGGCGCGGTACTGCCAGGACTGGAAGCCGGAGGAGGAGCCGAGATGGTCGCGGAAGGCGAGGTAGTCGTGCGGCGTCATGGTGGACAGCACGTCCCACGCCGCCCCCATCTGCGCCTGGATGCGGGAGATGCGGGCCGTCGCCTTGAAGGCGGGGCGCAGGTCGTCGGCACGGATGCGGTCCATCGCCAGGTCCATCTCGTGCAGCAGCAGCTTCATCCACAGCTCCTGCACCTGGTGCATGATGATGAACAGCATCTCGTCATGCACGGTGGAGAGGGGCTTCTGCGCCGACAGCAGCGGCGCGAGGCCGAGGTAGTCCGAATAGGACATCTGGCGGCGGAAATCGGTCTCGACGCCTTCGACGATCATGGGTCTGGCCTCCGGTGTGCCCGCCCTCTTACGCGAAGCCGCGGCGGCAGGGTAGCAAGCGCGGCATGAGCGCGCTGCCCGACCTCCGCCCCCACTTCTCCCGCTTCCTCTCGGCCGACCCGCGCCGGCTGCACTTCGCCGCCCACAGCCACCACCCCTGGCCGGACGCGACGCGGGAGGCGCAGGTGGAAGCCTGGGACACCGCCGCGCGGCTGATGGACGACAAGTGGGGCGAGATCCTCGGCGCCGTGCTGCGCGATTGCCAGGCCGAGGTGGCGGCGCGGCTGTCGCTCCCCGATCCGGCGACCATCGTGTTCGCCCCGAACACGCATGAGTTCCTGCTGCGCATCCTCTCCGCCTTGCCGGCAGGAAGGCCGCCGAGGGTGCTCTCCACCGACGCCGAGTTCCACTCCTTCTCCCGGCAGATGGCGCGGCTCGAGGAGGAGGGGCTCGCGCAGGTCACGCGCATCCCCGCAGAGCCCGGGCCGGACTGCCTGCCGCGCATGGCCGAGGCGGCCCGGCGCGGCGGCTTCGACCTGATCTGGGTGTCGGAGGTGTTCTTCTCGTCCGGCTACGCGAACGAGGGCTTCGACGAGCTGGCCGAGGCCGCCGGGGAGGCCGTGCTGGTGGTGGACGGCTACCACGGCTTCATGGCCCGGCCGGTGGACTGGTCGCGGCTTGCGTCGCGCGCCTTCTACCTTGCCGGCGGCTACAAATACGCGATGGCGGGCGAGGGCTGCTGCTTCCTGCACTGCCCGCCCGGCTGGCTGCCGCGGCCGCGCAACACCGGCTGGTACGCCGCCTTCGGCGCGCTCTCCGGGCCGCAGGGCGGCGTCGCCTACTCGGCCGACGGCTGGCGCTTCATGGGCGCGACCTTCGACCCGACGGCGCTGTTCCGCCTGCGCGCGGCGCTGCGCTGGGCGGGCCGTGTCGGCGCGACGCCGGAGACGATCCATGCCCACGCGGTGGCGCTGCAGGAACGGTTCGTCGCGGGGCTGGCCGGCACGGGGCTCGATCCGGCGCGCCTCGTGGTCCCGCTCTCCGAACCCCGGCGCGGCAATTTCCTGGCTTTCGCCCTGCCCGACGCCGGGTCGTGGCAGGCGCGTCTCGCCGCCGCCGGCATCGTCACCGACCGGCGGGGCGAGCGGCTGCGCTTCGGCTTCGGGATGTACCACACGGCGGCCGAGGTGGACGCGCTGCTTGAGCGGCTGCGCGGCCTGCGCTGAGCCGGGGCCGCGAGGGGGCGGCAGACCGCCCGGCCGGGCGCGCGGCGTGGCGGCCGAGGCTCAGGCAGCCCGGCGCGTCTCGTCCGGCAGCTGCGCCGCCGCCCAGGCCGGCGCGGCGGCGATCAGGCGGTCGCGCTCGGCCGGGGTGAGAAGTTCGGCGAACTCGGTCGCCGTCATCTCCGAGGGCTCCCAGCGGGCGGCGGTGCGCTCGACGAGGGATTCGCCGCGGGCGAGCGGCCCGCGCCCGGCCAGCGCGGCGGCGCGCCGCGCCAGCACGAGAATGCGGGCGACGCTCTCGATCCTCGCCCGTTCCGCCAGCCCGCCGGAGGCGATCTCCTGCAACGCGTCGAGCGTCGTCCGCGTCGAGGCGCGGGAATGGGACGAGGCGGCGACGCGGTGGATCATCGGGATAAGCTCCAGCGGTTTACGGGACAGAGGGGGCGCGGCCGGCCCCGGGGTAGCGAGCACGTGGTGCCGTCACCCGTCCGCAACAAGCCCCCGTTTCGCGGGTCAGATGCGCTCCCAGAGCGCGATCTCGTCCTCGATGCGCAGGTTCTCCATCGCCCGGAAATCGTAGCGGGACACGACGCCGACCGGCCTGCCCTCGCGCACCAGCGGCACATGCCGGAAGCCGCCGTCGCGCATCAGCCGCAGCGCCTCGATCGGTTCGGCGTCGGGCGGGAGGGTGGCGGGGTTCGGCGTCATCGCCTGGGCCAGGGTGGTGGTCGCCGGGTCCACGCAGCGGGCCAGGGCGCCCACCGCGTCCCGGCCGGTGAAGATGCCGATCAGCCGCCCGTCCTCGTCCACCACGAGAACCGCGCCCACCCTTCGGGCGTGCATGGCGGCGCAGGCCTCGCGCATCGTTGCCGAGGGCGGCATCGTGAGGGTGGACTGCCCGGCGATCGCATCGGCAAGGGTCCGCCGCGTCACGTCTGATCCTCCTCCGCGGGCTCCCGCGTGACGATGGCATGACGGAAGCCGGACCGGAAGCACGGCCTGCGATCAGAGCCCGGCCAGCGCCTCGGCGACCGCCGGCAGGCCGAGGGCGAACACCTCCCGCCCCCGCCCTGCCGCCAGCCCGGCGAGATCGGCGCCGGTCAGCGCCCCGACCAGCCTCCAGAGGCCAAGCGCCGGCAGCGCGGTGGCGATGCCGAGGAGGCAGCCCTCCGCGTCCACGACCCGCCCGCCGGAATGGCCCATCAGCGCCGGCATCCGGGCGGTGAAGCCGGTACCGAAGCCCTCGAGCCGCGCGGCGACGCGCGCGATCTCGCCGGCCGCGACCGCCGGCCCGAGCCGTGGCGCGCCGACCGCCCACACCGCCTCCCTGGCAAGCGGGGTCGGGCGCAGGCAGGGCGGGGCGCGGAACGCCTGCTCCTCCGCGCGCAGCAGCACGAGATCCACACCCTCGACGCGGCGCGCCACCACCGCGCGCACGCTCGCCGTGCCATCCTCCCGCACGAGCAGCAGGGACCGCGCCGCGCCGACGACATGGGCGTTCGTCACCAGCAGGTCCGGGGCCACGGCGGTGCCGCGCCCAGCGCGAAGCCCTCGGCATCCGATACCACCGCGACCCCGGCCGCGGCGATGGCGGCGGCGGGGGTGCCGGCGGCGTCGCCGGCGGGAAGCCGCGCGCAGCCGCAGGCCAAGGCGGCAGCGAGCAGCAGGGCGAGAGGCGGCGCGACGGGGGTGGCGGGCACCGGGGGACGTCTCGCCGGGGTCTGGCGGGCGCGGCAACCGCCGTGGCGTCGGGAGGGGCGCCCGACTCAGTTGCGACTCACTCGCAGTCGCGATATCGTCGCGCCATGCGCCGCCCGGAAGACCTCCCCGAAGCCGAAGCCCTCCTCCTCGACGCCCTGCGCGCCGCCGCCGAGGCCCCCGCCCCGCGCCACGCCGCGGGAATCGTGCTCGCGGCGCAGCGGGCCTCCGCCGCCGCCCCCGCCGTCGCGGCGATG
>JANWXJ010000177.1 GCA_025055335.1 Acetobacteraceae bacterium
CGGGCGCGGAAGGCGGCGATGGCGCTGTCGGCGTCGTGCGCCTGGCGCGTCTGGTAGCCCTCGTCGGAGAGGATTCCCTCGATCAGCGCCCGGATGTCCGGCTCGTCGTCGACGATCAGGATCTCATGCGCCATGGGCGGCGTCCGCCTTGGCGGGGGCGGACTCGGCGGAGAGCGGCAGCCACAGTGTCGCCACCGCCCCCGGGCCGTCCGCCCGGTCGGAGAGCGTCAGCCGCCCGCCGTGGTCCTCCATCACCTTCTTCACGATCGCGAGTCCGAGCCCCGTCCCCTTCGGTTTGTGCGTGACGTAGGGTTCGGTCAAGCGCTCGCGGTCCTCGTCCGGCGGAAGGCCGATCCCGTCGTCGAGGACGGAGAAGGCCACCCCCTCCCCCTCGCGCGCGGCGCGCAGGATGATGTGGCCGGCCCCCTCCCGCATCCCGACGGCATCCACCGCGTTCTGCAGGAGGTTCGTCAGCGCCTGGCCGATCAGCCGCCGGTCGGCGGCCACGGGCGGGAGATCGGGCTCGATCTCCGACTCGAAGCGTATGCCGGGGCGGGCGGACTGCAGGGCGAGCGCCTCCCGAACCAGCCGTTCCGGGCGTTCGGGCCTGATCGCGGGCTGCGGCATGCGGGCGAAGGCCGAGAACTCGTCCACCATCCGCCCGATGTCCTTCACCTGACGGATGATGGTGTCGGTCAGCTGCAGGAATGTCTCGGGATCCTCGCGTATCTGGGCGAGGTAGCGCCGCCGCAGCCGCTCGGCCGAAAGCTGGATGGGGGTGAGCGGGTTCTTGATCTCGTGCGCGATCCGCCGGGCCACATCCGCCCAGGCCGCCTTGCGCTGGGCGGCCTGGAGTTCGGTGATGTCGTCGAACGTCACCACGAAGCCCGCCACCCGGCCGCGGCGCATCTCGCTGCCGATGCGGGCGATCAGCACGCGGCTGCCGCCGGGGCGGGAGAGCGGGATCTCCGCCATGCGGGGGCGTTCCGGCTGGGCGGCGGCGGCGGCGAGCAGCGGCCCGAACTCGGGCACCACGTCCACGAGCGGCCGGCCGATCGCCGCTTCCAGGTCGCGCTCGAGCAGCGCGCTCGCGCTGCGGTTCGGCAGGTCTATCCGGCCCTGGGGGTCGAGCCCGATGACGCCGGCAGAGACGCCGGCCAGCACGCTCTCGATGAAGCGGCGGCGCTGGTCGATCTGGCGGTAGGCTTCCATCAGCTCGGCGCGCTGCGCCGAGAGCTGGCTCGTCATGCGGTTGAAGGCGCGGGCGAGCCGGCCGAGCTCGTCGTCCTCCCTGCCCTCCTCGACGCGCACCGAGAGATCCCCCCCGCGCACCCGGTCGGCGGCCGAGATCAGCCGGCCGATGGCGCCGGCGATCTGGGTCGCCAGCATCAGCCCGATCAGCGCCGCACCCAGCAGCACGAGCAACGTGGCGATCGCGAAGACCAGCGCGAAGGAGACCTGGAGGCTGCCGCGGTCGCGGTCGAGCCGGTCGTATTCCTGGAAGGCGAGTTCGGTGTTGCGCTGGTGCTCGATCACGCCCGGGTCCACGGGCCGGCCGATACGGAGCATCAGCGGCTGCTCCCCCTGGCCGCCGAGGAGGGCGGGCGGGATGTCGAGGGCGATGATGCCGGCGACGCGCCCTTCCGTCTCGCCCGGAAGCACCGCCACCTCGCCGGTGCGGATGATCTCCATCGCCGCGGCGGTCGGCGGCTCGACCGCGGTGCCGGTCCAGAACCCCGCCTGCGCGAGCACGCGCCCCGAGGCGGGCTCGAACACCAGCGCCTCGGTCAGTCCGCGCAGCGCCGTGTGGGTGGCGAGCACCCGCGCGAAGGCGATCTGGTTCTGCGGCAGGAAGGCCTGGGCGGCGCGGTTCAGGTCGGCGGCCATCGCCAGCGCGTCGGCGCGGATGGCGTTGCGGTTGTCGTCCAGATAGGCGCGGGAGGCGAGCACCGCGGTCTCCAGAGCGCCGCGCACGCGGTCGCTGAACCAGGCCTGGATGCCGAGGTTGAAGAACAGGGCGGCGAACACCGCGACAAGCAGGGCCGGCACCGCCGCCACGCCGCCGAACAGCAGCACGAGCCGCACCTGCAGCCCCGCCCCGGCCGAGCCGCGGCGCCGCTCGGCCAGCAGCCGCACCAGCCGCCCGACGACGACGCCGCCGAGCAGCAGCAGCACCGCCGTGTTGGCGAGGATGATCGCGACCGCGACGCCGGGCCCCGTGGGCCCGAGCGGGCTGTCTCCCGACAGCAGCACGAAGGTCGCCACCCCGGAGACGAGCGCGAGCACCGCCAGCCCGAAGGTCGCCGCCCGCCCGAGCAGCAGATCGGCGATCCGTCTGCGGCGCGGCGGCCCGGAGCCCGTCATGAGAGCCCGCGCGTCACCGGCAGCTCGAGATCGCGGATCTTCTTCCGCAGCGTGTTGCGGTTCAGGCCGAGCATCGCCGCCGCGCGGATCTGGTTGCCGCGGTTGGCCGCGAGAGCGAGGCGGAGCAGCGGGCGCTCCACCTCCGCCAGCACGCGGTCGTAGAGGCCGGTGACCGGCAGGCCCTCGCGGTGCGCCGCCAGCACCGCCGAGAGGTGCCGCTCGACCGCGCGTTCCAGCGTGTCGGCCCCGGCGGGAGCGGCGGGCTCGGCCGGCGGGGCGGCGTCCGACAGCTCGGCCGCCACGATGTCGGCGCCGATGGTCTCGGCCGGGTGCAGCGCGGCCAGCCGGCGCATCAGGTTCTCGAGCTCGCGGACGTTGCCCGGCCAGGAATGGCGGCGCAGCACCTCGATCGCCCCGGCGTCCAGCACCTTGGCCGGCAGGCCGGACGCGGCGGCGCGTTCCAGGAAGTGCCGGGCAAGCAGGCCGATGTCCTCGAGGCGCTCGCGCAAGGGGGGAAGGCGGATCGGCACCACGTTCAGGCGGTAGAACAGGTCCTCCCGGAACAGGCCCTGGCGGATCGCCTGGCGCAGATCGCGGTGCGTCGCCGCGACGATCCGCACATTCGCCTTGATGGGCGTGCGCCCGCCGACGGTGGTGAACTCCCCCTCCTGCAGCACGCGGAGCAGCCGGGTCTGCGCCTCGGGCGGCATGTCGCCGATCTCGTCGAGGAACAGCGTGCCGCCGGCCGCCTGCTCGAAGCGGCCGATCCCGCGCGTCAGCGCGCCGGTGAAGGCGCCGCGCTCGTGGCCGAACAGCTCGCTCTCGATCAGCTCGCGCGGGATCGCCGCCATGTTGATGGCCACGAAGGGGCCGCTGCGGCGCTTGCCGTAGTCGTGCAGGGCGCGGGCGACGAGTTCCTTGCCGGTGCCGCTCTCGCCGGTGATCATCACCGTCAGGTCGGTCGTGGTGAGGCGGGCGACGGTGCGGTAGATCTCCTGCATCGCCGGGCTGCGGCCGATCAGCGGCAGCTTCTCCCCGCTCTCCTCGGACGCGGGTTCCGGCTTCGGCGCCGGCGCGGCGAGCGCGCGGCCGACGACGGCCAGAAGCTCGTTCAGGTCGAACGGCTTCGGCAGGTATTCGAAGGCGCCGCGCTGCGCCGCCTTCACCGCGGTGGTGAAGGTGGATTGCGCGCTCATCACCACCACCCGCAGATCGGGGCGCACGCGCTTGATGCGCGGCAGCAGGTCGAGCCCGTTCTCGTCCGGCATGATCACGTCGGTGATGACAAGGTCGCCCTGCCCGTCCTCCACCCAGCGCCACAGCGTGGAGGCGGAGGAGGTGGCGCGCACGTTGTAGCCGGCGCGGGAGAGCGCCTGCGTCAGCACGGTGCGGATGGCGCGGTCGTCGTCGGCGATCAGGACGGTGCGCTGGTCGGTCATGGGCGCCTCCGGCCGGCGGGCGGCTCGGCCTCGGGCGCCGCCGGCGCGACGGGAAGAGAGAGGCGGAAGACGGTGCGGCCGGGGCGGCTGTCGCACTCGATCAGACCGCCCTGGTCGGCCACCAGCTTCGCCACGAGCGCGAGGCCGAGCCCCTGCCCGCCGCGCTTCGTGGTGACGAAGGGCTCGAACAGGCTGGCGCGGATCTCCTCCGGCACGCCCGGGCCGTTGTCGCGCACCGTCACCTGCAGCGGCAGGTGCACGCGCTCGGAGGATCCGGGCACGGCGATCCGCACCCCGTGATGGTAGGAGGTGGCGAGGTGGATCTCGCCGTTCGCCGGGTCCACCGCCTCGGCCGCGTTCTTGACGAGATTGAGGAGGATCTGCACCAGCAGGTCCCGGTTCCCCCACACCGGCGGCAGCGAGGGGTCGTACTCCTCCTGGATGCGCAGCGCGGCGGCGAAGCCGGTCTCGGCGATGCGCTTCACGTGGCCGAGCACCTCGTGGATGTTCACCGCCGCGCACTCCACCGGCCGGTCTGAGAACATGTCCATGCGTTCGACGAGGGCCTTGATCCGGTCCACCTCGTCCTGGATCAGCAGGCAGAGGTCGCGGTCGGCGCCCGTGGTCGAGAGTTCCAGGAGCTGCGCCGCGCCGCGTATGCCCGAAAGCGGGTTCTTCACCTCATGCGCCAGCATCGCCGCCATGGCGGAGGCGCCGCGCGCCGCGCCGCGGAAGATCAGCTGGCGGTCGAGCTTCTGGGCCTTCGAGCCGTCCTGCAGCGCGAGCACGACGCCGCCCGCGATGTCGGGGAAGGGCGCCCCGTGCACCGTGACGTCGGTGCGGAACAGACGCGGGGACTCGAGCGTGAGCCCGTGGTCGGACACCGGCGCATCCTGCGCCCGCACCTGGCCGATCAGGGCGAAGACCCGCCCGTCCGCCGGCAGCAGGTCGGACAGGCGAAGCTGGGCGAGCGAGGCGGCGGAGAGGCCGAAGAACAGCTCGGCGGCCGGGTTGGCGAAGCGGAAGCGCAGCTCGCCGTCGAGCACGACGACGGGCACCGGCACCGCGCCCAGCACCGCAAGCCCGTCGGGCGGGGCGAGCGGGACCGCAGGCTTGGCGATGGCGATCATGCCGCGAGCCGCCCGGCCTCGCGAAAGGCCTCGCGCGAGGCCTCCACCCCGGATTCGATCAGGGGGCGGTAGAAGGACTCGATCAGCGCGAGGGCGTCCTCGGCCGTCTCGGCCTGGTTGATCCGCGCGCGGAACTCGGCCGAACCCGGCAGGCCCCGCGAGTACCAGGCGACATGCTTGCGCGCGAGCCGCACCCCGGGATCCCGCCCGTGGTAGGAGAGCATGGCGTGGTAGTGCTCGAGCAGCGTGGCATAGTGCGCGGCGAGGTCGGGCTCCTTCGCCTCCCGCCCGGCCAGCGCGTCGGCCACGAGCCGCGGCAGCCAGGGCCGGCCGTAGCAGCCGCGGCCGATCATCACCCCGTCGGCCCCCGATTGCCGCAGCGCCTCGGCGGCGTCCTCGGGGCCCAGGATGTCGCCGTTGACGATCACGGGGATCGAGACCGCCTGCTTCACCCTGGCCACGAAGGCCCAGTCGGCGGTGCCGCTGTAGAACATCTGGCGGGTGCGGCCATGCACCGTCACCATGCGGATGCCGCACTCCTCGGCGATGCGGGCGATGCGGGGCGCGTTCAGGCTCTGGTGGTCCCAGCCCATGCGCATCTTGAGCGTGACGGGCACGGGCACCGCCTTCACGGTGGCCTCCAGGATGCGGGCGGCCTGAAGCTCGTCCCGCATCAGGGCGCTGCCGGCGTTCTGGCCGACCGCCACCTTCTTCACCGGGCAGCCGAAGTTGATGTCCACGAGGGCGGCGCCGCGGTCCACCACCAGCCGCGCGGCATCCGCCATCACCGCCGGATCGCAGCCCGCAAGCTGCACGCTGGCCGGCCCGCCGAAGCCGTCCACCTCGGCCATCTTCAGGGTGGTGCGGTTCTCCCGCACCATCGCCGCCGAGGCGATCATCTCGGACACCACCATGGGCGCCCCGAGCCGGCGCGCGAGGCGGCGGAACGGCAGGTCCGTCACGCCCGACATGGGGGCGAGGATCACCGGTTCGGCGATGGTGACATCGCCGAGGCGGATCGGCGCGAGGCGCGGGGGTATTGGGGGGCTGCACATTGTGTGGGCAATCTAGTGTGGCGCGCAGGTTACGGCAACGCGCTGCCCAAGGCTTCGGCACCGTTTCCCGCCCCGTTGTTTCGCGCTAGCCAAGGGGCATGAGGATCGCCGCCCTCCTGCTCGCCGCCGGCGCCGGCACCCGCTTCGGGGGCGCGGTGCCGAAGCAGTTCCTGCCCCTCTGCGGCAGGCCGGTGCTGCGCCACGCGGCCGAGGCGCTGCTGGCCGAGGGGCTGGTGCGGCGGTTGCTGCCGGTGGGCGAGGCGGAGGCGGTCTCGGCCGCACTCGCCGGGCTGCCGCATGATCCGCCCGTGCCGGGTGGCGCCAGCCGGCAGGCGAGCGTGCGCGCGGGCCTCGAGGCGCTGGCCCAGGATCCGCCCGATGTGGTGCTGATCCACGACGGCGCGCGGCCCGTGGTGCCGCGCGGCACCATCCCCGCGCTGCTCTCGGCGCTGGAGCGCCACCCGGGCGCCATCCCCGCCATCCCGGTGGCCGATACGCTGAAGCGCGCGGAAGCGGGCGTGATCGCCGCCACCGTCCCGCGCGAGGGGCTGTTCCGCGCCCAGACGCCCCAGGCCTTCCGCTTCGATGCCATCCTTGCCGCCCATCGCGCCGCAACGGCCGAGGCGACCGACGACGCGGCCCTGCTGGAGGCCGCGGGCCTGCCGGTCGCGCTGGTCGAGGGGAGCGAGCGCAACCTGAAGATCACCCGGCCCGAGGACCTCTCCCGCATGGAACGCGAGATGGCAGGCGCGATGCTGCCCCGGATCGGCACCGGCTTCGACGTGCATCGGCTCGTCCCCGGGCGGCCGCTCGTGCTGTGCGGCGTGGTGGTGCCGCACGAGTTCGGGCTCGAGGGGCATTCGGACGCAGATGTCGGTATCCACGCGCTGTGCGATGCGATCTACGGCGCGCTCGCCGAGGGGGACATCGGCCGCTGGTTCCCCCCCTCCGAGGCCGCGTGGAAGGACGCCGACTCCGCCCGCTTCCTGCGCCATGCGGCGGCGCGGATCGCCGCGCGCGGGGGCATGCTCGCCAATGCCGACGTGACGCTGGTGTGCGAGCGGCCGAGGATCGCCCCGCATGCCGCGGCGATGCAGGCGCGGCTGGCAGCACTCCTCGGCTGCGAGAGCGCGCGCGTGTCGGTGAAGGCGACGACGACCGAGCACCTCGGCTTCCCCGGCCGCGGCGAGGGCATCGCCGCCCAGGCGGCGGTGTGCCTGCTGTTGCCGGGTTGAGCCGCGCGGGCCGGGGCGCTCAGCCCTCGGCGGCGGCCACCTGCTCCCGCAGCCAGGAGAGGAAGTCGGCATCCCCCGCCGCTGCCGGCAGCGCCAGGATGCAGGGGGTGGTGTAGGAGGAAAGGGCGCGGATCCGGGCGCGCAGCGCTACGAAGCGGGCGGCGGTGGTCTTGAGCACCAGCGCGCCCTCCTCCGCCTCCTCGATCCGCCCCTGCCAGCGATAGATGGCGCTGTGCCCGGGCAGGATGTTGGCGCAGGCGGCAAGCCGTTCCTCGACGCAGGCGCGGCCGATGCGGGCGGCCTCGGCCCGGTCGGCGGCGGTGACATAGACCCAGAGCGCATCGGTCATGGCTGCCTCCTGCATCGCGTTCCGCATCGCATTTTGCGAATCGCCGGCGAAAAAGAAGAGGGCCGACCCGGTCGGATCGGCCCCAAGGCAAGGTTGAGGAAGGCTAAGCTGCCAGCGGCGGCAGGCGCCGGGCCGCTGACGCCCCAAGAGGCAGCAACCCCCGTGCCACTCACGCCGCCGCCCGCAGCCGGCCGCGGAGGGCAAGCAGCCCCACCGCCACGACCAGCGCCGGGACCAGCGCGAGATTGAGCGCCCACCACCCCCCCGCCGCATGCACCGCGCCGGAGGAGAGCGCCGTCGCGGCCACCGTGCCGAACACGATGAAGTCGTTCGCCGCCTGCGCCTTCACCCGCTCCTCCGGGCTGTGGCATTCGGCAAGCAGCGTGGTGGCCCCGACGAACATGAAGTTCCACCCGACGCCGAGCAGCACGAGGGCGACGGAGAAATGCCAGAACGTCTCGCCCATCAGCGCCACCGCGACGCAGCCCGCCGTCAGCGCCGCGCCCCACAGGATCACCTGTGTGACGCCGAAGCGCCCGATCAGCCGCCCCGTCACGAAGCCGGGCGCGAACATGGAGACCGCATGCATCTGGATGACGGTGGCGGAGGCCGAGACGCTGAAGCCGCACAGCATCATCTCGATCGGCGTCGAGGTCATCACGAGGTTCATGGTGCCGTAGGCGATCGCCCCCGTCAGCGCCGCCACCAG
Source organism: Acetobacteraceae bacterium (assembly GCA_025055335.1). Classification (GTDB taxonomy): domain Bacteria; phylum Pseudomonadota; class Alphaproteobacteria; order Acetobacterales; family Acetobacteraceae; genus JANWXJ01. The sequence goes on from JANWXJ010000177.1 coordinate 8,282, forward strand.
GAAGGCCGGGCGCCGGAGGATGGCCGCAAGCGGCACCGCCACCTTCGGCCGCGGCGGGGCTGGTGGCAGCGTGGCGCCGGAGAGCAGGGCGAGGCAGAGGAGCGGCAGCACCCCGAGCGCCATGTAGGTGCCGAGGAACAGGAAGGGCTCGAACAGGTCCCGCGTGTGCTTGACGATCTCGGGCCCGGCGATCGCGGAGACGATGCCCCCCGCCATGACGAGGCTGATCGCGCGCGGGCGGTAGGCGGGCGTCGCCACCTCGGCGGCGGCGAAGCGGTAGTGCTGGGCGATGCCGAAGCCGAGTCCGGTCGGCAGCGCGCCGAGGCAATAGAGCCAGAAATCCCCCTGCCGGATGCCGAGGCCGAAGACGATCGCGCCGAGGAAGGTGCCGAGCGCGCCGAGCATGAAGCCGGCCTTGCGGCCGAGGCGCGCGAAGATCACCCCGGCCGGGATCGAGGCCGCCATCGTTGCCAGCATCTGCAGCCCGAGCGGGAGGGTGGCGAGCGACTTGTCCTCTGCCAGCGAATGCCCGATCAGCGGCGCCATCGCGATCTGCCCCACCACCGAGGCGTTCATCAGCGCTTGGCACCAGAACAGCAGCAGCACCTTGCGCTTCATCCTGCGCTCGGCGGCGGGATCGGAGGCGGCGGCGATGCTCATTCCCTACACATGGCTCCAGCCGAGGGTGGGGGGCGTGATGTCCCGCCCCGCCTCGTCGCGCAGGGTGACGGAGGGCGGCCCCTCCGTGAAGCGGCCGATGCGCGTGACGGGGATGCCGGAGGCGGCCGCGGCGGCGCGCACGGCGGCCTCGGCCTCCGGCGCGGCGGCGAACAGCAGTTCGTAGTCGTCGCCGCCGCCGGCGATCGTGCCGAGCAGAGCGGGATCGGCATCGAGCGCCGCGCGGGCGGCGGGCGAGAGCGGGATGGCGCCGGCCGCGATCTCCGCCCCGCAGCCGGCAAGCCGGCAGAGATGCCCGCAGTCCTGCAAGAGGCCGTCCGACACGTCCATCGCGGCGCGCGCCACGCCGCGCAGCGCCTGCCCGAGCGCGAGCCGCGGCTCCGGCAGGCGGTAGCGCCTCTGGAGATGCCCGTCCGGATCGGCCGGCAGCCGCCCCTGCCCCACCCGAAGGCCGAGCGCGCCGTCGCCGATGGTGCCGGACACCCAGAGCGTATCGCCCGCCCGCGCCCCTCTCCGCAGCAGCGCCTGCCCGGGCGGCACGAGGCCGAGGATCGTGAGCGAGAGACAGGCCGGCCCCGGCGTGGACACCGTATCCCCGCCGAGCAGACGTAGGCCGAAGGCCGCCTGGTCCGCCGCCAGCCCGGCCGAGAAGGCGGCGAGCCATGCCTCGGGCGTGCCGCGCGGCAGCGCCACCGTCAGCAGATAGCCGACCGGCTCGGCACCCATCGCAGCGAGGTCGGACAGGTTGGTCCGCAGCAGCTTCCGCCCGATGGTGTCCGGCGGATCCTCGGGCAGGAAATGCACGCCGGCGACCATCGCATCCGCCGCCAGCACCAGGGTGCGGCCGGGCGGCGGGTCGAGCAGCGCGGCGTCATCCGTCAGGCCGAGCGCCCCCTCCCCCGCCAGCGGCGCGAAATGCCTGGCGATCAGCGCGAACTCGGCCGGCAGGCTCATGGCTCCGGCGCGAACTCGGCAGCGCGCAGGTGGCGGGCGATCGCGTCCAGCACGCCGTTGGCGAAGCGCGGCTCCTCCCCGCCGAAGAAGCCGTGCGCCACGTCCAGGTAGTCCTTGATGACGATCCGGGCCGGGGGTTCCGGGCCGCTCCACAGCTCGGCGCAGGCGGCGCGGAGCAGCGCGCGCAGCACCGGATCCAGCCGCTGCAGCGGCCAGCCGGCGGCGAGATGGGCGGAGATGATGGAATCGAGCGTTTCGGCGTGGGCCGCGGCGGCGCGGACGATCGCGGCGAACAGCGGCACATCGGCCTTGGGCACGCGGCCGTCCTCGAAGCCGCCGGGCCCGGGCAGGCCGATGCGGTGGCGGATGAACTGGTCGATCACCGCCTCGTGCGGCTCGCCCGTCTGCTCGGCCTGGAACAGCGCCTGCACGGCGGCGATGCGCGCGCCGGTGCGGGGGCGCTCGGCGGGCGGGCGGACGCGCGCGGGTTTCCGGCCGCTCATGCCGAGAGGAACCGCGCGAGCGCGATCTGCCCGACCAGCGCATGCGCCGCCTCCGCCCCCTTGTTGTGGCGGCCGGGTGCCGAGCGCGCCTCGGCCTGGGCGATCGTGTCCACCGTGAGAAGCGCGAAGCCGAGGGGAATGCCGGTCGCGCTCGCGATGTCCATCACCCCCTTGCAGGTGGCCTCGCAGATGAAGGTGTAGTGGTCGGTCTCTCCGCGCACGACGCAGCCCATGACAAGGAATCCGTCCCAGCGCGGGCCGTCGGCGCGGCGCGTCGCCTCCACCGCCATGCGCAGCGCCGCCGGCAGCTCGAAGGCGCCGGCCACCTGCACCACCTCGACCGTGCAGCCGGCCTCGCGCAGCACGGCCTCCGCCGCCTCGCGCATGCCGCCCACGATGGCGGCGTAATAGGGCGCCTCGATGATCAGCACCCGCGCCGGCGGGCCGGCAAGACGCGCGGGGCCGCGTTCGGGCTGGTCCTTCGTGCTCATGGCGCCTCGCCGATCGGGCGGGTCTCCACCACCTCGAGCCCGTAGCCCTCAAGGCCCACGACGGGGCGCGGGTTGTTCGACAGCCGGATGATCTTCCTGAGGCCGAGATCCACGAGGATCTGCGCGCCGATGCCGTAGTCGCGCAGCTCGCGTGCCGCGCCCGGCGCTTCCCGCCGCGCCCGCACGGCCTCCGACAGCGCCGTCAACCGCCAGTCGCGCAGCACGACCACGACGCCGCGGCCCTCCGCCGCGATCGCACGCATCGCCGCATGCAGGGACCTTGCGCCGCGGCCGACGACGAGATCCTGGATCAGGGAGGAGGCGTGCATCCTGACCGGCACCGGCGCCTCCCCCGAGATGTCGCCCTTGACCAGCACGACATGCTCGCCGTCGGCGACGGTGCTGGCATAGATCAGGATCTTCCACGTGCCGCCGACGGCCTCGATCTCCCCCTCCTCCACCTTGCGCACCAGGCGCTCGGTGCGGCGGCGGTAGGCGATCAGGTCGGCGATGGTGCCGAGCTTCAGGCCGTGGCGCTGCGCGAAGGCGACGAGGTCCGGCATCCGCGCCATGGTGCCGTCGTCGTTCATGATCTCGCAGATCACGCCGGAGGGGTTGAGCCCGGCGAGGCGGGCGATATCCACCGCCGCTTCCGTGTGCCCGGCGCGCACCAGCACGCCGCCATCGCGCGCAACCAGCGGGAAGACGTGGCCGGGCGTGACGATGTGCTCGCGCCCGAGGTCGGGGTTGATCGCGACCGCGATGGTGCGCGCGCGGTCGGCCGCCGAGATGCCGGTGGTGACGCCGCTCGCCGCCTCGATCGATACGGTGAAGGCCGTCTGGTGCCGCGTGCCGTTGGACTGCGCCATCAGCGGCAGCCCCAGCGCCTCGACGCGCTGGCGCGTCAGCGCGAGGCAGATCAGCCCCCGCGCGTGGCGGGCCATGAAGTTGATGGCATCGGGGGTGGCGAACTGGGCGGGGATGACGAGGTCGCCCTCGTTCTCGCGGTCCTCGTCGTCCACCAGGATGAACATGCGGCCGGCCTGCGCCTCGGCGATCAGGTCCTCGGTCGGCGAGATGAACTCGTGGAAGGTGGCGGTGCGGGTGTCCATCTCAGCCGGCCTCGTGCAGCCGCGCGACGTAGCGGGCGATCATGTCGGCCTCGATGTTCACCCGCTCCCCCGGCTGCAGCACGGCGAAGGTGGTGACGGAGGCGGTGTGCGGGATGATGTTCACGCCGAACTCCCGCCCCGACACCTCGTTCACCGTGAGCGACACGCCATCCAGCGCGACGCTGCCCTTCTCGGCGATGAAGCGGGCGATGTGGGCGGGCGCGCGGAAGCGCCAGCGGACGGAGGCGTTCTCGGGGGTGGCGGAGAGCACCTCGGCCACGCCGTCCACATGGCCGGAGACGAGATGGCCGCCGAGCTCGTCGCCAAGGCGCAGCGGCCGCTCGAGATTGACGCGCGTGCCGGGCTTCCAGCCGCCGAGGGTGGTGCGCGAGAGGGTCTCGGCCGAGGCGTTCGCCGCGAACCAGTCCCCGCCGAGTTCGACCGCCGTCAGGCACACCCCGGAACAGGCGATCGAGCCGCCGATCTCGGCGGGCGCGGGGCGCGCCAGGAACTCGGGCGCGCAGCCGATGACGAGCCTGAGGTCGTGCCCGCCGCCGATCGGCTGCACCTCCCGCACCGTGCCGAGAGCGGTGACGATCCCGGTGAACATCTCTCTACGCGTCCTCGTTCTCGAACTCGGTCAGCACATCCTCGCCGACGGGGCGCACCGACACCCGCCGCCATCTGGGCATGTCGGCAAGGCGTGCCAGGGCCAGAGGCCCGATCGCGGGCACCCCTTCCGCACCCAGCGCCCCCGGGGCATGGAACCAGACGAGGCGGCTGACAAGCCCCGCGCGCAAGAGGGCCGCCGACAGCGCGCCGCCGCCCTCGGCCAGCACCCGCGTGACGCCCCGGTGCGCGAGCGCCGCCAGGATGCCGAGCGGCGAGAGGCCCCCGCCCCTCTCCCGCGGCACGTTCAGCACCGTGACGCCGGCCGAGACGTAGGGCGACAGCCGCGCCGGATCATGCCCCGAGGCGGTGAGCAGCCAGGTCGGCACGGCCGAGGCAGAGGCGACGAGGCGCGAGGAGAGCGGCGTGCGCAGCCGCGCATCCGCCACCACCCGGAGCGGCGCGGCGCGCTCCATCCCGGGGATGCGGCAGGTGAGGTCGGGGTCGTCCGCCAGCACCGTGCCCGACCCCACCAGCACCGCGTCATGCGTCGCGCGCAGGCGATGCACCTCGCGCCGCGCCGCCTCTCCGGTGATCCAGCGGCTTTCCCCGGCGGCGGTGGCGATGCGGCCGTCCAGCGTGGTGGCGAGCTTCAGCGTGACAAGCGGCAGGCCGCGGGTGACGCGGCGGAGGAACCCCGCGTTCAGCGCCCGCGCCTCCGCCTCGCACAGCCCGATCTCCACCGCGATGCCGGCGGCGCGCAGCATGGCAAGCCCGCGGCCGCAGACGCGCGGGTCCGGATCGCCGGTCGCCACCACCGCGCGGGCGATGCCGGCGGCGATCAGCGCGCCCGCGCAGGGCGGTGTGCGGCCGTGGTGGGAACAGGGCTCGAGCGTGACATAGGCGGTCGCACCGCGCGCCGCCTCTCCGGCGCGGCGCAGCGCCTCCGTCTCGGCGTGCGGGCGGCCGCCGGGCTGGGTCCAGCCGCGGCCGACCACCCTCCCCCCGCGCACCAGCACGCAGCCGACCGCCGGGTTCGGCCAGGCATTGCCGAGGCCACGCCGGGCGAGAGAGAGCGCCGCCCGCATATGGGCGAGATCCTCCTCCATCGCCTCACGGCCGCTCGAGCGTCTTGAGGATGGCGGCGAAATCCTTGGCCTCGCTGAAGTTCTCGTACACCGAGGCGAAGCGGATGAAGGCCACCGGATCGAGCGCCTTCAGCACCTCCATCACGATCTCGCCGATCTGGCGGGAGGTGACCTCGTTCTCCCCCTCCGTCTCCAGCCGGCGCTGGATGCCGTTGACGATCCGCTCGATCCGGTCCTCCTCCACCGGGCGCTTGCGGAGAGCGAGGCGGATGGAGCGCGCGAGCTTCTCGCGGTCGAAGGGCACGCGCCGGCCGTCGGACTTGATCACGGTGATCTCGCGCAGCGTCACACGCTCGTAGGTGGTGAAGCGCGCGCCGCAGGCGGCGCAGAAGCGGCGGCGGCGGATCGAGGTGCCGTCCTCGGCCGGACGGCTGTCCTTCACCTGCGTATCCTCGCTGCCGCAATAGGGACAGCGCACGGCCGCCCCTCCCTCCCCTCAGCCGGGATAGACCGGGAAGCGCGCGCAGAGCGCCTGCACGCGCTGCCGGACCGCCGCCTCCACTGCGGCGTTGGCGTCGGGCGCGTTGGCGCGGGCGAGCCCGTCCAGCACCTCGACGATCATCCGGCCCACCTCGCGGAACTCGGCCTCCCCGAAGCCGCGGGTGGTGGCGGCCGGGGTGCCGAGGCGGATGCCGGAGGTCACCGCCGGCTTCTCGGGGTCGAAGGGGATGGCGTTCTTGTTGCACGTCAGGTGCGCGCGGTTCAGCGCCGCCTCGGCCGCCTTGCCCGTCAGCCGCTTCGGGCGCAGATCGACCAGCATCAGGTGGTTGTCGGTGCCGCCGGTGACGAGATCGAGCCCGCCCTGCCGGAGCGTCTCGCCGAGCGCCTTGGCATTCGCCACAACCTGGTGGGCGTAGGCGCGGAACTCCGGGCGAAGCGCCTCGCCGAAGGCCACCGCCTTGGCGGCGATGACATGCATCAGCGGCCCGCCCTGCAGGCCCGGGAATACGGCGGAGTTGATGCGCTTCGCGAGCTGCTCGTCGTCCGTCAGGATCATGCCGCCGCGCGGGCCGCGCAGCGTCTTGTGCGTGGTGGTGGTGACGACATGCGCGTGCGGGAAGGGCGACGGATGCGCCCCGCCCGCGACAAGGCCCGCGAAATGCGCCATGTCCACCATGAAATAGGCGCCGACCTCGTCGGCGATGGCGCGGAAGGCGGCGAAGTCCCAGTGCCGCGCATAGGCCGAGCCGCCGGCAATGATCAGCTTCGGCTTCGCCTCCAGCGCGATGCGCCGCACCTCCGCCATGTCGATCCGCTGGTCCTCCCGCCGCACCGTGTAGGGCACGGGGCGGAACCACTTGCCGGAGAGGTTGGCGGGGGAGCCGTGCGTGAGGTGCCCGCCGGCGGACAGATCGAGCCCCATGAAGCTGTCGCCCGGCTCGAGCAGCGCGAGGAACACCGCCTGGTTCGCCTGCGCCCCCGAATGCGGCTGCACATTGGCGTAGCCGCAGCCGAACAGGCGGCAGGCGCGCTCGATGGCCAGCCGCTCCGCGATGTCCACCGCCTCGCAGCCGCCGTAGTAGCGCCGGCCCGGATAGCCCTCGGCGTATTTGTTCGTCATCACGCTGCCCTGCGCATCGAGCACGGCGCGGGAGACGATGTTCTCGGAGGCGATCAGCTCGATCCCGTCCTGCTCGCGCGCGAGTTCCTGCGCGAGCGCCGCGGCGAGTTCGGGGTCGGTCTCGGAGACGGGCGCGGTGAAGAAGCGGCCGAGCGCGGCCGGGCGGGTCAGGTCGGTCATGCGGGGATGTCCTGGCGGGCGGAGAGCTTGGCGAGGCGGCGGTCGTGCCGGCCGCCCTCGTACGGCGTGGCGAGGAAGGCGCGCAGCGCGTCGAGCGCGGTCTCGACGCCGATGATGCGGGCGCCGAAGCAGGCGATGTTGGCGTCGTTGTGGGCGCGGGTCAGCCGCGCCTCGGTCGGCCCGTGCAGCACGGCCGCACGGATGCCGGCGTGGCGGTTGGCGGCGATCGCCATGCCGATCCCCGTTCCGCAGACCAGTACGCCGAAGCGCGCGCGGCCCGCTTCCACCGCGGCGGCCACGGAATGGGCGTAGTCGGGATAGTCCACGCTGTCGGGGCCGTCGGTGCCGAAATCGAGCACCGGATGGCCGGCGGCCTCCAGCGCGGCGCGGAGTGCCGCCTTCAGCTCGGGACCGGCATGGTCGCAGCCGAGGGCGATCGGGGTGTCGGCAGGGGTCATGCGCGGTTCCTACCACCTTCTGTGGGGGGGAGGAACCGGAACCGCCAGGGCTTGTGGGGCATGGCGGGTTTGCGCCGGCACCGGGGGAGGTCAGCCGCGCCAGGCCTCCGGCAGGGCGTCGCCGAAGCGGTCGCGGGCCCAGGCATAGGTGTCGGCGTGGGCGGCGCGGGCGGCGGCGCGCATCTCTCCACTCGGCTTCTCCTGATCGGACGGGGCGCCGCCGGCCACGGCGGCATAGTCCCCGGGCCTGAAGGGCAGGCCGAGGAAGTCGCACAGCCGCGCGATGGCGGCATCGGTGAACAGCGTCTCGGTGAACAGGATGAGCAGGCGGCCAGGGGGGAAGACGGATTCGACGCGCGGCACCATCTCCTCGTAGCGGCCGCGGGCGAGCGCGAGCGGCTGCCCGAGCGTCGCCACCACCTGTTCGGCCAGCGCCCTGCCCTTTTTCCGCGCCTCCATCCGCGCCGCCGAAAGCAGGCGCGAGGCGGGATCGCGCAGCAGCAGGACGGCGCGGGTCGTGGGCGTCAGGTCGCGGATGGCGGCCAGCCCCTCAGGCGGCAGCAATGCGTAGGAGGGCGAGATCTCGCCGAAGGCGAGGTGGTGCGGGCGCAGGCGGCGCCGGAAGAAGGCGAGGTAATCCGCCGGACCCGCCATGGCGAGGCGGTCCGAAAGTTCCGCCGCCCGCGCGGGGTTCGCCGCCGCGAGATCCTGCGCCAGCCGGGCCGGCACCCAGGCGAAATCGCGCGGGAGGAACCAGTGGTCGAAGGCGTGCAGTTCCTTGACCAGCGGCGTCAGCACGTCGCCGCGCCCGCGCAGGTACTGCGCAAGCCAGGTCGTGCCGGCCTTCTGGGTGCCGAGGCCGCAGAAGAACCGAGGGTCCGCCATGGGCCCGACCATGCCGCGCGCGCTGCGGTGTGCAAAGCCTGGCCCCTGTGGAATCATCCGCGCCGCACAGAACGGAGGACGCCGTGAGCGGAGCAACCAGGCACCCGGAAACACTTGCCCTGCACGCCGGCTGGCGCGCCGACCCGACGACGGGCTCGGTCGCGGTGCCGATCCACCAGACGACCTCGTACCAGTTCCAGGACACCGGCCACGCCGCGCGGCTCTTCGCGCTCACCGAGCTCGGCAACATCTACACCCGGATCATGAACCCGACGGTGGATGTGCTCGAGAAGCGCGTCGCCGCGCTGGAAGGCGGGGCGGCGGCGCTCGCCGTGGGCTCGGGGCAGGCGGCCACCACCTTCTGCGTGATGAACCTCTGCGAGGCGGGGGACAACATCGTCAGCAGCACCGACCTCTACGGCGGCACCTGGAATCTCTTCGCCAACACGCTGAAGCAGTTCGGCATCGAGGTCCGCTTCGTGGACCCGGCCGACCCGGAAGCCTTCGCCCGCGCGACCGATTCGCGCACCCGCGCCTACTACGCCGAGACGCTGCCCAACCCGAAGCTGCAGGTGTTCCCGATCGCCGAGGTTGCCGCGATCGGCCGCCGACTCGGCGTGCCGCTGATCATGGACAACACGGCGGCCCCCATCCTCTGCCGCCCGCTCGAGCATGGCGCGGCGGTGGTGATGCACTCCACCACGAAATGGATCGGCGGCCACGGCACCTCGATCGGCGGCATCGTGGTGGACGGCGGCAATTTCGACTGGGAAGCCCACGCCGACCGCTTCCCGACGCTGACCAAGCCCGACCCCTCCTACCACGGGGCGGTGTGGACAGAGGCGGTGAAGCCGCTCGGGCCGATCGCCTACATCATCCGCATGCGCACCTGCCTGCTGCGCGACATCGGCGCGGCGATGAGCCCCTTCAACGCCTTCCTGTTCCTCCAGGGGCTCGAGACGCTGCCGCTCCGGATGGAACGCCATTGCGCCAACGCGGCGAAGGTGGCGGAGTTCCTGGCCAGGCACCCGAAGGTGACGCGGGTGATCTACCCCGGGCTGATGGAGGGCGAGGCCCGCCGCCGGGCGGAGGCCCACCTCAAGGGCGGCTACGGCTCTCTCATGGGCTTCGAGCTTGCCGGCGGGGTGGAGGCAGGCAAGCGCTTCATCGAGGCGCTCCGGATGTTCTACCACGTCGCCAACATCGGCGATGCGCGCAGCCTCGCGATCCACCCCGCCACCACCACCCACAGCCAGCTCGACCCCGAGGAGCAGGCCGCCTCCGGCGTCTCGCCCGGTTATGTGCGGCTCTCGATCGGCATCGAGCACATCGAGGACATCCTGGCCGACCTCTCGCAGGCGCTGGAGGCGGCATGAGCCTCGGCGCCTTCCCCGCCCGGCGGATGCGCCGCAACCGGCGGGACGCCGCGACGCGGCGGCTGGTCGCGGAACACCGGCTTTCGGTGGACGACCTGATCTGGCCCGTGTTCGTGAAGGAGGGCACGGGCGAGGAGCCGGTGGCCTCGATGCCGGGCGTCCTCCGCGTCGGGCTGGATCGCCTCGCCGCGCATGTGGAGGCCGGGGTCCGCCTCGGCATCCCGGCCGTCGCGCTGTTCCCCGTGACACCGCCCGGGCGCAAGGACGCCGAGGGCACCGAGGCGCTGAACCCCGACAACCTGATCAACCGCGCCGCGCGCCTGCTTTCGCGCGCGTTCCCGGAACTGCTGCTGATCGGCGACGTCGCGCTCGACCCCTACACCGACCACGGCCATGACGGGGTGCTGCGCGAGGGCTACGTGGCGAACGACGAGACGCTGGCGATCCTGACGCGCCAGGCGGTGATCCAGGCGCAATCCGGCATCGGCGTGATCGCGCCCTCCGACATGATGGACGGCCGGGTCGGCGCGATCCGCGCGGCGCTCGATGCGGCGGGGCTGATCCACACGCGCATCCTGGCCTATTCGGCGAAATACGCCTCGGCCTTCTACGGCCCGTTCCGGGATGCGCTGGGGTCGGCCTCGGCGCTCAGGGGCGACAAGAAGACCTACCAGATGGACCCGGCCAACACCGAGGAGGCGCTGCGCGAAGTCGCGCTCGATCTCGCCGAGGGCGCGGACATGGTGATGGTCAAGCCCGGCATGCCCTATCTCGACGTGATCCGGCGGGTGAAGGACCGCTTCGGCGTTCCCACCTTCGCCTACCAGGTCTCGGGCGAATACGCGATGATCGAGGCGGCGGCGCAGAACGGCTGGCTGGACGGCGAGCGGGCGATGATGGAAAGCCTGCTTGCCTTCAAGCGCGCCGGGGCGGACGGGATCCTCACCTACTTCGCGCCCCGCGCCGCGGCCCTGCTCAAGGGCGGGTGAGGCGGCGGCAGCGCATCGCCGCCTGGCGCGCCGGGCTGCCGGAACGGATCGCCGGGGCCGCCCGGCGCTGGGGCTTCGCCCCCGGCGAGACGCTCGTGGAAGGCGAGGCGTCCTGCATCCTCTCCGCCCGCGGCCCGGATGGTTCGGCGCTTGTGCTGAAATGCGCCCTGCCCGGGCAAGGCCTCGGGGCGGAGGCGGCAGCGCTCGCGGCGCTGGCCGGGCGGGGGGTGGCGCGGCTTGTCGCCGCCGATCCGGCCGAGGGGCTGCTGCTGCTGGAACGCGCGGTTCCCGGCACCCCGCTTCTGGTCCTCGCCCGGCAGGACGACGAGGCCGCCCTGCGGATCGCGGCGCGCTTCGTTGCCGCCCTGCCCGCCCCCGTCCCCCCGGGCGGCCTGTTCGCCGAGGCGGCAGGCTGGGGCCGGGCGCTCGCAACGGCCCGCGGGCGCCTGCCGCAGGCGCTTCTCGACCGCGCCTCCGGGCTGCTTGCCGAACTCTCGGCCTCCACGCCCGAACGCCTGCTGCTGCACGGGGATCTGCATCCGGCCAACATCCTGCGCCACGGCGAAGGGTGGATCGCCGTGGATCCCAAGGGGCTGATCGGGGAACGCGCCGCGGAGGCCGCCTGCCTGCTGCGCCATCCGGCGGATCCGGCGGTGCTGGTGCGCGCCCCGCGGCGCATCGCACTGCTGGCCGAGGCAGCCCGGCTGGATCGCCAGCGCCTCGTCGCCTGGGGCTATGTAGCGGCGGCCATCGCCGCCGCCTGGGCGGTGCAGGACGGCGCCGACCCCTCTCCCTGGCTGGTCGCGGCCGAGGCCACCGCGCCGCTGCTCAGCCCGCGAGGAAGCGGCTGACGAGGGCGATCTCGGCCGCCTCGAGCAGCGCCGGCGCATGGCCAACCCCGGGGATCGCCTCCACCCGCACCCCCGGCTTCTCCGCCATGCGGGCCGCCACCTCGGCGGGCAGGATGTCGGACTCCGCACCGCGCAGCACGAGGACGGGCAGGGCGATCCGCTCCCACAGCTCCCACAGCGAGAGGTCCTCCGCGGCGGCGGCGGAGAAGCCGTGCGCGATCGCCGGGTCGTAATGCGGCACGAGGCGGCCTGCCGCCGTCATCCGCGCCGAGGTTTCGGCCAGGTGCCGCCACGCCCCGTCCGGCAGCGGGCCGAAGGGGGCGTGGATGCGGCGCAGATGCGCCTCCCACCCGGCCATGTCGGGGAACGAGAGGTCGAGGGCAAGATAGGCGGCGATGCGTCGAAGCGCCCCGGCCGGCACGAGCGGCCCGACATCGTTCAGCACCATCCGGCGCGGGCGGGTCCGCTCCTCGCCGGCGGCAAGCCCGAGGCCGATCAGCCCCCCCATGGAGGTGCCCACCCAGTCGAAGGGCCGCCCGAGCGCCGCGGCGAGCCCGGCGCAGGCGGCAATATAGGTGGGGAGCGCATAGAGGGCGGGATCGGCAAGCCAGTCGCTCTCTCCGCGGCCGGGCATGTCGGGGCAGAGCACGCGCCGCCCCCGCGCCGCCAGGGCCTGGGCCAGCGCATCGAAATCCCGCCCCGTGCGGGTGAGGCCGTGCACGCACAGCACAGGCTCGCCCTCCGGCGGCCCCCATTCGACCCAGCGGATCGTCAGCGGCCCGGAGGGCAGCGCGACGCGGATCGCGCCGCGCCTCGGCTCAGACAAGGTTCTTCCCGCGCAGCGCGGCGATCTCGTCCTCCGTCAGGCCGGCGAGGTCCCGCAGCACGGCATCCGTGTCGGCCCCGAGGGCCGGAGGGGCAAGGCGGTAATCGGCCGGCGTCTCGGACAGCCGCACCGGATTGGCGATCACCTTCACCGTGCCGGCCTGCGGATGGGGCATCTCCACCACCGCCTGCCGGGCGATCACCTGCGGATCGGCGAACACCTGGGAGAGGCGGTTGATCGGCCCGCAGCCGATCTTCAGCGCCTCCAGACGCTCGATCCATTCGGCGGTGGTGCGCCGCCTCATCACCGGTGTGAGCGTCTCCGTCACCAGGGCGCGGTTCCGCACGCGGGCGGCGTTGGTGGCGAAGCGCTCGTCCGCCGGAAGATGCGCAAGCCCCTCCGCCTCGCAGAAGCGGGCGAAGGTGGGGTCGTTGCCGATCGACAGCATGATGTGCCCATCGGCGGTGGCGAACACCTGGTAGGGCACGATGTTCGGGTGCTGGTTGCCGAGGCGCGGCGGATCCTCCCCCGTCGCGAGGTAGTTCATCCCCTGGTTCGCGAGCCACGCCACATGCGCATCCAGCATGCCGATATCCACCTGCTGGCCGCGGCCGGTGCGCTCGCGGTGGCGCAGCGCGGCCAGGATGCCGATGCAGCCGTAGAGCCCGGCGAAGAGGTCGGCGACCGGGACGCCGACCTTCTGCGGCAGCCCGTCGGGTTCGCCCGTCAGGCTCATCACCCCGCCCATCGCCTGGATCAGGCTGTCGTAGCCGGGCCGCGCCGCATAGGGGCCGGTCTGCCCGAAGCCGGTGATGGAGCAGTAGATGATGTGCGGGTGGGTGGCATGCACCTGTTCGTAGCCGAAGCCGTATTTCGCGAGCGTGCCGACCTTGAAGTTCTCGACCAGGATGTCGCAGGCGTCGAGCAGCCGGCGCAGCACCGCCTGGCCTTCGGGCGCCGATATGTCGAGCGTCACGCTCCGCTTGTTGCGGTTGGCGCCGACGAAATAGGCGGATTGGCCGGTGCCCGGCATCATCGGCGGGGCGAAGCCGCGCGTGTCGTCGCCGACGCCAGGGCGTTCGATCTTGATCACCTCGGCGCCGAGATCCCCAAGCATCTGCGTGCAGGTCGGGCCGGCCAGCACGCGCGTCAGGTCAAGCACGCGGAGCCCCTTCAGGGGGCCGGTCGGTTCGGTCATGCGCAGCCTCGGCGGATCGGGTCCGGAGTCGGTGCCTAGCGGCGGCGCGGCGGCGGGGCAAGGCGAGGGGCGGCCGCAACGTCATGCGCCTGCAACGGCGCCGTTCCGCGCCTGTCATGCCCCGCCGGCAGCATGGGGAAGAGAGGAGGTTCGCGATGCCCTGCCCCGCCACCGTCCCCGCCCTGCCCCGCCGTGTTGTTCTTGCCGCCGCGCTCGCCGCCTTCTCCGGCCGGGCGTCGGCGCAAGGGGCCTTCCCCGCCCGCGGCGTGGTGCTGGTGGTGCCCTTCGCCCCTGGCGGCACCACCGATGTGCTGGCGCGCATCCTGCAGGAGCCCCTCGCCCGCCGCCTCGGCGTGGCGGTGACGATCGACAACCGCCCAGGCGCCGGCGGCGCCATCGGGGCGGAGGCGGTGCGCCGCGCCCCGCCCGACGGGCATACGCTGCTGCTCGCCACCGCCTCCACCCACGGCGTCAACCCGGCCGTGTTCTCCGATCTGCCCTATGACGCCGAGCGGGATTTCGCGCCGATCGCCCTGCTCGGCGTCACGCCCCAGGCGCTTGCGGTGCGCGCCGACCATCCGGCCCGCAACGTGGCCGACCTGATCGCGCTGCTGCGCGCCGAGCCGGGGCGGCATGCCTATGCCTCGGCCGGGGTGGGCTCGATCACGCATCTGGCCAGCGAATGGTTCCTGCAGGCGGCAGGCGGGCTCGAGGTGCAGCATGTTCCCTATCGCGGCGGCGGCCCGGCGCTGCAGGCGGTGATCGCGGGCGAGGCCGCCTTCGTCCTCGAGACGACGGCGACGCTTGCGGGTGCGGCCCTGGGCGGGCGGGTGCGGCTTCTGGCCGTGGCCACCGCAAGGCGCTCCGCCGCCTTCCCCGAGGTGCCGACGCTGCAGGAGGAAGGGCTTGCCGGCTACGATGCCGGTTCCTGGACGATGGCGGTGGCCCCGGCCGGCACGGCCGCGCCCGTTCTTGCCCGCTGGAACGCCGTGCTGCGCGAGACGCTGGCGGAGGCAGGCGTGCGCGAGCGTCTGGCCGCCATCGGCACCGAGGTGGTGGCGGAGAACACGCCCGAGGCCGCCGCCGCCCATATCCGCGCCGAGATCGCCCGCTGGCGCGAGGTGGTGGCGCGCGCCGGGCTGCGCCTGACGCGGAGCTGAGGCGCCCCGGGGCACCCCGTCCGGACCTCCTGCCCGGATGTGCCGCCGCCCCGCCCGTTGCGGCCGAGCCCAGGGGCCTCTTGCCACTTGCCGCACGAGGCCCTGCGGCGATGCGGCCCGCTCCGGCGGCGGCCGAGCGCAAGCCGGGCCGCGCCTGCGGCCGCAGGCTGCGCGCCGGCGGTTCGGGGGCGGTTCCCTCCATCCGATGCCGGGTCTAATGCTTCGCGCTCATGCCCGGAGGATCCGCCATGGCCGACAAGCCCGACACCGTGCCCGCCGAGCCCTGCCTCGACCCCTTCGCGCTCGCCCGCGCGCTGTCGGGCAAGCACTTCATCGGCGGGCGCTTCGTGCCGGCGCTTTCCGGCCGCAGCTTCCCGGTGGTGAACCCGGCGACCGGGGCCGAAGTGGCCCGTGCGGCGGAAGGCGACGCGGCGGATGTTGCCGCGGCGGTCGAGGACGCGGCGCGGGCGCAGAAGGAATGGGCAAGGATGCCCGCGCGCCGGCGCGGCGCGCTCGTGCACGCCTGCGCCGCCGCGATCCGCCCGCACATCGAGGAACTCGGCCGGCTGATCGCGCTCGAGACCGGCAAGGCGCTGCGCACCGAAAGCCGGGTGGAGGCGAACACGGTGGCCGACATCCTGGAGTTCTTCGGCGGCCTCGGCGGGGAACTCAAGGGCGAGACGGTGCCCTTCGCCCCCGATGTGCTCTCGATCACGGTGCGCGAGCCGCTCGGCGTCGTCGGCGCGATCATCCCCTGGAACGTGCCGATGCTGCTGATGTCGCTCAAGGTGGCGCCGGCGCTCGTCGCGGGCAACAGCGTGGTGGTGAAGAGCGCCGAGGAAGCCCCGCTCGCGGTGCTGCGGATCTGCGAGATCATGAACCGCGTGCTGCCGCCCGGGGTGTTCAACATCCTCTCGGGCTTCGGGCCGGACTGCGGCGGCCCGCTCGTCGCCCACCCGCTGGTGAGGAAGGTGACGTTCACGGGCAGCGTCGAGACCGGGAAGATCGTCTACCGGACGGCCGCGGAGAAGCTGATCCCCGTCACCCTCGAACTCGGCGGCAAGAGCCCGATGATCGTCTTCGCCGACTGCGACTTCGACCGCACGGTGCAGGGCGCCCTCACCTCCATGCGCTTCACCCGCCAGGGGCAGTCCTGCACGGCGGCGAGCCGGATCTACGTCGAGCGCCCGATCTTCGACCGCTTCCTGGCCGCGATGAAGGCCGCGCTCGACAGGATGGTGATGGGCGATCCGCTGGACGAGCGGACCGACATCGGCACCATCGTCTCGCCGGCGCAGTACGAGAAGGTGCGGGCCTATATCGAGGAGGGCCGCGCGACGCCCGGCGCCACCGCCCATCTGTGCAGCGCCCTCCCCACCGACCCGGCGCTGAAGAAGGGGCTGTTCCTGCAGCCCGTCATCTTCACCGGCCTCGAGTCCTCCTCGCGCCTCGTGCGGGAGGAGATCTTCGGCCCCGTCACCGTCCTGACGCCGTTCGACACGCCCGAACAGGTGCTCGCCTGGGCGAACGACAGCGACTACGGCCTTGCCGCCAGCGTGTGGACCAACAACCTGAAGCACGCGCTCGAGTTCACCCACAGGCTGGAGGCGGGGCTCGTGCAGGTGAACCAGAACCTCGTGGTGCAGGCGAACCTCTCCTACGGCGGGGTGAAGAACTCCGGCCTCGGCAAGGAGGCCTCTCTCGAGGCGATGCTCGAGCATTTCACCCACAAGAAGACGATCATGATGAAGATGGGCTGAACGGCCCCAATCCCGCCGCAGCACGGGGGTATGCGGCGCGGCATGCTCCCTGCCCGCGACTTCGCCGCCGCGGTGGCCGCGACGGCCCTCCTGCTGCTGTGGCCAGCCGTCCACAACGGCCACCCGCTGATCTTCAGCGACAGCATGGACTTCCTCGCCCTTGCGCGGGAGCCGCTGGCGGGGGCCGCCATCCGACCGCGCGGCTATCCCCTGTTCATCCTGCCCTTCATCGGCGCGGCGGGCACCGCCTGGGCGGCGGTCGCGGCGCAGGCGGCGGTGACTGCCTGGCTTGCCCTCCGCGTGGCCGTGCTGCTCGCGCCCGGCATCGGGGCCGGGGCGCTGTTCGCGCTCGGCGGGCTGCTCGCGGCAAGCAGCGCGCCCTGGGCCGCCTCCTACGTCATGGCCGACAGCCTGACGGCGCCGCTCGTCCTCTCGCTCCTCGTCCTGCTGCATCCCGCCGCGGGGCGGGCGGAAAAGGCGGTGGCGCTCGTGGTCGCGCTCCTGGCCGCGGCGGCGCACACCACGCATCTTGCCATGCTGCTCGCCGTTTCGGCGTTGCTGCTGGGATGGCGGATCGCCGACCGCGCGGCGCCCGCCGGCTGGGCGCGGGCGGCGCTTCCGGCGCTGCTGGCGGCGGCGGGCTTCGTCCTGTCCTCGCTCGGCACGCTCGCCGCCGAGGGGCGCTTCGAATACGCCCGCGCCGCGCCGCAGTTCCTGGCCGCGCGCCTTGCCGGAGACGGGCTTTTGCAGCGCCACCTCGAACGCATCTGCCCCGCGCCCGGCGTCACGCTCTGCGCCGATCTGCCCACCCTGCCCGACAGCGCCGACGGGTTCCTGTGGGATCCCGCCTCCCCGCTCTGGCAGCGGGGCGACTTCTTCGCCCTCGAGGCGGAGCTGCGCGCGCTCAATCGCGCGGTGCTGGCGGCCTATTGGCCGGAGTGGCTCGCGCGTTCGGCCCTGCGGGCGGCGGAGCAGCTCCTCACGCTCCGCGCCGGGGACGGGCTCGATCGCGAACTGGTGGTGCAGTTCCAGCCCGCCTATGCGCGCATCATGGGCGAGGCGGAGGGAGCTGCGCTCGCCGCCTCTCGCCAGTTCCGCGAGGAACTCGGCGAACACCCCGCCGCCGTTCTGGCCGGGGCGCTGAACGCCGGGGCGATGGCCGGCTGTGCGGTTCTGCTGCTGGCCTTCGGCGCGCTGTGGCGGCGCGAACGGCCGGCGCTTCTTCTCGCCCTGTTCGTGGTGTTCGCGGCGGCGGCGGCGAATGCGGCGGCGATCGGGCTCGGGGGCAGCGTGCACGCGCGCTACCAGGCGCGGCTCGCCTGGCTGTTCGTGCTGCTTCTGCCGATCGCCGCGGCCGCCCGGCCGAGGCTCAGCGCCGCTTCATGATGCGCTGGCCGGAGGGCCGGTGCGCCGGCGCCTGCCCTTCCACCTTGTGGCGGAACACGAGGCGGCCCTTGCCGAGATCATAAGGCGACATCTCGATCGTCACCCGGTCCCCGGCGAGGGTGCGGATGCGGTTCTTCTTCATCCTGCCCGCGGTGTAGGCGACGATCTCGTGCCCGGTGTCGAGCTGCACGCGGTAGCGCGCATCGGGCAGCGCCTCGAGCACGAGGCCCTCGAACTGGATCAGGTCTTCCTTCGACATGCTCGTTCTCCGTGGATCCTGCGCTCAGCGCGGCGCGCGCCGGCGGGTGGACAGGAAGCCGAGCCCGGCGAGCGAGGCGCCGGCATCGGCGGCGCC
>JANWXJ010000183.1 GCA_025055335.1 Acetobacteraceae bacterium
CGGCCCCGGCGCGCGGCAGCGGCGCTGCGGCGGCAAGGGCCCAGGCGCGGAGCATGGCGTCGCGCTGGAAGGCGCCGGCCCCGCGCCCGCGTTCGGCGAAGGCGCCCTCGGGCAGGCGCACCAGGATCCAGCGCGAATCGGCCGAAAGCAGCAGGTCCGGCGGGCGCTGCCAGGCGCCCGCGGAAAGCCCGAGCGCAAGGATCGGCAGGCCGGCGAGACGCCATCGCGTCCGCCACAGGCAAAGCCAGCAGAGCCCGAAGCCGGCCAGCACCGCCCCGGCCGCCGGCAGCGGCACCGCCGCCTCCGCCGCACCGGGCCAGGAGGCGACGGCATGGGCGACGGCGAGGATGCGTTCCACCCCCCAGCCCATCGGCCCAAGCGCCCAGTGCTCGAGGCCGAGGGGCATCAGCAGCAGCCCGGCCATGCCGGCCGGCATCACCAGCATGCCGGTCAGCGGCACCGCGACGGCATTGGCCGCGACACCGTACCATTGCAGCCGGCCGAAATGGTGCAGGCCGAACGGCATCGTGGCGGCCGCGGCCAGCACCGAACTCAGCAGCAGCCCGGCGGCCCAGAGCGCGGGCACGCGCCACCACGCCGGCGCCTGCCGCAGGCGATCCAGATGCGGCCGCGCCGCCTCGAACCCGGCGACGAGAGCGAGGACGGCGGCGAAGGACATCTGGAAGGACGGGCCGAGCAGCAGGTCGGGCCGGAGCAGCAGCACGAGCGTCGCGGCGGCGGCGACGGTGCGGAGCGACAGCGCCGTGCGGTCGAGGAACAGCCCGAGCATGACCAGCGCCGCCATGGCGAAGGCACGCTGCACCGGCACGGCGGCACCCGTCAGCAGCAGATAGCCGAGGCCGGCCAGCAGGGCGGCCAGAGCGGCGCCCTTGCGGATGTCGGCGCGGGCGAGCAGCGGCGGGAAAAGGCGCAGCAGCGCCGCGACGACGGCGAAGGCGACACCCATCACGATCCCGATGTGCAGCCCCGACACGGCGAGCAGATGGGCAAGGCCGGAATCCCGCATCGCGCGGATGTCCTCGGGCGGGATGGCGCGCTGCCGCCCCGTCAGCAGCGCCGCCGCCACTGCGCCGGCGGGGCCCGGGATCGCCTCCGCCACGCGGCGTTCCACCTCGGCGCGAAGGCGGGCGAGCGGGCGGCCGCCGGCATCCTCGAGAAGCTGCGCCCGGCCGATGGCGAAGCCCGAGGCGCCGAGCCCCTCGAAGAAGGCGGATCGCTGGAAATCCCAGCCCCCGGGCACCGCCGGGGCGGCGGGGGCGCGCAGCAGGGCGCGCACCCGGATGACGCTTCCGGGCTCGGGGCGGAGCGGACCGCCGCGCTGCAGGCGAAGCCGCACGGTGCGGCGGAGTTCCGGCGCCTCGGGGGAGAGTCGGACGCGGTCGAGCGTCAGCCGGACGCCGTCGGGCAGGGCCTCGAGATCGGCGACGCGGGCCGACAGTTCGACCGCGCCGCGCGGCAGTTCCGGCATGGGCGGGGCGAGAGCGGCGTGCAGCGCCGCCGAGCCGAGGCCGAGAAGGAAGGCCGCGACGAGGCCGCAGAGCCAGGCGGAGAACGGGCGTTCCGGCCGCAGCGCGAAGCCCGCCGCGGCCGGCGGCAGGGCAAGCAGGGCAAGCCACGCCGGCGGTTCCGCGGGCAGCGAGAAATAGAGGACGATCCCGCCCGCCATCGCCACCGGAAGCCAGAGGGCGAGCCGGTCCCACTCCGCGCCGAGCAGCGCGTCGGCCCGCGCCCTCAGGGCCGCGAACGCCCCGCCGATACGGAATGCTGGCGCAACGCCGTGCATCGCCACACCCTAGGGTCGAGACGCCCGCCGGGCCAGGAGGCAGCCATGTCCGTCCGCACCGTCCATTTCGCGACGAACCGCAGCTACGATCCCGTCCGGCTCCGCTTCGGGGTCAAGCCGGAAGACGGGGCGGCGCCGCTGTGGAGCGGCTTCGCCGCCTGCCTTGCCGCTCCTTCCCCCGCCGTGGACGGAAGGCTGCGCAGCTTCGACGTCGCGCGGCCCGAGGAGCCCGAAACCGGCCTGCGGGAGACGATCGCCGACTGGCTCGGCTCGGCCGGGAATGGCGAGGTGCCTCTCCTGTTCGTCCACGGCTTCAACTTCGGCTTCGAGGATGCGCTGGTGCGCGCCGCGGATGTCGCGGCCTGGCTCGAGGGCGGGCCCGGGGCGCCCCGCCTCCGGCCACTCGTGTTCACATGGCCGAGCAACGGCCTCGGCACGGTTGCCGCCTATCACGACGACCAGGCGGATGCCGCCGCCGCCCCCTCCCTCGCCCGGCTGTTCCGCGCGATCGCGGACGCGATGCCGCAGGAGAACCCGGCGCGGCGCCCGGTGCTGCTTGCGCATTCGATGGGCGTGTTCGCCACGCGCTGCGGCGTGCAGGCGCTGAAGCCGCCGCTGCCGCAGCGCATCTTCCGCCACGCCTTCCTGATGGCGGGCGACGACTGGACCGATGTGTTCGCCTCCACCGGGGCAAGCGCTTCGGCCGGGGCGCTGCGGCCGCTGGCCGCGATGGCGGAGGCCGTCACCGTCGGCTTCAACGCGGCCGATGGGGTGGTGTGGCTCGTGTCCGAGGCGATCAATGACGGGCCGCGGCTCGGCGCCAACGGGCCGATGCCGCGCGCGGAGTTGCCGACGAACGTCGCGGCGGTGGACTACTCGATGGCCGCCGCCAAGCCGCCGCCCTGGGTGCAGCAGACGATCCCGAACGGCGAAAGCGAGACGAACTGGCAGGCCCACCAGTACTACCGCAACAACGCCGCGGTGCGGGCCGACATGCTGGCGGCGATCGCGGCCGGGGGCGGGGCCGTGGCCGGGCGGCGGAAGGGAAGGCACGATCCGGCGGCGGGTGTGAAGGAGGATCCCGCCTGCTGGTATCCGCCCCCCTGACGCCCCGCGCCTTGCGCCCGCGCCGCCCCGCCGCTACGGCCGGACGGACAGAGGAACCGCGCCATGTCCGTCCGCACCCGCTTCGCCCCCTCCCCCACCGGCTTCCTGCACATCGGCGGCGCCCGCACGGCGCTGTTCAACTACCTGTTCGCGCGCCGCCACGGCGGGCAGTTCCTGCTGCGGATCGAGGACACCGACCGCCAGCGCTCGACGCAGGAGGCGGTGGACCAGATCCTGGAGAGCCTGCACTGGCTCGGCCTCGACCCGGACGAGCCGCCGGTGTTCCAGTCCGCCCGCGAGGCGCGGCACCGCGAGGTGGCGCACGCGCTTCTGGAGATGGGCCGCGCCTACCGCTGCTACGCGAGCCCGGAGGAACTGGCCGAGATGCGCGAACGCGCGCTCGCCGAGGGCCGCCAGCCCCGCTACGACGGCCGCTGGCGCGACCGCGAGCCGGGGCCGGAGCAGGCGGGCAAGCCCTACGCCATCCGCATCAAGGCCCCGCGCGAGGGCGAGACGGTGGTGCACGACCTCGTGCAGGGCGAGGTGCGGGTGGCCAATGCCGAGTTGGATGACATGATCATCCTCCGCTCCGACGGCACGCCGACCTATCTGCACGCCGTGGTGGTGGACGACCACGACATGGGCATCACCCACGTCATCCGCGGCGACGACCACCTGACGAACACCTTCCGCCAGTGCCAGATCTACGACGCGATGGGCTGGCGGCGGCCGCATTTCGCCCACATCCCGCTGATCCACGGGGCGGACGGCAGCAAGCTGTCCAAGCGGCACGGCGCCGTCTCCGTGCTCGAGTTCCGCGAGCAGGGCTACCTGCCCGAGGCGCTGTGCAACTACCTGCTCCGCCTCGGCTGGGGCCACGGCGACGAGGAGGTGGTGCCGCGCGAGCGCGCCGAGCGCATCTTCGACCTCAAGGATGTCGGCCGCAGCCCGTCGCGCATGGACTACGCCAAGCTCATGCACCTGAACGGCATCTATCTGCGCCAGGCGGATCCGGAATGGGTGGCGCGGCAGGTGCTGGAACGGCTGGCCAAGCGCCCCTCGCTGTCCTTCGGCACCGAGGGGGCGGCGCGCGTGCGCGAACTGGTGCCGGATGTGCTGCCGCGCGCCCGCACCCTCGAGGAGGCGGCCGAGATGTGCGCCTTCGCCATCGCCACCATCCCGATCCCGATGGAGGAGAAGGCGAAGGCGACGCTGACGCTGGAGGCGAAGCAGCGCCTGCGCGACCTTGCCGTGTTCCTGAACGATGCGCCGTGGGAACGCGCGGACCTCGAACACTGGCTGCGCGACTACGCCGAGGTGAAGGGCGTGAAGCTCAAGGACGTGGCGCAGCCCTTGCGCGTGGCGCTGACCGGCAGCCTGACCAGCCCGCCGATCAACGCCGTGCTGTACGCCCTCGGCCGCCGCGAGTCGATCGCCCGGATCCTCGCCGCGGCGGAGTGGGACTGACGCCGGCCGACGCGGCTTCGCCTTTGCGCCGGCGTGCAACGGGCGCGGCCGATGGGCCGCTCGGGACCCTGACGACCGGCGGACGAAGGGCGATTTCCCGTCCGCCGGGGGCCTGCCCTACGCGCGCTCGATCAGCTCGATCTTGTAGCCGTCCGGGTCTTCCACGAAGGCGATGACGGTGGTGCCGAACTTCACCGGCCCGGGCTCGCGCGTGATCTTCGCGCCCGCGGCGCGCAGCGCCTCGCAGGCGGCGTACACGTCCGGCACGCCGATCGCGATGTGGCCGAAGGCGGTGCCGATCTCGTAGCGCTCGACGCCGTAGTTGTAGGTGAGTTCGATCTCCGCCCCCGAGGGATCGTTCGGGAAGCCGAGGAAGGCGAGCGTATACTTCCCCTCCGGCACGTCGCGCCGGCGGCGTTCCTCCATGCCGAGCAGCTTCGTGTAGAAGGCGACGCTGCGCTCGAGGTCCCCGACGCGCAGCATGGTGTGCAGGAAGCGGGCGGTCATGCCATCTCTCCGATCTGGCGGGGCGTGAGGCCGAGCAGGAACAGCCCGGCGGCGTCGGCGGCGGCGATCATCGCATCCCGTTCGGCCAGGATGCAGCCTTCCGCCTCGAAGGCGATGCCGCGGAGCCCCGCGGCGGCGGCGCCGGCGACGGTCGGCGGCCCGAGCGTCGGCAGGTCCACCCGCCGGTCCTGCCCGGGCTTCACGAGCTTCACGAACACGCCGCCCGGCCCCTCCCGACGCAGGCCGGCCGCGCGGGCGAGCATGGCGTCGGTGCCCTCGATCGCCTCCACCGCCAGCACGAGCCCCTGCTGCACCACCGCCCCCTGCCCGACATCCACCGCACCGAGCGCGCGCACCACCCGCACGCCGCGCGCGATGTCGGCCATGGCCTCGGCATCGGGGGCGGCGCGGGTCAGCAGGCCGGGCGGCGCGAGCAGCCCCGCGAGCACCTCCTGCGCGCCGATCGGCTCGAAGCCCTCCTCGCGCAGCACGGCAAGCACCGTGCTCAGGAGTTCGTCGTCGCCGCCGAAGGCGCGGCGGCCGATGCGAACGGCGAGCCGCACGCTCTCTGCATCCGGCCGGAGCGACAGGAAGGACGGCCGCGTGACGCTTCCCGACAGCACGAGCTGCCGCACCCCCTGGCCCTTCAGCCAGGAGAGCATGCGCGCGGCGAGGCCGAAGCGCAGCACGACATGCGGATAGCCCGCCCAGGCCCCCGGGTCGCCATGGCCTTCCAGCACCACCACCGCCACCGGCCGCCCCGCCGCCCGCGCGGCGTCGGCCACGCGGCGCGGCAGCGGCCCGCCGCCGGCGATGATGCCGAGCGGCTCGGCCATCACGCCTCCTCGGCGTCGTCCTCGGCGCCCTCGGGGGCACGCCCGGCGCGGCACAGGCCGCGCCTGCTGTCGGCGCGGATGAAGGCGATCACCTCGGCGACCAGCGGATCCTCGCCGAAGGCGGCCTCGGTCTCGGCCAAGCGGTCCTCGAACAGGCCGGGGGTGCGGAACAGGCTGCGGAAGGCGGCGCGGAGCGCATGGATCTGCGGCCGGGTGAAGCCGCGCCGCTTCAGCCCGACGAGGTTGAGGCCGACCAGCCGCGCCCGGTTGCCCATGGCCGAGCCGTACGGGATCACGTCCCGCTCGACGCCGGTGACGCCGCCGATCACCGCATGCCGCCCGATCCGCACGAACTGGTGGATCGCCGCGCCGCCGCCGACGAACACCGTGTCCCCGATCGTCACGTGGCCGGCGAGGAGGGCGTTGTTGGCGAGGATGACGCGGTCGCCCAGCGTGCAGTCATGCGCGACGTGGCAGCCCACCATCAGCAGGCAGTCGGCGCCGATCCGCGTCACGCCCTCCCCGCCCACGCTGCCGCGGTGGATGGTGACATGTTCGCGGATCTGGGTGCGCGGCCCGATCTCGACCCGCGTCGGCTGGCCCTTGTACTTCAGGTCCTGCGGCGGCAGTCCGATGGTGGCGAAGGGCGCGACCTTCACACCCGCGCCGAGCCGCACATCGCCATCCAGCACGACATGGGAGGCGAGTTCCACCCCCTCCTCCAGCACGGCGCCGGGCCCGACCAAGCAGAACGGACCGATGCGGCATCCCGGGCCGATCACGGCGCCGGGCGAGACGATGGCGGAGGCGGCGATCTCGCTCGCCGGGAGGAGGGAATCCACCTCAGCGGTCCAGGATCATCGCGGCGTAGGTGGCTTCCGCCACCACCGCGCCGTCCACCCTGGCTTCCGCCGAGAACTTCCACACCGCGCCGCGGCTCCTCTCCTTCTTCACGTGGATCCGCATCTGGTCCCCCGGGACGACGGGGCGACGGAACTTCGCCCCTTCCACGGACATGAAATACACGAGCTTTCCGGCAGCACTTGGGCCGAGTGTCTCGACCACCAGCACCGCCGCCGTCTGCGCCATGCTCTCGATGATGAGCACGCCGGGCATCACCGGATGGGCGGGGAAGTGCCCCTGGAAGAACTGCTCGTTGATCGAGACGTTCTTGATGCCGACGGCGCTGTCGTCGGCCACCACGTCCACCACCCGGTCCACCAGCAGGAAGGGGAAGCGGTGCGGGATCGCCTGCATGATCCGCGCGATGTCGTAGGCGCCGACGGTCTTGCCGCGGGGGGTGTCGGGTTCGGCGGTCTTCGCGTCCATCGTCATTCGCCTGCCTGTCCTGCGGGGGCCGTCGGCGCCTCCGCGATCGCCTTC
Organism: Acetobacteraceae bacterium; assembly: GCA_025055335.1. Lineage (GTDB taxonomy): Bacteria > Pseudomonadota > Alphaproteobacteria > Acetobacterales > Acetobacteraceae > JANWXJ01. The sequence continues at coordinate 7,105 of JANWXJ010000183.1, forward strand.
AGCCGCGCGAAGGCCTTGAGCGTCAGCCGCGCCGGCCAGGCCGGGCTGCCGACCACGTCGGTCTTCGGCGGCACATCCGCCATCACGCCAGACTGCGCGCCGACCCGGGCGCCGGAGCCGACCGTGACATGCCCCGCCACCCCGGCCTGCCCGGCGAGGGTGACGAAATCGCCGAGACGGGCGGATCCGGCAAGACCCGCCTGCGCCACGATGACGCAGCCGCGCCCGGTCTCGACGTTGTGGCCGACCTGCACGAGGTTATCCAGCCGCGTCCCGGCACCAAGGACGGTATCCCGCCCGGAGCCCCGGTCCACGCAGGCATTCGCCCCGATCTCGACGAAATCGCCGAGGATGACGCGCCCGAGCTGCGGCACCGAGACGAAGGACCCGTCCGGGGCGGCGGCGAACCCGAAGCCTTCCTGGCCCACCCGCGCCCCCGGATGCAGCCGCACCCCGCGCCCGGCGAGGGTGTGGCTGACGGTGGCGTGCGCCATGATGCGGCATTCCTCCCCGAACACGCAGCCCGGCCCGATCACGGCGTGCGCCTCGACGATGCTGCGCGCGCCGATCTCGGCGCCGGCGCCGATCACGGCGTAGGGGCCGATCTCGCAGCCCTCTCCGATGCGGGCATCCGGGGCGACCACCGCCGTCGGGTGGATGCCAGGCCGCGGCGCAGGAAGCGGGTGCAGGAGGGACGAGGCCCGGGCGAAGGCGAGATGGGGATCGGCGACGATGAGCGCCAGCGTGCCGGGCGGCGCGTGGCCGGCGTGCTCGGCCCGCAGCAGCACCGCCGAGGCGCGCGTGGCGCGCAGCGCATCGAGGAAGCGGCGGTTGTCGAGGTAGGAGATCTCCCCCGGCAGGGCCGCCTGCAGCGGCGCCGCGCCGGTGATCCTGCCCGACCCGTCCGCGCCCTCCGGCAGCGCCGCGCCCGTCGCCGCGGCGATCTCGGCGAGGCTGCGCGGCACCGGCGCCGGGTGGAAGCGCGGGTCGGGCGGCACGGCCGCGCGTCAGTTCCGCCGCGCCGGCGGGGCGGCG
>JANWXJ010000189.1 GCA_025055335.1 Acetobacteraceae bacterium
CGCCGCCCCCGCCGCCGGCCGCCCCCGCCGCACCGCGCATCGTCCTCCGCGCGACGCAGCCGGCCTGGGTGCAGGTGCGCGACCCGCGCAGCGGCCAGGTGCTGGTGAACCAGACGCTGCGCCCGGGCGAGACGTGGGAGGTCCCCTCCGACCGCCAGGGCCTCGTGCTGGATACCGGCCGCGCCGAAGGCCTGGCGATCGAGCTGGACGGCCGGCCCGCCCCCGCCCTCGCCGGGCGGACCGGGGTGGTGCGCGGCATCGTGCTCGACCCCGCGCGGCTCGCCGCTCCGAACTGAGGCCCCGCCGGGCGAGCGCGCCGGGGGGTGCCGGCAGGCGCCGTCCGCGCTTGGCCGCCGCTCCGCGCGCTGCCATATCTGCCATATCTGCCGCCGGAGACCCCGCGCATGGCCTACCGCCCCTACCAGCAGATCATTCGCCGCAAGTCCCGGCAGATCATGGTCGGCCGGGTGCCGGTCGGGGGCGATGCGCCGATCAGCGTGCAGACCATGACGAACACCCCGACGGAGGATGTGCGGGCCACCGTCGAGCAGATCCGCCGCTGCGAACTGGCCGGTGCCGACATCGTCCGCGTCTCCTGCCCGACGGAGGAGAGCACCGCGGCACTCGCCGGGATCGTGCGCGAGGTGAATGTGCCGATCGTCGCCGACATCCACTTCCACTACCGCCGCGCCATCGAGGCGGCCGAGGCGGGGGCGGCGGGGCTGCGCATCAACCCGGGCAACATCGGCTCGAAGGAGCGCGTGAAGGAGGTGGTGAAGGCCGCGCGCGACCACGGCTGCGCCATCCGCATCGGGGTGAACGCCGGCAGCCTGGAGAAGCACCTGCTCGAGAAATACGGCGAGCCGAACCCGGAGGCGCTGGTGGAAAGCGCGCTCTGGCACGCCGCCCACCTGCTGGACGAGGGCTTCGAGAACTTCAAGATCAGCGTCAAGGCCTCCGACGTGTTCCTGGCGGTGGCCGCCTACCAGCAGCTCGCCGAACAGTGCGACCACCCGCTGCACATCGGCATCACCGAGGCCGGCGGGCGGCGCACCGGGACGGTGAAGAGCGCGATCGGCCTCGGGTCCCTGCTGTGGGCGGGCATCGGGGATACGCTGCGCGTCTCGCTCTCCGCCGAACCCGAGGAGGAGGTGGCGGTCGGGTGGGAGATCCTGAAGGCGCTGCACCTGCGCCACCGCGGGGTGAAGATCGTCTCCTGCCCCTCCTGCGCGCGGCAGGGCTTCGACGTGATCCGCACGGTGGAGAAGCTCGAGGAGCGGCTCGCCCACATCACCCAGCCGATCACGCTCTCGATCATCGGCTGCGTGGTGAACGGCCCGGGCGAGGCGCTGATGACCGACATCGGCCTGACCGGCGGCGGCGCCGGCACGCACATGGTCTATGCGGCCGGGAGGACGAGCCACACCATCCGCACCGAGGAGATGGTGGAGCACATCGTCGAGCTCGTGGAACGCAAGGCGGCGGCGATGGCCGCCGAGGCCGAGGCGGCGCGGCGGGCGGCGGAGTAGGGCCCGGCCTTGCGCCGCCCCCGGCCCGGCGCTAACGCCCCCCGCATGCCAGCCCCCCTGCAACCCGTCCGCGGCATGCGCGACCTGATCGGCGAGGACGTCCGCCGCCACCGCCACGTCGCCGAGACCGCCCGCCGAATCGCCGAACGCTACGGCTTCGAGGAATGGATCACCCCGATCCTCGAGGACACGGCGGTGTTCGCCCGCACCCTCGGCGAGACCTCGGACGTGGTGACGAAGGAGATGTACACCTTCACCGACCGCGGCGGCGATTCCGTCACGCTCAGGCCCGAGAACACCGCCGGGGTGTGCCGCGCCCTCGTCTCCAACGGGCTCGTGCAGTCGCTGCCGCGCAAGGTGTTCTACGCCGGCCCGATGTTCCGCTACGAGCGCCCGCAGAAGGGCCGCTACCGCCAGTTCCACCAGATCGGCATCGAGATCCTGGGCGCGGCCGAGCCGCTCGCGGATGCCGAATGCATCGCCTGCGGCTGGGACATCCTGTGCGAACTCGGCGTGGCCGAGGGCACGGCGCTCGAGATCAACACGCTCGGCGACGCCGCGAGCCGCGAGTCCTGGCGCGCCGCGCTGGTCGGCTATTTTTCCGCGCATCGCGAGGCGCTGTCGGAGGACAGCCGGGTGCGGCTCGAGAAGAACCCGCTTCGCATCCTCGACTCGAAGGACCCCGGCGATCGCGCGCTTCTCGCCGCCGCCCCGCGCATGGAAGAGCACCTCTCGGCCGAGGCGCGCGGCTTCTACGAGGAGGTGAAGCGCGCCCTCCGGCGGCTTGCCGTGCCGTTCCGCGAGAACCCGGCGATCGTGCGCGGGCTCGACTACTACTCCCACACCGCCTTCGAGTTCGTCACCGACCGCCTCGGCGCGCAGGGGACGGTGATGGCGGGCGGGCGCTACAACGGCCTTGTCGAGGAGATGGGCGGCCCGCCCACCCCCTCGGTCGGCTGGGCCGCGGGGATCGAGCGGCTGGCGATGCTGCTGCCCGGGGCGCCGCCCGCGCCGCGGCCGGTTGCCGTCATCCCGGCCGGGGAGGCGGCGGAGGACGCCGCACTCGGCCTCACGCAGGCGCTGCGCCGCGCCGGCATCGTGGCCGAGATCGCCTATCGCGGCAGCATGAAGCGGCGCCTCGAGCGGGCGAACAAGACGCACGCCCGCGCCGCCGTGATCCTGGGCGAGGCCGAGCTCGCCGCCGGCATCGCGCAGGTGAAGGATCTCGACAGCGGCGCGCAGGAGGCGGTGCCGATCGCGGAGATCGCCGCGCGTCTGGCATGAGCCTCGAGGCGCGTCTCGAGCGGATCGCCGCCCGGGTGGAGGAGCTCAAGGCCGCTCTGGCGCAGGCCGAGGGGGGGCAGATCGCCCTGCTGTCGCGCGAGCTGGCCGAGCTCGAGCCGATCGCCGAGCGGATCGCGGCGCTGCGCCGGACCCGCCGCGCCATCGCCGAGGCCGAGGCGATGCTGTCCGATCCGGAGCTGCGCGGCCTCGCCGAGGAGGAGCTCGCCGCGCTGCGCGCCCGCCTGCCGGCGCTCGAGCGCGAGGCGCGGCTTGCCCTGCTGCCGAAGGACGAGGCGGATTCGCGCAGCGCCATCCTGGAGATCCGCCCGGCCGCCGGCGGCGAGGAGGCGGCGCTGTTCGCCGCCGAGCTCTTCCGCGCCTACCAGCGCTTCGCCGAACGCCAGGGCTGGCGCTTCACCGTGCTCGAGGCGGACGAGACGGAGCTCGGCGGCCTCAAGGGCGGCACCGCCGAGATCGAGGGGCGCGGGGTGTTCGCGAAACTGAAGTACGAATCGGGCGTGCACCGGGTGCAGCGCGTGCCCGCAACCGAATCCCAGGGCCGCATCCACACCTCGACCGTGACGGTCGCGGTGCTGCCCGAGGCCGAGGAGGTGGACGTCGAGATCGACGAGGCGGACCTGCGGGTGGACACCTACCGCGCCTCGGGCGCCGGCGGCCAGCACGTGAACAAGACGGACTCGGCCGTGCGCATCACCCACCTGCCCACCGGCATCGTGGTGGCGATGCAGGAGGAGAAGAGCCAGCACAAGAACCGCGCCAAGGCGATGAAGGTGCTGCGCGCGCGCCTCTACGACCTGCAGCGCCGGGCGGCGCATTCCGCCCGCGCCGCCGACCGGCGCGCGCAGATCGGCACCGGCGACCGGGCCGAGCGCATCCGCACCTACAACTTCCCGCAAGGGCGCGTGACCGACCACCGCATCGGGCTCACGCTGCACAAGATCGAGCGGGTGATGCAGGGCGAGTTCGACGAGATCGTGGAGGCGCTCGCCGCCGAGGAGCAGGCCGCGCTGCTCGCGGCCGAGGGCGCGTGAGCCCGACGGTCGGCGCGCTGCTTTGCCAGGGCGGCGCCGCGCTGCGCGCGGCCGGAATCGAGGATGCCCGCGCCGAGGCCCGACGCCTGCTCGCCCACGCGCTGCCGGCAACGCCGGAGGCGCTCCTGCGCGACCGGCACGCCCCCGTCGCGCCGGAGGCCGAGGCGCGCTTCCGCGCCCTGCTGTCCCGCCGCGCGGCGCGCGAGCCGCTCGCCTTCATCACCGGGCGGGCCGGGTTCTGGACGCTCGACCTCGAGGTCTCGCCCGACACGCTGATCCCGCGCGCCGATTCCGAGACGCTGATCGAGGCCGCTCTTGCCGCCCGGCCGGACCGCGGCGCCGTGCGCCGGATCCTCGATCTCGGCACCGGCACCGGCGCGCTGCTCCTCGCGGCGCTCGCCGAATACCCGGCGGCCTTCGGCGTCGGGGTGGACCGCTCCGCGGCCGCGGCCGCTCTCGCCGCGCGCAACGCCGCGCGCAACGGGCTCGCAGGGCGCGCCGCCTTCCTTGTTGGGGACTGGGCGGGCGCGCTGTCCGGCCGCTTCGACCTCGTCCTCGCCAACCCGCCCTACATCCCGGCCGGGGAGATCCCCGGGCTGATGCCGGAGGTGGCGCGGCACGAGCCTGCCTCCGCCCTCTCGGGCGGGCCGGACGGGCTTGCCGCCTACCGCGCCATCCTGCCTGCGCTGCCGGCCCTGCTCGAGGAGGCGGGCTTCGCGGTGCTCGAGGTCGGCATCGGCCAGGCGGAGGCGGTGGAGTCGCTCGGCCGCGGCGCCGGGCTTGCGCCGGCCGGGCGGCGGAACGATCTCGGCGGGGTGGCGCGGGCGGTGATGTTCCGGCGGCCCCGCAACTTTCCGGTTGGCGGCCCGGCCCATCGCGGCTAGGGTGCGGCACACGCCGGGTTGCGGCCCCGGCGCCCGGGCAGCCCGCCGCAGCGCCCGGCTTGCCTCGCCTTCGCCGCCGGTGCAAGCAAAAGGGCGCCGGGCGCGGGGTGCGGATATGCCGCGGTGCACGGCCTGACCGGCAGGACAGACACGGAAACCACCGTCGCGGGCGGCAGAACCGCCGCACGCCACGGTGCCAGCATGAGAGCGCCGACGCGACACCAATGAACATGAAGCGGATGCGGGGCCGTGGCCAGCGCCATGGCGGCCAGTTCCGGCAATCCGGGGGCGGCCAGGTGCCGACCAACCGGAACCATGTGTTCGACAGCAACGGCCCGGACGTGCGGGTGCGCGGGACGGCGCAGCAGCTGTTCGAACGCTACCTGCAGCTCGGGCGCGACGCCACCGGCTCGGGCGACCGGGTGCTGGCCGAATCCTACTTCCAGCATGCGGAGCACTACTTCCGCATCCTGAACGCCATGAACCTCGCCGCGCAGCAGCATCAGCAGGCGCAGCACGGGCAGCGGATGTGGCGGCAGGAGCAGCCCGGCGAGGCCGAAGGCGAGGCGAACGGCTACGGCCCCGCCGAGGAGGAGGGCGAACCCGGCGAGGGCAGCCTGGCCGAGGCCCGCGGCCAGGCCTGACGCCAAGCGGGCGGAGGACCGGCCTTCGGCCGGCACGCGGCGGCCTCTCCGCCGCCGGCCGCGCCGGGCCTGCGCCCGCCGGTGCGGGGCGTCGCTCAGGCGGGGGAGGTCATCTCGATCGAGTCGCCGACGGCGACGCGGCCGCCTTCGGCGACGGTGGCATGCACGCCGAGGTCGGCATGCCCGAAATGCCGCCGCAGCAGCGCGGGCAGCGGGATGTCGCGTTCCCCCGTGGCCGGGTTCACCTCGGTGGCGGGGCAGCGCAGCGTGCGCTTGAACACGGCAAGCCGCGCCCCGCCCACCAGCAGCTCCTGCCCGATCCAGTCGAACTCCGCCCAGGCGGGCAGGCCCGAGAACAGGATGTTGGCGCGGAAGCGCAGCGGATCGAGCGGCCGCCCGATCGCCCGTTCGGCCGCCGCCACCGAGGCGAGGTTCAGCAGCGACACGCCCTTGCGCGCCTGGTCGGTGAAGGCATGGCCGGCGGCCTCGACGAGGCGCGGCTCGCCGCGCGCCTCGGGGCCGAGGAAGCGCGCGAGCCATGCGGCGGCGGCGGCCTTGCCGGCAGGCGTGCCGATGCCGGTCGCGAGCGGCGGCAAGCCCGGCGCGCGCAGCAGCAGGACATCGGCGCGGGCGTCATAGGCGGAGTGGACGAGGGCGAGCCGCGGGTTCGCCATCAGGCAGGCGAAGTTCTGCTTGGGCAGGAAGCGCGGCGAGGCCGGGTCGAACGGCGCGTCGCCCTGCGCGAGCGCGAAGCGGCGGTCCTGCGGCAGGGTCTCGCCGGGCTCGAGCACCACCTGTTCGAGCGATTCCGGCGAGAGGCCCTTCACCGGGTAGCGATAGATCCGCTCCACGCGCATGCCGCCCGATCCTCTCTTGAAACCGTCCTCGGCCCGCTACCATGTCCGGCGGCGGAAGGGCAGGGCCGACGCCTCCTCGAGGGTCGTCCCGACCCCGTCGCCAACGCGCCTTCCGGCGCAGGGACAAAGAGGCTGCCATGGACATCGAGAAATTCACCGAGCGGGCGCGCGGCTTCATCCAGGCCGCGCAGACGATCGCCATCCGCGAGTTCCACCAGCGGATCACCCCCGAACACCTGCTGAAGGCGCTGCTGGACGACCGGGAGGGTGCGGCCGCCGGGCTGATCCGCGCCGCCGGCGGCGACCCGGCGCGCGCCAAGGCGGCGGCGGACGCGGAGGTGGCGAAGATCCCGGCGGTGAAGGGCGCGGGCGCGGGGCAGCCCGGCATCACGGCCGAGCTCGTGCGGGTGCTGGACGCCGCGCAGCAGGCGGCGCAGAAGGCGGGCGATTCCTATGTGGCGCAGGACCGCCTGCTGGTCGCGCTCGCCGCTTCCGAGACGCCGGCCGGCAACGCGCTGCGCGCGGCGGGGGCGACGGCGCAGAAGCTCGAGGCGGCGGTGGCCGCGATCCGCAAGGGCCGCACCGTCGGCAGCCAGAACGCCGAGGAGCAGTTCGACGCCCTGCGCAAATACGCCCGCGACCTGACGGCCGCCGCGCGCGAGGGCAAGCTCGATCCCGTGATCGGGCGCGACGAGGAGATCCGCCGCGCGATCCAGGTGCTGGCGCGGCGCACCAAGAACAACCCGGTGCTGATCGGCGAGCCGGGTGTCGGCAAGACCGCGATCGTGGAAGGGCTCGCGCTGCGCATCGTGAAGGGCGACGTGCCTGAGGCGCTGCGCGACAAGCGCGTGCTTGCGCTCGACCTCGGCGCGATGGTGGCCGGCGCCAAGTACCGCGGCGAGTTCGAGGAGCGCCTCAAGGGCGTGCTGGCCGAGATCGAGGCTGCCGAGGGTGAGATCATCCTCTTCATCGACGAGCTGCACACGCTGATCGGCGCAGGCAAGGCGGACGGGGCGATGGACGCCTCCAACCTGCTCAAGCCCGCGCTCGCGCGCGGCGAGCTGCACTGCATCGGCGCCACCACCCTCGACGAGTACCGCAAGCACATCGAGAAGGACGCGGCTCTGGCGCGGCGCTTCCAGCCGGTGTTCGTGGGCGAGCCGAGCGTCGAGGACACGATCAGCATCCTGCGCGGCATCAAGGAGAAGTACGAGCTCCATCACGGCGTGCGGATCAGCGATTCGGCGCTGGTGGCCGCCGCGACGCTGTCCAACCGCTACATCTCCGACCGCTTCCTGCCCGACAAGGCGATCGACCTGATGGACGAGGCGGCGAGCCGGCTGCGCATGCAGGTGGATTCGAAGCCCGAGGAGCTCGACGAGGTGGACCGCCGGCTGCTGCAGCTCAAGATCGAGCGCGAGGCGCTGCGCAAGGAGACCGACGCGGCGAGCCGCGATCGCCTTGCGAAGCTCGAGCAGGAGATCGCCGCGCTCGAGGAGGAGAGCACGCGCCTCACCGCCGAGTGGCAGGCGGAGAAGGCCAAGCTCGCCGAGGCGCAGAAGGCGAAGGACGAGCTCGACCGCGCGCGGACCGAGGTGGAGATCGCGCAGCGCAAGGGCGACCTGACGCGCGCCGCCGAACTGATGTACGGCATCATCCCGCAGCTCGAGAAGAAGATCGCGGCGGCCGGCGGCGAGGGCGGGAGGCTCGTCAACGAGGCGGTGACGGAGGAGCACATCGCCCAGGTCGTGAGCCGCTGGACCGGCATCCCGGTGGACAAGATGCTCGAGGGCGAGCGCGCCAAGCTCCTGCGGATGGAGGAGGAGCTCAGGAAGCGCGTCGTCGGGCAGGAGGAGGCGCTCGAGGCCGTCTCCAAGGCGGTGCGTCGGGCGCGCGCGGGGCTGCAGGACCCGAACCGGCCGATCGGCTCCTTCCTGTTCCTCGGGCCGACCGGTGTGGGCAAGACCGAGCTGACGAAGGCGCTGGCGGCGTTCCTGTTCGACGACGAGCGCGCTCTGCTGCGCATCGACATGAGCGAGTACATGGAGAAGCACGCGGTGGCGCGGCTGATCGGCGCCCCGCCCGGCTATGTCGGCTACGAGGAGGGCGGGGCGCTGACCGAGGCGGTGCGCCGGCGGCCCTACCAGGTGATCCTGTTCGACGAGGTCGAGAAGGCGCACGAGGACGTGTTCAACGTGCTGCTGCAGGTGCTCGACGACGGGCGGCTCACGGACGGGCAGGGCCGGACGGTGGATTTCCGCAACACGCTGATCGTGCTGACGAGCAACCTCGGCGCCGAGGCGCTGGCGGCGCTCGCCGAGGGCGAGGACGTGGATCTGGCGCGCGGGCAGGTGATGGCGGCGGTGCGGGCGCGGTTCCGGCCCGAGTTCCTGAACCGGCTGGACGAGATCGTGCTGTTCCGCCGACTTGCGCGGTCCGACATGGGCAAGATCGTGGACATCCAGATCGGGCGGCTGCGGGCGCTGCTCTCCGACCGGAAGATCACGATCGAACTCGACGACAGCGCGCGCGAGTGGCTGGCGGAGGCGGGCTACGACCCGGTGTACGGTGCGAGGCCTCTCAAGCGCGTGATCCAGCGCAGCCTGCAGGACCGGCTTGCGGCCATGCTGCTGGAAGGGACGGTGAAGGACGGCGACCGGGTGCGCGTCTCGGCTTCTGCCGACGGGCTCGAGCTGTCGGTCGGGTCGTAGGCGGAACATCGGCGGGCGGGGGTTTGACAGATCGCGGTCCTGCGCGTATCTCCCCCGCCACGCCGGGGACGACCCGGTAGGGGGATTGACCAAGCGGCTTCACGCCGCTAGCCTTTCCGCCCTTCGCCGGAAACGGCGAGTCGCGCATCCGTCTCCGCGCCGTGGTGCGGGAAGGCTCGTGGGGCTCGGCCCTGCGGCTCCCGGACACTTCGGTCGGCGAGGAAGCGCCGTTTATTCTCATCGTGGATCGGGTTTTTTTTGGAAGTCAGTGTTTATGCCTGGCTGCCTGTGATGTGGTGTTGGTGTTGGGCTTTGTGCTGGCTGTGGTGAGGTTTTTGGGCTGAGCTGTGGCTGGCTGGGATGGATGCGTGGTC
>JANWXJ010000239.1 GCA_025055335.1 Acetobacteraceae bacterium
CCGCGCCTGCCCGGCGAAGGGGTGGGTCGGCGCGGCGCGGATCGCCTCCCACAGCGCCTCCTGCGGGGGTTCGGCGCTGTCCTGCAGCACGATCGCACCGGCGGGAAGCTCCTTGACCACCTGCAGGAGTTCGACGGCGGCCGGGATGGTGCCGCCCGCGCCGATGCCGGCGACGACGACGGGATGCGAAGGCGGCGCCTGCCGCCACGCCTCGGCCTGGGCGCGCAGCACCGCCACGCGCCGCGCGCCGATGTCGGACAGGCCCGCCTCGGACAGCCAGGCCTGCCAGGCCGCGGCGATCGGCTTCAGCACGGCGAGCGTGATCTGCCAGTGCTGTGCGAGGTTCTCCGGGGCGAGGCCGTCGAGCGAATCGAGGTCGCAGCCCTCGAGCGCCGCCTCGTCGAGGAAGGCGGCGAGGGCGCCGGCCATGCGCCACGCCTGGTCGGGGGTTGCGGGGCCGCCGAGGCGGGTCGGCACCTTCGCCACGAAGCCGGCCAGCACCGCCTGGCGCCGGGCCGGCGACACCGCGGGCGGCAGGTCGAGCAGCGCGGGCAGGGCGAGATCCTCCGCCTCCTCGGCGGAGAGGCCGGCGAGCGCGCCCATGCGCGGCAAGAGCAGCGCGCCGCCGCCGGCAAGCGGCACGAACGCCTCCTGCAGGCCGCGGGCGGCGCGGCGCGTCGGCAGCAGCACGAGGGTGCGGGCGAGCGCGAGCGGATCCCGCCCGGCGCGGGCGAGGAGCCCGGCCGCGAGATCCGGCAGGAACCGCCGGTGCGCGGGGATCGCGAAGATCCCGCCCATCGTCAGAACACCGGCCGCGCGAGGCCGGAGCGCAGCGCCGCCTCCGCGTCCGCGAGATCCTTCGGCGTCGAGAGGTGGAACCACGCCCCGTCATGCACGAGGCCGAACAGCCGCCCTGCCTCGATCGCGCGGTCATAGAGCAGGTTCAGGCTGAACGGCCCCTCGGGCGCGGCCTCGAACAGCCGCGGCGAGAGGATCTGCACGCCGCCGAACAGGTAGGGGGCGACGAGGCGCTCCGGCGGGCGCCGCGCCGCGCCGAGCGGATCGAGCAGGAAATCGCCGCGCCCCGCCTCGCCGCCGACCTGCGCCGCGCGCACCATCAGCAGCAGCGCGTCCATCCGCGCCTCGTCGAAGGCGGCGGCGAGGCGGTGCAGTGTGGGGTGCGGCCCGTCGAGCCAGAACGCATCCCCGTTCAGGACGAAGAACGGCCGCGGCCCGAGATGCGGCAGCGCCGCCTTCACCCCGCCGCCGGTCTCGAGCAGCGTCTCCTCGACGAGCAGCGTCGCCGGCTCGGGCCGCGCGGCCAGCGCCGCGGCGATGCGTTCCGCCTGCCAGTGGGCGTTCACCACATGGCGGGTGATGCCGGCCGAGAGCAGCCGGTCCCGCGCATGGTCGAGCAGGCTGCGGCCGGCGAGGCGGAGCAGCGGCTTCGCCTCGTTCTCCGTCAGCGGGCGCATGCGGGTGCCGAGGCCGGCGGCGAGGATCATGGCGGAATCGGGCGTCATGCGGCGGGCGGGCTCGGGGTGGCGGACGTCATGCGGGCCTCCGGGGCGGGGGCGGTGCGCGCGGCGCGGCCGCGCAGGGGCGGGGCGGCCTCGGGCATCACCCGGCCTCCGGGTTGCGGCGGAGCGCGGGCGGCACCTCGGCATCGAGGAAGGCGGCGAGCGGCAGGGCGGCCGGATGGGCGAGGGCGCGGGAGAACAGCGCCCAGCAGCGCGGCCCGTGGGCGAGGTAGCGCGGCTTCCCGTCCCGACGCGCAAGCCGCACCCACAGCGCGGCGACGCGCAGGTGCCGCTGCGCCGCCATCGCCGCCATCGCCGCCCGGTCCACCGCGCCGCCGGCGGCGGCGTAGCGCGCGATGACCGCCTCGCGCAGCGCGGGCGGAACGTCTCGCCGCGCGTCCTCGACCAGCGAGACGAGGTCATAGGCCGGGTGGCCGAGCGCGGCGTCCTGGAAGTCGATCACGCCGAGCGTGCCGTCGGCGCGCGGGATCAGGTTGGCCGGGAAGAAATCGCGATGGACGAGGCTCTGCACCCCCTCGAACGGCGCCAGCATGGCGCGCATCGCGGCGTGGAAGCCTTCGCGCTGCGCCGGCCGGGGCGGCGCGCCGAGGGCGGCGGGCCACCACCAGTCGAGGAAGGTCGCGGCGGCGGCGGCGGCCATCGCCGCGGCGTCCCAGGCGGGCAGGCCGGCTGGGGGCGGCACCCGGTGCAGCGCGGCCAGGGCCTCGGCGGCGGCGAGATAGAGCGGCAGGGGATCGGCCCCGGAGTCCAGCGCCTCGGCCATGGTGCGGGGGCCGAGGTCCTCGACCAGCAGGAACCCCTCTCCCGGCGCCTCGGCGAGGATGGCCGGCGCGCGGACGCCGTGCGCCGAGAGATGCCGCGCCAGCGCCGCGAAGCGCGCGAGGTCCGCCGCCGCGTCCAGGCCGATGCGGGCGGCGGCGCGGGCATCCACGAGAAGCGCCGGGCGCGGCCCGCCGAGAAGGCGCGTATAGGCGCGATGCCCGGCATCCTGCGGGACCGGCGCGCAGGCGGCGGCGCCGAACCCGGCGGAGGCGAGGAACAGGAGGGCGCGATCGCCGCCGCCGGGGCCGTGGCCCGAAAGTTGGCTTGCCGGGGCGGCGCCGGCGGCGGCCGGGATGGCCTGGGCGTCCCGGGCGGCCGCCCCGCCGGGTGGGGGAGGCGCCTCCGTCACAGCCGCCCGATGCGGTCCGGCCAGCCGGACAGCACCGCCTCGCGCGCCGTCTCCTCCGCCGCCGGGGACAGCGCGACGCGGAGCGCGTCGGGCGGGGCCAGCGCCGCCAGCCGCTCCGGCCATTCCACGAGCACGATGCCGGCCCGCGCCTCCTCCCAGCCGAGCTCGGCGAGGTCGGCCGGGCCGGAGAGCCGCCACAGGTCGAAATGGTGCGCCGGGCCGCGCGGCAGGTCGTAGGACTGCACCAGCGTGAAGGTGGGCGAAGGAACCTCGAGCGCGGGGTCGTTCGCGGCGGCGCGGAGGAAGGCGCGCGCGAAGGCCGATTTGCCGGCACCGAGCGGCCCGGACAGCAGGATCGCATCCCCCGGCCGCGCCAGCGCCGCGACGCGCGCGGCGAGCGCCTCGGTGGCGGCGAGGTCGGGCAGGTGCAGGGTGCGGGACTCCATCGGGGGCGGGCAGGATGCCCGCCCGCCCCGCGCCGCGGCAAGCGGCGCGGGGTTGCGGGGCCCCGCGCTTGGCGTATGTGGGCGGCGGAGCGGAGGAGCGGCGATGAGCGAGCAGGTCGGGCGGATCACCACGGATGTCGCCATCATCGGCGCAGGCCCGGTCGGGCTGTTCGCGGTGTTCGAGTGCGGCATGCTGAAGATGCGCTGCGCCGTGCTGGACACGCTCGAGGCGATCGGCGGGCAGTGCACGGCCCTCTATCCCGAGAAGCCGATCTACGACATCCCGGCGCACCCCTCGATCCTGGCGGGTGAGCTGATCGCGCAGCTCGAGAGGCAGGCCGCGCCGTTCAAGCCCGCCTATCTGCTCGGCCGGAAGGTGACGCGCCTGACCCGGACGGAGGACGGCTTCCTCCTCGGCGCCGAGGGCGGGGCGGAGGTGGCCTGCAAGGCCGTGATCATTGCCGCCGGGGCCGGCGCCTTCGGGCCGAACCGCCCGCCGCTTGCGGGGCTTGCGGGTTACGAGGCCTCCGGCGCCGTGCGCTACCTCGTCGCGCGGCGCGAGGAGTTCCGCGGCAAGCGCGTGGTGATCGCAGGCGGCGGCGATTCGGCGGTGGACTGGGCGCTTAGCCTCAAGGACATCGCGCATGTCACGGTGGTGCACCGGCGGGAGAAGTTCCGCGCCGCGCCGGAAAGCGCGGCGCAGCTCAAGGCGGCCGCCGATGCCGGGCAGATCGAACTCGCGATCCCCTACCAGCTTCATGGCCTCGTCGGCGACGGAGCGCGGCTCGAGGCGGTGGAGGTCGCCACGCTCAAGGGCGAGGTGCGGGCGATCCCGGCCGACCATCTGCTCGCCTTCTTCGGGCTTTCGATGGAGCTCGGGCCGATCGCAGACTGGGGGCTCGGGCTCGAACGCTCCCATGTCGTGGTGAACCCTGCCACCTGCGAGACGAACATCCCGGGCGTGCACGCGATCGGCGACATCGCAACCTACCCGGGGAAGCTGAAGCTGATCCTGCAGGGCTTCAGCGAGGCGGCCATGGCCGCGCACGCCATCCACCCGCGGGTGTTCCCGGGCGAGGCGCTGCATTTCGAATACTCTACGTCCAAGGGGGTGGTGGCGGCCTAGCGGGGCGGGGCTTCCCGCGGCGGCCTCTTGGCTGTAGGAAGAGGGAGGGACCCGTAGCTCAGCTGGATAGAGCGTTGCCCTCCGAAGGCAAAGGTCGTGCGTTCGAATCGCGCCGGGTCCGCCAAGGTTTTCAAGGGCTTGGCCCGATCGGCGCGAAGGCGGGAAAGGGCCAGGGAACAGATAGGGCGCCAAGCGAGCCGGATCGCCGCGGCCCTCTCGGCGCTGCCACGCGCAAGCCCCGCCCGCCGAGCCATCTCCGGCGCGGGCGCTGATCCTGTGCCAGCTTCGGCCGCCCCGGCCATCGTCGCGTGCCGGTGCGAGGCTTCGGCGCCTCAGCCGCGGTGGTTCAGGCGGAAGACGTTCCCCTCCGGATCCACGGCCACCACCTGAAAGGCGCCGTAGTAGCTGCGGTAGGGGGGCTTGATGACGCTGCCGCCGAGCTCCACGACGCGTGCCGCCAGCGCCTCGACCTCCGCCTCCGTGCCGAGCACGAAGGTCGCGTAGGCGGTGGTGGCGGGCGCGGCCGGTTGCCGCTCCGCGATGCCGAGCAGGGCGTAGGCGTCGGTGCGGTTGAAGCCGAGCTCCACCTCGCCGAAGCGGAGCGCGCGGTAGATCGGGCTCCGCGCCGCCGCGTTCTCCGGCAGGCCGAGGAGCGCGGCGTAGAACGCCATCAGCCGCTCCGGGTCGCGGCAGAACAGGTTGATGTCGCAGGCGAGAAGGCTCACGCCGCGAGGCCGTAGGTCTTGCGGTACATCTCGGAGAGGTGCTCGCCGGCCGTGCAGGGCGGAAAGCGCGGCGCCTCCCCGGGCGGGACGCTGCCCGGCACCGCCTCGATCCGCGCGTGGTAGTTCGGGCTGTAGAACAGCGGGATCGAGTGGCGGTCGCGCCCGGAGGGGTTGGCGTTGATCACCCGGTGCAGGTTCGAGCGGTAGAGGCCGTTGGTCCAGCGCGGGATCATGTCGCCGAGATTGACGACGAAGGTGCCGGGTATGGGGGTGGCCGGTATCCAGGAGCCGTCGGCGGCCTGCACCTCGAGCCCGCCGAGATCGTCCTGCGCGAGGATGGTGATGGCGCCCCAGTCGGTATGCGCGCCGGCGCCGAACACGTCCGCCGCCGCGTCCGGCGGGTGCGGGGGGTAGCGGATCAGCCGCAGCGTCAGCATCGGGTCGGCCATGGTGGCGTCGAAATAACCGGGGGGCAGACCGAGCCCGACCGCGATCAGCCGCATGATCCGTTCGGCGAGCGCGGTGGTGGCGGCCATGTAGGCAAGCATCTGCTCGCGGAAGCCGGGCAGGGCCGGCCACTGGTTGCCGCCGTAGTTGGTGAGGCCGGCGCGGACGTAGGGGTGATCTTCCGGATAGTCCGGCCCGCAGTAGAAGCTCTCCTTCCGGTCGGGCTTGGCGGAAAGGTCGAGAGTCTGCGCGCCGATCCCCTCCCAGCCGCGGCGGGCGGGGCTGTTGCGGAGATCGAGCGCGGCCTTCTCGGCCTCCGGCAGGGCGAAAAAGCGCTTGGCCCAGTCGAACTGGGCGGCGAGGAGCGCTTCCGGCACGCCATGGTCGGCGACGTAGAAGAACCCGTGCGCCATGCAGGCCGCGCGGATCTCGGCGGCGACGGCGGCCTCCTCCCGCGCCAGCGGGATGAGCGGGATCGCCATGGCCTCAGCCCCGCGCGGCGCGGATCGCGCGCTCGGCCGCGGGCGGCAGGAAGCGGTCGGTGAACACCTCCTCGGGCGAGAGGCTGCCCTGCAGGCCGAAGGCGGTGATCGTCTCCTCGATGGTGGCGCGCACGCGGGCGGGCGTGGCGGCACCCCAGCCATGGGCGCGGGTGTCGGGCGTGACCATCGTGCCCTCGGTGATCATGCGGAGCCGCGCGGTCTCCACCTCCTCGTTCGCCAGGGCCTCGCGCGCCTTCACGGCGCGGCCGCCGGCCGCCGGGTCGGCCACGCAGTCGAGCCAGCCGCGCGTGGAGGCGCGGACGAAGCCCGCGAGTGCCCGCGGGTTTTCGGTGATCAGCCGCGGATTGACGACGATGCCGTTGCCGTAGCCCATCAGGCCATAGTCGGCGTAGAGGAAGGTCCGCATCGCGGCGAGCGGCAGCCCGGCCTGCATCATGTTGAAAAGGCCGGTGAAGAAGAAGAAGGCGATGCCGTCCACCTCGTTGCGCAGGAACAGCTGGTTGCCCAGCGCCGGGTCCACCGACTGCCACTGCACGCTGTCCACCGGGATGTTCTGCGCGCGGGCGAAGATCGGGAACAGCGCGCGAGAGGCGTTGAAGGGCTGGCCGGCGATCTTCTTGCCGATGAAGTCGCGCGGCTCTCGGATGGGGCCGTCCGCCTTCACGATCAGGCTGTTCGGGTTCTTGTCGTACTGGATGGCGGCGGCGATCAGCCGGCGGTCCGGATTGCGGAGATTGTGCTGGATGAGGGAGGCGAAATCGGCCGAGGCCCCGTCATACGCCCCGCCCGCCACCTGGGTGATGGCGCCGGCCGAGCCGTTGCCGGTGTCGATCGTGACCTCGAGCCCTTCCTCCCGGTAGTAGCCGCGCTCGGCGGCGAGCAGGTAGCCGGCGGCCGAGGCCTCGACCCGCCAGCCGAGATTGAAGCGGAAGCGGGCGGTCTGACCGCGGGCGATGGCGGGCGCGGCGAGGGTTGCCGCGGCGCCGAGCAGGATGGCGCGGCGGGAGGCAGAAGCGGGAGTCGGCATGGGCGGACCTCCTCGGGTCGGCGGGGTTCCGCCCCCTTGCCATGCAAGCGCCGC
Organism: Acetobacteraceae bacterium; assembly: GCA_025055335.1. Lineage (GTDB taxonomy): Bacteria > Pseudomonadota > Alphaproteobacteria > Acetobacterales > Acetobacteraceae > JANWXJ01. The sequence continues at coordinate 7,041 of JANWXJ010000239.1, forward strand.
GCCTACAGCAGAACGAGGTCGTCGCGGTGCACCATCTCGTCGCGCCCACGCCAGCCGAGGATCGCCTCGATCTCGTCGCTGCGGTGGCCGGCGATGCGGGCGGCGTCGGCGCTGTCATAGGCCGAGAGGCCGCGGGCGAGTTCCGCCCCGCTGGCATCGCGGATGGACACGGCATCGCCGCGCGAGAAGCTGCCCGACACCGCCCGCACCCCTGCCGGCAGCAGGGAGGAGCCTCGCCTCAGCGCCCGCGCCGCGCCCTCGTCCACCGTCAGGCTGCCCATCGGCGAAAGGCTGCCCGCGATCCAGCGCTTGCGCGCCGTGCGGCCCTCGGGCGCGGGCAGGAACCAGGTGCAGCGCGCGCCTTCGGCCAGGGCGCGCAGCGGGTGCAGCGGCTTGCCGAGCGCGATCGCCATGGCGCAGCCCGCACCGGTCGCGATGCGCGCGGCGATCAGCTTCGTGCGCATCCCGCCCGAGGAGTAGCCGGGCGGCGGTTCCCCGCCCATCGCCATGATCTCGTCGGTCACGCGCTCGACGAGCGGGATATGGGCGGCGGACGGGTCGCGCCGCGGGTCGGCCGTGTAGAGTCCGTCTATGTCGGAGAGCAGAACCAGCGCATCCGCGCCGACCATCTCGGCCACGCGGGCGGCGAGGCGGTCGTTGTCGCCGAAGCGGATCTCGGCGGTGGCGACCGTGTCGTTCTCGTTGATCACGGGCACGCAGCCGAGTTCGAGCAGGGTGGAGAGCGTGGCGCGGGCGTTGAGGTAGCGGCGGCGGTCCTCCGAGTCCTCGAGGGTGAGCAGCAGCTGCGCGGCGGTGAGGCCCTGCGCGGCGAGCGCCTCCTGCCACGCCCCGGCGAGGCGGATCTGCCCCACCGCGGCGGCGGCCTGCTTCTCCTCGAGCCGCAGCTTCCGCCGCGTGAGGCCAAGCGCCCGGCGGGCGAGCGCGATGGCCCCGGAGGAGACGAGGATCACCTGCGCGCCTTGCCCCCGAAGCGCCGCGACATCGCCGGCGACGGAGGCAAGCCAGTGGGCGCGCGGGGCGGCGGTGGCCTCGTCCACCACCAGAGCCGAGCCGATCTTCACGACGATCCGGCGGCAGGCGGGGAGAGTGGGGATGGTCACGCCACGCGCTCCGCCCTCTCCTTCCCGATCTCGGCCCACAGCGCGCGCAGCGCCTCCGCCACGCCCTCGCCGGTCGCGCCGCTGATCAGCAGCACCGGCTTGCCGGCGGCGCGTTCCAGCGCCTTCCGCCGCGACGCCTTGGCCTGCGACGTCATGGCATCCGCCTTGTTGAGCGCGACGATCTCCGGCTTTTCCGCCAGCCCCGCGCCGTAGCCCGCGAGTTCCGCGCGCACCGTGCGGTAGGCCCCGGCCGGGTCTGGCTGCGAGCCGTCCACCAGATGCAGCAGCACCGCGCAGCGCTCGATATGGCCGAGGAACCGGTCGCCGAGCCCCGCACCCTCGTGCGCGCCCTCGATCAGGCCGGGGATGTCGGCCAGAACGAACTCCTCGCCGGCCGACAGCCGCACGACGCCGAGCTGCGGATGGAGGGTGGTGAAGGGATAGTCGGCGATCTTCGGCTTCGCGGCGGAGACGGCGACAAGGAAGGTGGACTTCCCGGCATTCGGCAGCCCGACGAGACCGGCATCCGCGATCAGTTTCAGGCGCAGCCACACGGAACGCTCCTCGCCGGGCCAGCCCTTGGTCGCCTTGCGCGGGGCGCGGTTGGTGGAGGATTTGAAGTGGGCGTTGCCGAAGCCGCCATCGCCGCCGCGGGCGAGGATCACGCGCTGGCCGGGCCGCGTCAGGTCGGCCAGCACGGTCCGCTTGTCCTCGGCGAGGATCACGGTGCCGACGGGGACCTTGAGCACGACATCCTCGCTGGCCGCGCCGGTGCGGTCGGCGCCGGCGCCGTTGCCGCCCTTCCGCGCCTTGAAGTGCTGGGCGTAGCGGTAGTCGATCAGGGTGTTCAGCCCCTCCACCGCCTCGGCCACGATGTCGCCGCCCTTGCCGCCATTGCCGCCGTC
>JANWXJ010000020.1 GCA_025055335.1 Acetobacteraceae bacterium
TTCGGCTTCACCACCGCCACCGCGGCGCGCAACTCGGCGAACGACAATCCGCTGCCGGCGATCCGCGGCCAGAACCCGAACGCCTACTCGGTCGGCGCCACGGTGACGTTCGCCGGCTTCACGTTCGGCGGCGAGTACACCTGGGGCCGCTGGTCGGGCGCTTCGCCGGGCATCGGCTCGACCCCGCCGGGCCTCGGCGACTCCCGCCACTTCCTGCTCGGTGCCTCCTACGCCATCCCGGCTGCCGGCATCACGCTGACCGCCAACTACGGCCGCGGCTCGCAGCCGCTCGGCGCGATCGTGGGCGGCACGGTTGTGCCGCTCAACATCTCGCACACCGCGCGGGTGTTCACGGTGGGCGCGACCTACACGATCGCCCCGGGCTGGACGGCCTACGTGACCTACGAGAACTACCGCGACACCAACTACTCGGAAGGCGTGAACGCCAACAACTTCGGCGGCGGCACGCTCGGCTCGATCGGCGGCGTGCCGACGGGCGGCCGGCGCACGACCGACGCCCTCATGATCGGCACCACGCTCGCGTTCTGATCCACGGCGCGGAGCGTATCGGGGGCGGCCGGGCGATCCGGCCGCCCCTTCCCTTTTCGCCGCCGGGATTCGCGGATAGAAGCGCCGGACGGCCAGAGTGGAGGACCACCCGGATGCGGTTCGGCGGGATGCGCGCGTGGGCCCTGGCGGCGGGGCTGTTCGTCGCCGGCTGCGGCACGGCGTCGGAATCGCTGCGCACGCCGGGGCTCGACGAATACAACCCGGGCAGCCGGCGGGAACGCGCGGCAAGCCGCGCCGGCACCGGAGAGGGCATCCTGATCTTCGGGACCGACCGATCCCGCCGCGACGCCGCCGCCGACGCCACCGGCATCGGCGTCAACGCCTTCCTGTGGCGCGCCACTCTCGACACGCTGGGCTTCCTGCCGATCACCTCCGCCGATCCGTTCGGCGGCGTGGTGATCAGCGACTGGTACCAGCCGCCCGGGACGCGCGGCGAACGCTTCCGCGCCACCGCCTACATCCTGGGGCGGGAACTGCGGTCGGATGCCGTGCGCGTCACGGTGTTCCGCCAGGTGCAGCAGGGGGCGAACTGGGTGGACAGCGCCACCTCCCCCGCCACCAACGCCGAGTTCGAGGACCGGATCCTGGCGCGCGCCCGAGAGTTGCGCGCGCAGTCGCTCGCCGCCGCCCGCTAGAGGCCCCGCCGTGAAGGAGACCGAGAAGGCCCCGCTCCGCTACGACTTCGCGGAGGCAGAACCGCGCTGGCAGAAGGCATGGGAGGAGCGCGGCTGCTTCGCCGCGCCCGACATCCCGCCGCCCGGCGCGAGGAAATACTACGTGCTGGAGATGTTCCCCTACCCCAGCGGCCGGATCCACATGGGGCATGTGCGGAACTACACGCTGGGCGACGTGGTGGCGCGCTACAAGCGCGCCCGCGGCCACCTCGTGCTGCACCCGATGGGCTGGGACGCCTTCGGCCTTCCGGCCGAGAACGCGGCGCGCGAGCGGGGCGTGCATCCCGCGGCCTGGACCTACGGCAACATCGCCACCATGCGCGCCGAGCTGAAGCGGATGGGCCTCAGCATCGACTGGTCGCGCGAGTTCGCCACCTGCGATCCGGAATATTACGGCAAGCAGCAGAAGCTGCTGCTCGATTTCCTGCGCGCCGGCCTGATCGAACGGAAGGAATCCTGGTTGAACTGGGATCCGGTGGACGGCACCGTGCTGGCCAACGAACAGGTGATCGACGGGCGCGGCTGGCGCTCCGGCGCGCCGGTGGAGAAGCGCAAGCTCAGCCAGTGGTTCCTGAAGATCACCGCCTTCGCGCCGGAACTCCTTTCCGCGCTCGAGGGGCTTACCCGCTGGCCGGAGCGCGTGCGGCTGATGCAGGCGAACTGGATCGGGCGGAGCGAGGGGGCGCGCCTCACCTTCCCGCTGGCCGAGCCGGTGGACGGCATCACGGGCGTGGAGGTGTTCACGACGCGCCCGGACACGCTGTTCGGCATGTCGTTCCTGGCGGTGGCGGCGGAGCATCCGCTGGCCGCCGCCGCCGCCGCGCGCGACCCGAAGGCGGCCGAGTTCGTCGCCGAATGCCGCCGCATGGGCACGAGCGAAGCGGTGATCGAGGCGGCCGAGAAGCGCGGCCACGACACCGGCTTCCGCGTGGTGCATCCCTTCACCGGGCGGGAATACCCGGTGTGGATCGCGAACTTCGTGCTGATGGAATACGGCACCGGGGCGATCTTCGGCTGCCCGGCGCATGACCAGCGGGACCTGGAGTTCGCCCGGAAATACGGCCTGCCCGTCACGCCGGTGGTGCTGCCGCCGGGGGCCGATCCGGCCAGTTTCGCCATCGGCGACGAAGCCTTCACCGGCGAGGGCACCGCCTTCAACTCGGACTTCCTGGACGGGCTCGATGTGGCCGCCGCCAAGCGCGCCGCGATCGCCCGGCTGGAGGAGATCGGCGCCGGGCGCGGCGTGGTGAACTGGCGCCTGCGGGACTGGGGCATCTCCCGCCAGCGCTACTGGGGCTGCCCGATCCCCGTCATCCACTGCGAGGCCTGCGGCGTGGTGCCGGTGCCGGAGAGCGATCTGCCGGTGCTGCTGCCCGAGGATGTGGACTTCTCGGTGCCCGGCAATCCGCTCGACCACCACCCCACCTGGAAGCATGTGCCCTGCCCCGCCTGCGGCCGGCCCGCCCGGCGGGAGACCGACACCTGCGACACCTTCGTGGACAGTTCCTGGTACTTCGCGCGGTTCTGCTCGCCGAAGGCGGAAGTGCCGGTGCTGCGCGCGGCCGCCGACGCCTGGCTGCCGGTGGACCAGTACATCGGCGGGATCGAGCATGCGATCCTGCACCTGCTCTATTCCCGCTTCTTCGCCAGGGCGATGACGGCAACCGGCCACATCAGCCTCTCCGAGCCCTTCGCCGGGCTGTTCACCCAGGGGATGGTGCAGCACGAATCCTACAAGGGCGCGGATGGCCGCTGGCTCTATCCGACCGAGGTGGAGAAGCGGCCCGACGGCACCGCCGTGCACCGCGAGACGGGCGAGCCCGTCACGATCGGGCGGGTCGAGGCGATGTCGAAGTCCAAGCGCAACACGGTGGACCCGGACGCCATCATCGGCCGCTACGGCGCCGACACCGCGCGCTGGTTCATCCTGTCCGACAACCCGCCGGAGCGGGACATGGAATGGACGGAGGCGGGGGTTGCCGGGGCCTTCCGCTTCACCCAGCGCGTGTACCGGATGGTGGCGGGCGCGGCGCTGCCGCCGCCCGGGACGCCGGTGCCCGAGGGCGCGTCGCGGGATCTCCGCCGCATCACTCACCGCACCATCGCAGCCGTCACCGAAGCGCTGGAGACCTTCGCCTTCAACGTCGCGGTCGCGCGGCTGCACGAACTCGCCAACGCGATCGAGGACGCGCGGGACGCCGACCCGGCGGCGCGGCGCGAGGCGATGGAAGCCTTCGCGCGCCTGATCTCGCCGATGATGCCGCATCTGGCCGAGGAGCTGTGGACGCTGCTCCGCCCGGGCACGGAACGCCTGCTGGCTGAGGAGGCCTGGCCCGAGGCCGATGCGGCGCTGATGGCGGCGGATACGGTGAAGCTCGCGGTGCAGGTGTCGGGCAAGCTGCGGGCGACGATCGAGGTGCCGGTCGGGGCCGACGAGGCGGCGATCTTCGCCGCGGCCGAGGCGGAGGAGAACGTCATCCGCGCCCTCGGCGGGCGGCCGATCCGGAAGCGCATCCATGTGCCGGGGCGGATCGTCAATCTTGTGGCCTAGGCGCGCCCTGCTGGGCGCGGCGCTGCTGGCCGGCGGCTGCGGCTTCCGGCCGCTATACGGGCCGGCGGCCCCGGACGGCGCCCCGGCGGCGCTGGCCGGCGTGCAGGTGGCGAACATCCCCGAACGCACGGGCCAGCTGCTCCGGCAGGCCCTTGTGCGGCGGCTCGACCCCCGAGGGCTGGGCGGCGCGCCGCGGCACGAGCTGCGCGTGACGCTCGCGATCGAGAACGAGCCGATCGGCTTCCGGCGGGACGGCGCGCCGTCCCGCATCCGGGCGACGGCGCGCGGGGACTGGCGGCTGGTGACGCTCGGCGCCCCGCAGAGGGAGGTGGCGGCGGGGCGCGAGCAGGTGTTCGACGCGGCGAACATCCCCGACGGGCAGTTCTTCGCCGCCGATGTCAGCCGGGATGCGATGGAGCGGCGGCTGATGGAGCAGCTTGCCGACCGCATCGTGCAACGGCTGGCCGTGACGCCTCTCGCGGGCGGCTGATGGCGAAGCTGGACGCGCGCAGGGCGGCGGCGGCGCTGGCCGACCCGTCGCCCTGGCGCTGCGTGCTGCTGCACGGAGACGACCCGGGGCTCGTGCGCGAACGCGCCGAGGCGCTGGTGAAGGCCGTGATCGGCGGGCCGGACCCGTTCCGGCTGGCCGAGATCCCGCGCGATGCCGCGGCCAAGGACCAGGCGCTGCTGGCGGCGGAGATGGCGGCCCTGGCGCTGACGGGCGGCCGGCGGGTGGTGCTTCTGCGCGAGGCGACGGACGCGCTGGCGCCTGCGGTGAAGGCCGCGCTGGCGGCGCCCGGGGATGCGCTGCTGGTGATCGAGGCGGGCGAACTGCCCGCCCGTGGCCGGCTTCGGGCGCTGCTGGAGGCCGCCGCGGAGGCGGCGGTGATCCCCTGCTACCGCGAGCGCGGCGCGGAGTTGGCGGCGACGCTGCGCGGCATGCTGGCCGAGGCCGGGGTGTCGGCGGAGCCGGACGCGCTCGAGGAACTGGCGAGCCGGCTCGGCGAGGACAGGCTCTTGCTGCGGCGGGAGGTCGAGAAGCTGGCGCTGTATGTCGGCGCGGGCGGGCGCGTCACGGCGGAGGATGTGCTGGCCTGTGTCGGGGACGGTTCGGCGCTCGACCTCGAGGAGGCGCTGATGGCGGCGACCGCCGGGGAGGTGGCGCTGGCCGACCGCGCGCTGGAGGCGGCGATGGCCGAGGGCGGCAGCGCCGTCGGCGTGCTGCGTGCGGCGCTGCGGCATGTGCAACGCCTGCACCTCGCGGCGAGCGGCGTCGCGCCCGAGGCGCTGCGGCCGCCGGTGTTCTTCCGCCACAAGCCTGCCTTCGAGCGCGCGCTGCGGCTGTGGCCGGCGCCCGCCCTGGCGGCCGCGGCGACGGCGCTGCGGGAGGCGGAGATGCGGGCGAAATCCGGATCGGCGGCCCGCCCGATGCCGGATGCGGCGCTGGCCAAGGCCGCGGTGCTGGCGCTCGCCCGGCAGGCGGCGGTCAGGCGCCGGGGTTGAGGAGGCGGATCAGGCCGTCGAGCTGGTCGAGGTCGCGGTAGGCGATGGTGAGCGTGCCGCCGCGGCGGCCGTGGCGGATGGTGACCTTGAGGCCGAGACGCGCCGTCAGGTCGCGCTCCACCGCGCGGGTTTCCGGATCCTGCGGGCGCTGCGGCCGCGGCCTGGCGACGGCGGCGGCGAGCGCCTCGGTCTGGCGGACGTTCAGGCCGCGCGTCACCACCTGCTCGGCGAGCTTCACCGGGTCGGGCGCGGTCAGAAGCGCCCGCGCGTGGCCGGCGGAGAGGCTTCCGGCGCCGAGAAGCTCCTTGATCCGGGCGGGCAGCGCGAGCAGCCGCAGGGTGTTGGCGACGTGGCTGCGGCTCTTGCCGACCGCCTTGCCCAGGGCCTCCTGGGTCAGGCCGAACTCCCGCGTCAGGCGCTGGTAGCCCTCCGCTTCCTCGAGCGGGTTGAGATCTTCGCGCTGGAGGTTCTCGACGAGGGCGGCGGCGAGGGCGGAGCGGTCGTCGAGGTTGCGGATGACGACCGGCACCTCGTGCAGCGGCACGAGCTGGGCGGCGCGCCAACGGCGTTCCCCGCCGATGATCTGGTAGCTTCCCTTCGCGCCCGGCTTCGGGCGGACCAGGATGGGCTGCAGGATGCCGTGCTCGCGGATGGAGGCGGCGAGGTCGGCCAGCGCGGCCTGGTCCATCGCGCCGCGGGGCTGGAAAGGCCCCGGCTCCAGCGCGGCGACGGGCAGGGTTTGCGGCGCTGCGGGCGCGGTCCCGGCGTCGCCGAGCAGGGCCGACAGGCCCATCCCGAGGCGTTGCGGCTTCTTCCCGCTCATGCTGCGCGCCTCCGCTTCTCCCGCCGCAGGAACTCGGCGGCGAGCGCGAGATAGGCCTGCGCCCCCGCCGACTTCAGATCGTAGAGCAGCACCGGCAACCCGTGGGAGGGCGCTTCGCCCACGCGGACGTTGCGGGGGATCTCGGTCGAGAACACCGCGTCCTTGAAGAAGGCGCGGACATCGGCGGCGACCTGCTCCGACAGGTTGTTCCGGCGGTCCACCATGGTGAGGACGATGCCCTCGACCTCGAGGCCCGGGTTCAGCCCGCGCCTGATGCGCTCGATCGTGCGGGTGATCTTGGAGACGCCCTCGAGGGCGAAGAACTCGGTCTGCAGCGGGATCAGCACCGAATCGGCGGCGACGAGGGCATTGACGGTGAGCAGCCCGAGGGAGGGCGGGCAGTCCAGGAAGACGAGGTCGAAGCGGGACAGCGCCTCGGCCGAGGCGGCGAGAGCGGTGCGCAGCCGGGTCTCCCGCTCCTCCACTGCGGTCAGCTCCGGTTCCGCGCCGGCGAGGTCGGTGTCGGCCGGCAGCAGCCAGAGATTCGGCACCTTCGTCTCGCGCACCAGGTCGCCGACGGTCCTCTCGCCCAGGATCAGCGCGTAGCTGCCGGCCCCGCGTTCCCCGCGCGGCAGGCCGAGGCCGGTGGAGGCGTTGCCCTGCGGGTCGAGGTCGATCAGCAGCACCCGCCGTTTGGTGGCAAGCGCCGTGGCGAGGTTGATGGCCGTCGTGGTCTTGCCGACGCCGCCCTTCTGGTTGGCGAGCGCGATGATGCGCGGGGGTGTGGCGTCAGGTGCCGGCACGGTCGGGTCGGGCGATCCGGAAGATGGTGGAGTGCGGGTCTGTCCGGCTTATGAACCGCTCGACGCGCAGGGTCCAGCCATCGGCGAGGGCGGCGGCGAGTTCGGCCTCGGCGGTCCGGCCCTTGGGCAGGATGGCGAGGCCGCCTGGGGCGAGGCATCGCGCCGCCAAGGGCAGGATCCGACCGAGCGGCGCGAAGGCGCGGGCGGTGAGGGCGGCCGCCCCGGCGATCGGCGCCTCCTCCGCGCGCGAGGCATGGACCGAGACGTGGGGCAGCCCGAGCCGCGCGGCGGCGGTCGCGAGAAAGGCGGCTTTGCGCCGGTCGGACTCGACCAGATGGACCGGCCGGCCGGGCTCCGCCGCGGCGAGGACAAGCCCCGGAAAACCCCCGCCGGAGCCGATATCGAGCAGCGTTCCCGGCGGCAGCAGCGGCAGGAGCTGCAGCGAATCCTCGATGTGCCTCGCGCGCAGCGCCGCCGCGTCGCGCGCGGAGACCAGGTTGATCCGCCGATTCCACTCCAGGAGCAACGCGGCGAAGGCGGCGAGCCGTTCCGCCGTTTCACGTGAAACCTCGGCGGGCGGGATCGGGTGCCGCTCCGGGCCGTGTTTCACGTGGAACAGGCACCGCGGCGAAGATGCACGGCGAGCGCCGCCACCGCCGCGGGCGTCACCCCGGGGATGCGCCCGGCCGCGCCGAGGCTCGCCGGGCGCGCCGCGGACAGGCGCTGCCGCATCTCGGTGGAGAGGCCGGGCACCGCCGAGAAGTCCATCCCTGCCGGGATCGGCAGCCGCTCCTCCCGCTCGAGCAGCCGCAGCTCCGCCTCGTGCCGGGCGAGATAGGGGGCGTAGAGCGCCTCGGCCCGCAGCAGCGCGACGATGCGGGGCGGCAGATCGGCAAGCCAGGGGAAGGCAGCGACCAGCAACGGCTCCGGCACCTCGGGCAGCGCCAGAAGCTCCATCACGCTGCGCCGCCGCCCGTCCTGGTTCACGGCGATGCCCTGCCGCGCGAGTTCGGCCGGGGTGCCGCCATCCGCCTCGGCGCGGGCCCGCGCCTCCGCCAGCGCCGCCGTCAGCGCCCGATGCCGCGCCGCGCGCTCCGCCCCGACGACGCCCCAGGCGATGCCCTGCCCGGTCAGCCGGAGGTCGGCGTTGTCGGCGCGCAGCCGGAGCCTGTGCTCGGCGCGCGCCGTCAGCATCCGGTAGGGTTCGGTGACGCCCTGCAGCACGAGGTCGTCCACCAGCACGCCCAGATAGGCCTCGGTGCGCCCAAGCACCCGCCCCTCCCGCGCGCCGGAGGCGCGAAGCGCCGCGTTCACGCCCGCCATCAGGCCTTGCGCCGCCGCCTCCTCGTAGCCGGTCGTGCCGTTGACCTGCCCGGCGAGGAACAGCCGCGGCACCGTCTTGCACTCCAGCGTCGGCCACAGCGCCCGCGGGTCGAAATGGTCGTACTCGATGGCGTAGCCGGGGCGCAGGATCGCCGCGCGTTCCAGCCCGGGGATGGACGCGACCATCTCCCGCTGCACCGCCTCCGGCAGGCTGGTCGAGATGCCGTTCGGATAGACGGTGTGGTCGTCGAGCCCCTCCGGCTCCAGGAACACCTGGTGGCTCTCGCGCTCGGCGAAGCGCACCACCTTGTCCTCGACGGAGGGGCAGTAGCGCGGCCCCGCCCCCTGGATCCGCCCGCCATAGACGGCGCTGCCCGACAGGTTGGCGCGGATGATGTCGTGCGTGCGGGCGGTCGTGGCGGTGATGCCGCAGGCCACCTGCCGGTTCGCGATCCGCTCCGTCAGCACCGACAGCGGTTCCGGCGGGTCATCGCCCGGCTGGGTCTCCACCGCCGCCCAGTCGATCGTCCGCCCGTCGAGACGCGGGGGCGTGCCGGTCTTCAGCCGGCGGCAGGGCAGCCCGAGCGCCTCCAGCGCCTCCGCCAGCCCGATCGAGGGCGCATCCCCGACCCGCCCGGCGGGGATCCGCGTCTCCCCGATATGGATCATGCCGCGCAGGAAGGTGCCCGCCGTCACCACCAGGGCACCGCAGCGGATCTGGGCGCCGTCGGCGGTGGCAACACCGGCGATCCCGCCGGAGGCGTCGCGCAGCAGCCGTTCGGCGGATCCCTCCCGCACCGTCAGCCCGGGGGTCTCTGCGATCAGCCGCCGCATCGCCGCGCGGTAGAGCGCCCGGTCCGCCTGCGCCCGCGGCCCGCGCACCGCCGGCCCCTTGCTGCGGTTGAGCAGCTTGAAGTGGATTCCGGCGGCATCCGCCGCCCGGCCCATCAGCCCGTCCAGCGCGTCGATCTCGCGCACGAGATGGCCCTTGCCGACCCCGCCGATCGCCGGATTGCAGGACATCTCGCCGATCCGGTCGGCGCGCTGCGTCAGCAGCAGCGTGCGGGCCCCCATGCGCGCCGCCGCCGCCGCCGCCTCGCAGCCGGCGTGGCCGCCGCCCACCACCACGACGTCGAACGCCGCCTCGTCCATGCGCCGCGATATAGGCCATCACTTGCCGATGCAGAACTCGGAGAACACGCGGTCAAGGATCTCCTCGACGCCGACCCGTCCGGTGATCCGCCCGACGGCGGACAGCGCCGCCCGCAACCCCTCGGCGGCGATCTCCGGCAGCGCCGCCGCCTCGGCGTCGGCAAGCGCGGCGACGGCTTCCGCCAGCGCGGCCCGGTGCCGCGGACGGCTGAGCGCCGCCGCCGCCGTCAGTCCGGCTCGGGCCGAGACCTCCTCGGCAAGCCTTGCGCGCAGGGCCTCGAGTCCGGCGCCCGTCCGCGCCGACACCGCCACCGCGCCGGCGAGATGGGGCGGGGCGACATCCACCTTGTTCACCACCAGGATGGTGCCGGGCCGCCCCGCCAGCGCCAGCGTCGCCGTGTCCGGCGCGGCATCGGCGGCGAACACCGCGAGCCGCAGGTCCGCCGCCTCGGCGCGGGCGAGCGCCCGCCGGACGCCCTCCGCCTCGATCTCGTCGGCCGTCTCGCGCAGCCCGGCCGTGTCGGCCAGCAGCACCGGCACGCCGTCGAGGTCCAGCGACACTTCGACGATGTCGCGGGTGGTGCCGGCCCGCGCCGAGACGATCGCCGCCTCCCGCCCGGCCAGCGCGTTCAGCAGCGAAGACTTGCCGGCATTCGGCGCGCCGAGGATGGCGACCGCCACGCCCTCCCGCAGCCGCTCCGCCCGCTTCCCTTCCGCCAGCGCCGCCGCCATCTCGGCCCGCAGCGCCGCGGCACCCGCCCGCACCCGGGCCTCGAGGTCGGTCGGCACCCCGTCCTCGGCGAACTCGATCGCCGCTTCCTGCCACGCCAGCAGCGCGGCCAGACGCTCGCTCCAGGCGGCGAGCCGGCGCGACAGCCCGCCCTCCGCCTGGCGCAGCGCCTGGATCCTCTGCGCCTCCGTCTCGGCGGCGATCAGGTCGGCGATGCCTTCGGCCTCGGTCAGGTCGAGCCGCCCGTTCAGCAGCGCGCGGCGGGTGAACTCGCCGGGCTCGGCCGGGCGGCAGCCGAGGCCGACCAGCGCCGCCGCCACCGCCCTCATCACCGCCCGCCCCCCGTGCAGGTGCAACTCGGCCGCGTCCTCGCCGGTGTAGGAGGCGGGGCCGGGGAACCACAGCACCAGCGCGCGGTCGAGCAGCGCGCCATCGGCGCCGCGCAGCCGCCGCAGGGAGG
>JANWXJ010000040.1 GCA_025055335.1 Acetobacteraceae bacterium
AGGCCGCCCCCCCGGCGCGCCTGCCGGAAGCGGTGGAGCAGGGTGCGCCAGCCCCGGGGCGGCTGGTGCTGGAGGCCGGCCGCTTCTCTTCCGAGGCGCCGGCCCGCCAGCAGGCGGCGCGGATCGGGGCGCGGGTGGAGCCGATCGGATCCGGACGCGCCCGGCAGTGGCAGGTGCGTCAGGGACCATTCCAGACTGTCGCCGCCGCCGATGCCGCGCTGGCACGCGCCCTCGCCGCCGGGCTCATGGATTCGCGGCTGGTGGTGGACTAGATGCCCGCGGCCAGGACCGCCGGAGGATCGCCCATGCCCGATCGTCGTCTGCTGCTCGGCCTCGGCGCTGCGGGGCTTGCCGGTCTGTTGCCCGGCGTCGCCTCGGCACAGCGCCAGCAGCAGCGCCCGGCCACCCAGCAGCGGCCCGCACCGCCCGCCGGCAGCCCGGCCCAGACGCCGCTCGGCGCGGTGGACACCCTCGCGCGCCAGGCGATCCTCGTGGATGCCGATACGGGCGCCGTACTGCTCGAGAAGGCGGCCGACGAGCGGATGGCTCCGGCCTCCATGTCGAAGCTCATGACGATGTACGTCGTCTTCGAGCATATCCGGGCCGGCACCCTCCGGATGGACCAGGAACTGCCGGTGAGCGAACGGGCCTTCCGCATGGGCGGCTCGCGCATGTTCCTCGAACTCGGCAGCCGCGTGTCGGTCGAGAATCTCGCGCGCGGGGTGATCATCCAGTCGGGCAACGACGCCTGCGTGGTGCTGGCGGAGGCGATCGCCGGCAGCGAGGAACGCTTCGCCGACCTGATGAACCAGGCGGCGCGCCGGATCGGGCTGCGCGATTCCACCTTCCGCAACGCCTCCGGCTGGCCGCATCCGGAACACCGCATGACGGCGCGGGACCTTTCCGTGCTCGCCCGCCGGCTGATCCAGGACTTCCCCGAATACTACCGCTTCTACTCGGAGCGCTCCTTCCGCTGGAACGGCATCGAACAGCCGAACCGCAACCCCCTCCTCGGCCGCGTGCCGGGCGCCGACGGACTCAAGACCGGCTCGACCGAGGAGGCGGGCTTCGGCCTGACGGCAAGCGTGCTGCGCGACGGGCGGCGGCTGATCCTGGTGGTGAACGGCCTGCCCAGCATGCGCGCCCGCGCCGAGGAGGCCGAGCGGCTGATGGAGTGGGGCTTCCGCGAGTTCGACAACGTGACCCTGTTCCGCGCCGCCGACACGGTGGACAACGTGCCGGTCTGGCTTGGCGAGCGGCCGACGGTGCCGCTGGTGGGCGGGCGGAACCTCGTGCTCACGCTGCCGCGGAACTGGCGGGACAGGCTGCAGGTTCGCGTCGCCTATCCCGCGCCTCTGCCGGCGCCGGTGCTGCGGGGGCAGGAGATCGGCGAACTCCTGGTCGGCGGGCAGGGCGTGCCGCCGATGCGGCTGCCGCTCTATGCCGGGGCGGATGTCGCGAGGCTCGGCGTGCTGCAGCGCATCCCGGCGGTGCTGCAGCGCACGCTGTTCGGGGCCTGAGATGGCGGCGCGCGGCGCCTTCATCACGCTGGAAGGGGGGGAGGGGGCGGGGAAGACGACGCAGCTCCGCCGCCTCGCCGAGCGCCTGCGCAAGGCGGGGCGCGAGGTGGTGGAGACGCGCGAACCGGGCGGCACCCCTTCGGCCGAACGGCTTCGCGCGGTGCTCCTGGAAGGCGGCCCGTGGGAGCCGGTGACGCAGGCGCTGCTCCATTTCGCCGCCCGGCGGGAACATGTGACGGGGCTGATCCTGCCCTCCCTCGCCGCCGGGCGGGTGGTGCTGTCCGACCGTTTCGCGGATTCCACCCTCGCCTACCAGTGCCACGGGCTCGGCCTGCCGCGCGCGGTGTGGGACAGGCTGGCGGAGGTGACGCTCGAGGGGCTGCGGCCCGACCTGACGCTGATCCTCGACCTTCCGGTCGAACGCGGGCTTGCCCGCGCCGCGGCGCGCGGCGGAAACAACCGCTACGAGAGGCTGCCCGAGGCGTTCCACGCCCGGGTGCGCGCGGGCTTCCGCGCCATCGCCGCGGCCGAGCCCCGCCGCTGCGCGGTGGTGGACGCCGATGCCGATCCGGAGACGGTCGCCGCCCGCGTCGCCGCCGTGGTGGCCGAACGGCTGCCCGGGCTGCTGCCGTGAGCGAGGGCTTCGCCCCGGCGCAGACGGACGAGCTTGTCGGCCACGCCGCGCAGGCGGCGATGCTGGCGGAGGCGGCCTCGGGCGGGCGGCTGCACCATGCCTGGCTGATCTCGGGGCCCGAAGGGGTGGGGAAGGCGACGCTCGCGCTCCGCTTCCTGCGCTGGCTGCTGGCCGGGCGGCCGCCGGGCGGTCCCGCGCCGCTGTATGTGCCGCAGACGCACCCTGCCTTCCGCCGCATCGCCGCCGGCGCCCACCCCGATCTGCGGGTGCTCTCGCCCGAGGCCGGGGAGAGGGGGGTGAAGCGGATCATCCGTGTGGAGGACGCGCGCGCGGTGCCGCGTTTCCTCTCCCTCACCCCGGCCGAGGGCGGCTGGCGCGGCGTGCTGGTGGACGAGGCCGAGGCGATGAACGCCGAGGCGCAGAACGCCCTGCTCAAGACGCTCGAGGAACCGCCCCCCCGCTCCGTGCTGGTGCTGACGAGCCACGCCCCCGACCGCCTGCTGCCCACCATCCGCAGCCGCTGCCGGCGGCTCGAACTCTTCCCGCTGCCCGAGGCCGAGGTGGCGGCGATGCTCGAGCGCCTGCTGCCGGAGATGCCCGCCGACGAGCGCGCGCGGCTGGCCGCGCTGGCCGACGGGGCGCCCGGCCGCGCGCTGAGGCTTGCCGAAGGGGAAGGGCTTGCCGCGGCGGAAGAGGTGGAGCGCGTGCTGGCCGCGCCGCTGCCCGCCGCCGAGCGCCACGCGCTCGCCGAACGAATGGCGGCGAAGCGCGACGGGTCTGCCTTCGTGCTGTTCGCCGCGCTGCTCAGGCGTCGGATCGCGCGTGCGGTGGCGGCGGCGGCGCGAGGGCAGGGGGCGGAGCCATGGCTTGCCGCCCGTCCGCTTGCCGAGTGGGCGGGGCTGTGGGACACGCTCGGCCGCATCGCCGCCGAGACCGAAGCGCTCAACCTCGACCGCAAGCAGGCGGTGCTGACGAGCCTCGACCTGCTGGCGCCGGGGACCGACAGGCCATGACGCGCGACACCTACTTCATCACCACGCCGATCTACTACGTGAACGACAAGCCGCATATCGGCCACGCCTACACCTCGATCGCCGCCGATGTGCTGGCGCGGTGGAAGCGCCTCGAGGGCAAGCGCGTCTTCTTCCTCACGGGCACCGACGAGCACGGCCAGAAGGTGGAGAAGGCGGCGCGCGAGGCAGGCGAGGCGCCGAAACCCTTCACCGATCGGGTTTCCCAGGCGTTCCGCGAACTCACGGGCGTGATCGGCCTGTCCAACGACGACTTCATCCGCACCACCGAGGAGCGGCACTACGCCGCCTGCCAGGCGCTGTGGCGTCGGCTGGTCGCGGCGGGCGACATCTACCTCGGCCACTACGAGGGCTGGTACGCCGTGCGGGACGAGGCCTTCTACGGCCCGGACGAGCTGACCGAGCGCGAGGGGGTGAAATACGCCCCCTCCGGCGCGCCGGTGGAGTGGGTGCGGGAACCCTCCTACTTCTTCCGCCTCTCCCGCTGGCTGCCCGAGCTGCTGCGGCGCTACGACCTGCCGGAGGGCGATCCGGAGCGGATCTCGATCGCGCCGGAGACGCGGAAGAACGAGGTGGTGGCCTTCATCCGCCAGGGGCTGAAGGAGTTCGGGGAGGGGTCGCCGAAGCTCGACCTGTCGGTCTCGCGCACCTCCTTCCGCTGGGGCGTGCCGGTGCCGGGCGACCCGGACCATGTGATGTATGTCTGGCTGGATGCGCTGACGAACTACATCACCGCCGCGGGCTATCCTTCGGATCCTGAACGTTTCGCCGCCTTCTGGCCGGCGGATCTGCACATGGTGGGGAAGGACATCCTGCGCTTCCACGCCATCTACTGGCCGGCCTTCCTGATGTCGGCCGGGATCGCGCCGCCGAGGCGGGTGTTCGCCCATGGCTGGTGGACGAACGAGGGCCAGAAGATCAGCAAGTCGCTCGGCAATGTGATCGACCCGCTCGACCTCGTGCAGCGCTTCGGGCTGGATCCGGTGCGCTACTTCCTGCTGCGCGAGGTTCCCTTCGGCCAGGACGGCGATTTCAGCCGCAAGGCGCTGATCGCGCGGAACAACGGGGAGCTTGCGGATACGCTCGGCAACCTTGCGAACCGGGTGCTGTCGCTCATCCAGCGGACCTGCGAGGGGCGGCTGCCCGAGGGGCGGCCGACCGAGGCGGCGGCGGCGCTGCTCGAGCCCGCCCTTCTCGCCGCCGATCCCCGCGCGCGGGCGATCGGGGCGCGGAAGCTCGAGGAGCTTCCGGCGGTGCTGACGGCCTATCTGGATGCGCAGGATTTCTCGGGCGCGCTCGCCCTCGTCTTCGCGCTGGTGCGCGGGGGCAACGAATACGTCACCCAGCGCGCGCCCTGGGCGCTGCGCAGGACAGACCCGGCCGAGATGGCGGCGGTGCTGCGGGATCTGCACAGCGCGCTCCGCTGCTACGCCACGGTGCTGCAGCCCTTCATGCCGGGCACCATGGCGAGGCTGCTCGATCAGCTCGGCGTGCCGGCGGAAGCGCGGCATTTCGCGGCCCTCGCCGCGCCGCTGCCCGCCGGCACGCCGCTGCCGCCGCCATCTCCGCTGTTCGCCAAGCTCGAGGACAGCGCCTGATGCTGGTGGACAGCCATTGCCACCTCGACCCCTATTTCCGGGGCGAGGTGCCCGAGGTCCTGGCCCGCGCGCGGCAGGCGGGGGTCGGGCGGTTGGTGACGATCGGCGTGCGCCTCTCTCAGACGCCGGCGCTGCTTGCCCTGGCGGAGGCGCATCCCGAGGTGTTCTGCACCGTCGGGATCCATCCGCACAACGCGGGCGAGACGCCGCCGCCGGAGGTTGCGGAGATCCTCGCCCTGGCGCGTCACCCGAAGGTGATCGGGATCGGCGAATCCGGCCTCGACTACTTCTACGACAAGGCGCCGCGCGACGCGCAGGCCGAGAGCTTCCGCCGCCATATCCGCGCCGCCCGGGACAGCGGCCTGCCGCTTGTCGTGCATGCCCGAGACGCGGATGCCGACATCGCCGCGATCCTCGCCGAGGAGCGGGCGCGGGGAGGGGAGTTCCCCTTCCTCATGCACTGCTTCTCCTCCGGGCCGGAGCTTGCCCGCCAGGCGGTGGCGATGGGCGGCTACATTTCCTTCTCCGGCATCCTCACCTTCCCGAAATCCGGGGAACTCCGGGCCCTGGCGGCGGAGCTTCCGGAGGACCGTCTGCTCCTCGAGACGGATGCGCCCTATCTTGCCCCGGTGCCGCTGCGCGGCAAGCGCAACGAACCCGCGCTGGTCGTGCACACCGCGCGTGTGCTGGCCGAGGCGCGGGGCGTGACGCCGGAGCGAATCGCCGGGATCACCACCGCGAACTTCTTCCGCCTGTTCCGGAAGGCGGCCTAGGCGCTTGGAGACGCTCAGGGTCACCATCCTCGGCTGCGGGGGGTCGGGCGGCGTGCCGCTGATCGGCGGGGCCGACGGCGCGGGGGACTGGGGCGCCTGCGATCCGGCGGAGCCCCGCAACCGCCGCACGCGCTCCTCGGTGGCGATCGAGGCCGGCGGCAGGCGGCTTCTGGTGGATGCCGGGCCCGATCTGCGCGCGCAATGCCTCGCCAACCGGATCGGGCGGGTGGATGCGGTGCTGTTCACCCATGGCCACGCCGACCACATCATGGGCGTGGACGATCTGCGGGTGCTGAACCGGCGGCTTGGTGCTGCGCTGCCGGCGATCGCCACAGAAGCGACTCTCGCCGAACTCCGCCGCCGGTTCGACTACGCCTTCCGCGCCGCGACGCCGCCCGCCTTCTACCGTCCGGGGCTTCTGCCGGTGCCGGTGGAGTACGGGCAGGTCGTGGAGGCCGCCGGCATGAGGTTGCGGTGCCTCAGGCTCGACCACCGGGTGATGGAGGTGCTCGGGCTGCGCATCGGCGGCTTCGCCTACTGCACCGATGTGGTGGAGATGCCGGAAGAGACCCTGGCGGCGCTGGAGGGGCTGGATACGCTCGTCGTCGGCTGCTTCCAGCGGCAGCCGCATCCGGTGCATGCCTGGGTGGGGCGGGTGCTCGAGTGGGTGGAGCGGCTGCGTCCGCGGCGGACGGTGCTCACGCATCTCGGCACCGATCTCGACTGGCGCTGGTGCGAGGCGAACCTGCCGGCCGGGGTGAGCGCCGCGTGGGACGGGCGGGTGCTGGAGGTGCCGGGGTGACGGCCCGGCCCGCCGCCCGGACGCTGCGGGTGCTCCCGCGTCGCCGGAAGTATTTTCCATAATATACAATATGCGGTGATTTGATGTCCGACGCTGCCACCGAACTGCTGCGCCTGTTGGCCGTGATGGCGAAACTCCGCGCGCCCGGCGGCTGCCCCTGGGACCGGGCGCAGGATTTCGCCTCGATCGCCCCCTACACCATCGAGGAGGCCTATGAGGTGGCCGACGCCGCGACGCGCGGCGACCTCCCGGCGCTCGCTGACGAACTCGGCGACCTCCTGCTCCAGGTGGTCTACCACGCCCGCATGGCCGAAGAGCGCGGCGCCTTCGCCTTCGCCGATGTCGCCCGCGGCATCGCCGACAAGATGATCCGCCGCCATCCCCATGTGTTCGGAGACGCCGCCGGCGCCGACCCGACCGAGACCTGGGAAGCCCAGAAGGCCGCCGAACGCGCGGCCCGCGCCGAGACCGGCGTGCTCGCCGGCGTGCCGCTCTCCCTCCCAGCCCTGTCGCGCGCCGCCAAGCTGACGAAGCGCGCCGCCAGGGTGGGGTTCGACTGGCCGGATGCCGAGGCGGTGCTGGAGAAGCTGGACGAGGAGGTCGCGGAACTCAAAGCCGAGCTGAACCGCCCTGTCCAACCGCCTGATCGCAAAGCTTTGCGGGCGGAACTGGGAGATCTACTGTTCGTCCTGGCGAATCTCGCCCGCAAGCTGGATCTCGACCCGGAAGCCTGTCTGCGGCAAGCCAACGCGAAGTTCGAGCGGCGTTTCCGCTTCATGGAACAGAGGCTTGAAGCAGAAGGTCTTTCTCCGGCGGATGCAGGGCTCGAACGGATGGAGGCCCTGTGGGCCGAGGCGAAGCGGCAGGAAGGAGTCTCCGAATAATCCGCAAAAACAGAGGCCTGATACCTCGTTCCGAGGATGCCGCGCAGCCCTGCGATGCCTGAGGGGGAGGGCGAGAAATCCTTCAAAATCCGATGGTTCCTGCCTTACGCTACCCTGGCGGATCGGGGTAGCTGATCGCCAGCACCTCCACCTCCTCCACGCCCCCTGGGGTGCGGAGCCGCCGCACATCCCCCACCCGCGCCCCCAGCAGCGCACGCGCCACCGGCGCCACCCAGGAGACATCCCCCCGCGCGGCATCCGCCTCGTCGATCCCGACGATCCGGATCGTCACCTCGGCATCGTCCGAGGCACGGGCATAGGTGACGGTGGCGCCGAAGAACACCTGGTCGCGTTTCGTCTGCGCCGCCGGGTCCACCACCTGCACCCTCTCCAGCCGCTTGCGCAGGAACCGCACCCGCCGGTCGATCTCGCGCAGCCGCCGCTTGCCGTACTGGTAGTCGGCGTTCTCGGAGCGGTCGCCAAGGCTCGCCGCCCAGGCCACCACTTCCACCACCTTCGGCCGCTCCTCCTCCCACAGGCGGCGGAGTTCGGCGCGCAGCGCCTCGGCGCCGGCAGGCGTCATGTAGAAGGGTGTGCCGGGGGGCAGCCCGGGCGGCCCTTCCTCCTCGTCCTCCTCCTCCGTCATGGTCCGAGCATCGCCTCGCGTGCCGCTTGCCAGCTCGCCCGGTCGGGGGCGGCGATGAGGCCCCCCGACGTCATGCCGGGGCGGTAGGGGCTGCCGTCGAAGCGGGCGGAATAGCCGCCGGCCTCGCGGTGGAGCAGCGCGCCCGGCAGATGGTCCCAGGGCATCAGCCGATTGTAGAGCAGCAGATGCGCCCCGCCGCCCGCCGCCAGCCGCCATTCGGCCGCGGCGCAGCGGAAGTTCACCGCCGCGGCCAGCAGCGGCAGGCGGCTCGTCACCGCCACCCGCTTCTCCTGCGGCAGCCAGGACCAGGAGATGGCGCCGATCATCCGCTCGGGCGGCACGGGCGGGGCCACCCGCAGATCCCGGATCGGGCCCGATCCGTCGCCCGCCTCGAGCCACGCCCCCTCCCCGCGCAGCGCCATCGCCGTGTCGTCGCCGAAGGGATCGTGGATCCAGGCGGCGATGGTCTCGCCGCGGCGCACCGCCGCCGCCATGCAGCCGAACAGCGCCACGCCTGCGGCGAAGTTCGCGGTGCCGTCCACGGGATCCACGACGAAGGCAAGATCGGCCTCGGCGAGCCCCTCGACCAGCCGGGGGTCGGCAGAGGCGGCTTCCTCCCCGACGACCAGCGCCCCGGGAAACCGCTTCAGCAGCCCGGCCTGGATGACGCGCTCGGCCGCCTCGTCGGCATCCGTCACGAGGTCGAGCGGGCCGGACTTGGCGCGGATCGCGGCATCCGGCAGGCGGCGGAAGCGCGGCAGGATCTCGGCGCGCGCCGCTTCCCGCAGCAGGGCGGCGACGTCCCGCGCCTCGCTCAGCGTCAGGCCGTTCACGCGCCCTGCTCGAAACGGGCGCGATCGGCGGGGGAGAGCCGGACCGTCAGCCGCACCGCGTCCTCGGCGTCGCTGCGGCCGAGCACCTCGCCATGCTCGTACAGCCAGGCGATGCGGGCGCCGTCGGAAGGCGGCAGCGAGACGTCGAGCGTCTCCATCCCCGCGGCCAGCCGCTCGTCGAGGGCGGCGCGCAGCGCGTCCAGCCCCTCCCCCGTCAGCGCCGAGATCGCGACCGCCCCGGGCGGCGCGTCCCCGATCGCGGACAGCCCGCCGAGCAGGTCGGCCTTGTTCAGCACCTCGATCACCCGCGTGCGCCACGCCGGATCGAGCGTGCCGCCCTCTTCCATCTCGGACAGCACCTTCAGCACATCGGCGCGCTGCGCCGCGCTGTCGGGGTGCGCGACGTCGCGCACATGCAGGATGATGTCGGCGGCCGCCACCTCCTCGAGCGTGGCGCGGAAGGCTTCCACCAGCTGGGTCGGCAGGTCGGAGATGAAGCCGACGGTGTCGGACAGGATGGCCACCCGCCCCGACGGCAGGCGGATGCGCCGCATCGTCGGATCGAGCGTGGCGAAGAGCTGGTCCTCGGCATGCACGCCGGCCCCCGTCAGCGCGTTGAACAGGGTGGACTTGCCGGCGTTGGTGTAGCCGACCAGCGCGATCACCGGATAGGGCACGCGCTCCCGCGCCTTGCGGTGCAGGCCGCGGGTGCGGCGCACCTGCTCGAGCTCCTTCCTCAGCTTCACGATGCGCTCGCCGATCAGGCGGCGGTCGATCTCGATCTGGCTTTCGCCCGGCCCGCCGAGGAAGCCGAAGCCGCCGCGCTGGCGCTCGAGGTGGGTCCAGGACCGCACGAGCCGCGTGCGCTGGTATTCGAGATGCGCGAGCTCGACCTGCAGCGCGCCTTCGCGGGTGCGGGCGCGCTCACCGAAGATTTCCAGGATCAGCCCGGTGCGGTCGATCACCTTGCAGCCCCAGGCCTTCTCCAGGTTGCGCTGCTGCACGGGCGAGAGGGCGGCGTCCACCACCGCCACCTGCACGCCGTGGTCGGCCACGGCCTGCCGCACCGCCTCCACCTGGCCTTCGCCGAGCAGGGTGGAGGGGCGCCGCTGCCGCAGCGGGTGGATCGCGGTATGCACGATCGCAAGGCCGATCGAGGCGGCGAGCCCGATCGCCTCGGCGAGCTTCGCCTCGGCAGCGCGGTCGGGGCGCGGCGCCTCGGGGCCGCGCGCCGGCTTCTCGTAGGGCAGGATCACGGCCGCGCGCTGCGGCCCGGGCGAGGTCGGCGGGGGGGCGCCGCGGTCAGGCGGAGCTGCCGACAGGGGCCACCTCTCGGCGCAGCGTCATCGTCGTCTCGCGCGCAGGGGCGCTGGCGGCGGCGGAGGCGCCGGCGGCCGCCGAGGCGTCGAAGAGCTGGATCGGCGCGCCGGGCATGACGGTGCTGATCGCGTGCTTGTACACAAGCTGGGTGTGACCGTCCCGGCGCAGCAGGACGGAGAAGTTGTCGAACCAGGTGATGATCCCCTGGAGCTTCACGCCGTTGATGAGGAACACCGTCACCGGCGTCTTGCTCTTGCGGACATGGTTCAGGAACACGTCCTGAACGTTCTGGGACTTCTCAGCGGCCACGGCGAGGTCCTTCTTGTTCTGTTGCGGGCGCTCCGCCCGTCTCCGTTTGCGATCCCGCCGTAGGGCGGGGTGTTGCGCCCCGCCTTCCTCGTCGGGGCCGCCACACAGCTCTAGCATCTGGCACCTCAGCCGTGCTTGTCCAGCCTGCGCAGATACGCGGCGAGCGCATGCCCGTCTGCGAACCGGGCATCGCAGAGCTCGGCCGGCACCCCGCCGTCATGCGCGCCGTCGCCGAGCAGCACAGCAGAGACGCCGGCGCGGCGCGCCGCCTCCATGTCGAGCCTCGTGTCGCCCACATACCAGACCGCGGGCGACGCCCCCTGCCCCACCGCCGCCAGCGCCGCCAGCATGGGCGCGGGGTCCGGCTTGTCGGCGGCGCAATCCCCGGCGCCGAACAGGGCGCGGAAGCGCCGCGCCCAGCCGAGATGCTCTGCCTCCCGCCGGAGGATCGGCCCCTGCTTGTTGGACACGACGGCAAGCGGCCAGCGCGCCGCCGCCTCCAGCAGGACCTCCGCCCCCTCGAGCGGCCGCAGCACCGAGAGGTGCACGGCGCGGACTTCTGCCGTGAAGATGTCGCGCGCGCGCTCCCATTCGGCGCCGAAGATCGCCGGGAAGCTCTCGCGGAGCGACCGCCGCACCTCCCGCAGCATCCGCCCATGGTCCCAGGGCGGCAGGCCGAAGGCGGCGAAGGCGGCATTGAGGCCGGCAAGGATCGCGGGCCAGCCGTCCACGAGCGTGTTGTCCCAGTCGAACAGCAGGGCCCGCGGCGGCGGGATCACGCGGAAGCCCCGCTCACGCCGCGTTGCGTGCGGCGCCCTTCACGTGGCGGCCGAAGATCTCGAACAGCCGCCGCGTGACCGGCCCGACCCGCCCATCCCCGACCGGCTGCCCGTCGAGCGCCACGATCGGCCGGACATAGGAGGTGGCGGAGGTGACGAAGGCCTCGCGCGCGCGCCTCGTCTGCTCGACGGTGAAGGGCTCCTCTCGCCAGGGGATCCCGGCCTCGCGCAGTTCCTGCATCAGCGCCGCCCGGGTGCAGCCGGGCAGGATGGCGTTGGAGAGGTGGCGGGTGCGGAGCGCCCCTTCCTCGTCCACGATCCAGAAGGAGGTGGAGGCGCCTTCGGTGACGAGGCAGGTCGCCTCGTCATAAAGGATCGCCTCCGCCGCCCCGGCCTCGCGCGCCGCCTGCTTGGCCAGCACATTCGGCAGCAGGTTGGTGGACTTGATGTCCCGCCGCTCCCAGCGCTGGTCGGGATAGAGGATGGCCTTGGCGGCCCAGGCGTCCACGTCTGCGGGGTAGCCGGCGAGGTTCTTCGCCGTCACCATCAGGCCGGGGGGAACGGGCTTCCGCGGGAAGGGATGGTCGCGCGGGGCGACGCCGCGCGTCACCTGCATGTAGCACAGGCCGTGGCGCACGCGGTTGCGGCGCACCACCTCCGCCAGCACCTGACGCAGCGACCCGCGCGGCATCGGCATCGGGATGCGGATCTCGCGGAGCGAGCGTTCCAGCCGGTCGAGGTGCAGGTCCTCGTCCACGAAGCGGCCGTCCTGCACGGTGACGACCTCGTACACGCCGTCGCCGAACTGCAGGCCGCGGTCCTCGACGTTCACGGCGGCCAGCCGCTTCGGCAGGTAGCGACCGTTAACGTAGGCGATGCGCGACATCCCGTGCGGCTCCTCAGCCCTTGTCCTCGCCCTGCACGCCGAGCCCCTTGAGCTTGCGGTGCAGGGCGCTGCGTTCCATGCCCACGAACTGCGCCGTGCGGCTGATGTTGCCGCCGAAGCGGAGCAGCTGCGCCTCGAGATACTGGCGCTCGAACAGCTCGCGCGCGTCGCGCAGCGGCATCGTCATGATCTCGGCCGCGCGGTCGAGCCGCAGCGCCGCCGGAGCGGCGCCCGACACCTCGGGCGGCAGCGCATCGGCGCGTATCGGCTCCCGCGGCTCGCCGGGGGCCATGATCAGCAGCCAGTCTATCAGGTTGCGCAGCTGCCGGACATTGCCCGGCCAGTCATAGGCCTGGAGCGCCGCCATCGCATCCTCCGACAGGCTGCGCGGCGGCTGGCCCGAGATCTCGGCCGAGCGGGCGAGGAAATGGCGGGCGAGCGCGGGCACATCCTCCCGCCGCTCGCGGAGCGCGGGCACGCGCAGCGGCACCACCGCGAGGCGGTAGTAGAGGTCCTCTCGGAAGCGGCCGGCCTGGATCTCGGCGGCGAGGTCGCGGTTGGAGGTGGAGATCACCCGCACATCCACCTTCACCGGCGCCGACCCGCCGACGCGGACGAAGCCCTGTTCCTGCAGGGCGCGCACGATCTTGCCCTGGGTCTCGAGGGGCATGTCGGCCACCTCGTCGAGCAGCAGGGTGCCGCCATGGGCGCGTTCCAGCACGCCGGCGCGGCGGGGCCTGTCGCGCGGATCGGGCCCGGCCTCGACGCCGAACAGCTCCTCCTCGAAGCGCGCCGGATTGAGGGTGGCGCAGTTGAGCGCGACGAAGGGGCCGTCGGCGCGGCGGGAGCGGGCGTGGATCATCCGCGCCACCACCTCCTTGCCGACGCCGGCGGGGCCGGTGATCAGCACGCGCGAGCCGGTGGGCGCCACCTTCTCGATCGCCGCGCGGAGCTGGTTGATCGGGGGGGAGGAGCCGATCAGCTCCGTCTCCGGCCCCGCGCGGAGGCGCAGTTCGGCGTTCTCGCGCTGCAGCCGGGCCGCCTCCAGCGCGCGCGCCACCACGAGCAGCAGGCGGTCGGCCTGGAAGGGCTTCTCGATGAAGTCGTAGGCGCCCTTCCGGATGGCGGACACCGCCGTCTCGATGGTGCCGTGGCCGGAGATCATCACGCAGGGCACCTGCGGCTCCTCGCGGTGCAGCACCTCGAGGATGCCTATGCCGTCCAGCCGCGAGTTCT
>JANWXJ010000049.1 GCA_025055335.1 Acetobacteraceae bacterium
AGGCCCTGTCACGGCGCCTCGGCGCGGCCGAGCCGCCGGCGGCGCGGCTCGCCCAGGCGGGGGGCGGGCTCGCCGCCCCGATTGCCGCGCTCGGCGGGCTCGTGCTCGCCCTCTCGGCGCTCGGCGGCAGGCGGATACGCTGGCGCCACGTGGAGTACGAGCTGCGCGGGCCGGACTCGGTGCGCGTCGTGGCCCAGCATCCGCCCGGGGCCGGGGAAGCGGCGCGCACGCCGCCCCCGGCTTGACGGGCCCGGGGCGCTCCGCTTTGCCTTCCGCGCCCATGCCCGACGCCGCCGAACGCTTCGCACCCCTCGATGCCGGCGGCGTCCTGCTGCGGGTGCTCCGCGCCGAGGACGCGCCGGCGCTGCACCGGCTGCTCAACGACTGGGACGTGGCGAAGAACCTCTCGCGCGTGCCCTTCCCCTACCCGCGCGACCTGGCCGAGGAGTGGATCGGCACCACCCGCCGCCTGCTCGAGGAGGGCCGGGCCTATCACCTCGCGATCGAGCGGGAGGGCGTGCTGATCGGCGGCATCGGCCTGACGATCGAGGAGGGCGGGGATGCCGAACTCGGCTACTGGATCGGGCGGCCCTATCGGCGGCAGGGCGCGGCGCTGGCGGCGGCGCGCCGGCTGTCGCGCTGGGCGCTCGCCACCCTGCCGATCCGCGCCGTCACGGCCGCCGCCCTCGCCGACAACGCCGCCTCCCGCGCCGTGCTGCTCCGCGCCGGCTTCCGCGAGACGGGGCAGGGCGAGCGCCATTTCGAAAGCCGCGGCCGGGCCATGCCGGTGGTGGAGTTCGCCCTCACTCGCGAGGCGCTCGCCGCCGAAGCCCCCCCGCCTGCCGCAGAGGCGCCCGCGGGCGGCCTGCCGCTCGTGATCGTCGCCGCCTGCGCGCTGATCGACCCGGACGGGCGGGTGCTGCTCGCCCGCCGCCCGGAGGGCAAGCCGCTCGCCGGGCTGTGGGAGTTCCCCGGCGGCAAGCTGCGGCCGGGAGAGACGCCGGAGGCCGCGCTGATCCGCGAACTGGCGGAGGAACTCGGCATCGCCGTGGAAGCCCCCTGCCTCGCGCCCTTCGCCTTCGCCTCCCACGGCTACGGGGCGTTCCACCTCCTGATGCCGCTCTATCTCTGCCGCCGCTGGGAGGGGGTGGTGACGCCGCGCGAGGGCCAGGCGCTGGCCTGGGTGCGGGCGAACAAGCTGGCGGAATATCCGATGCCGCCCGCCGACAAGCCGCTGGTGGCGCTGCTGCGGGATATCCTCTAGGCACGCGCCGCCGCCCGGGGCGGCGTGCAGGGGGGCGGGGCGCAGCGGCCCGCATGCGGCCAAGGCGGCGCTGCGGCCCCGGCGCCGGGTTCCCGGCGGGAAGCAATCCCCGGGCCGGACCGCCCCGGCCGGTGCCACCGCCCGCCCCGGCGCGAAGCGCGGCGAAGCGACCGGGCCGCGCCCTGCCGGCTCAGTCCAGGCGGATGTTCAGCGCCCGGATCACCGTCCCCCAGCGCTCGCGGTCCGCCTCGAGGAAGCGGCGCATCTCCTCGGGGCCGAGGAAGGCAGGCAGGATGCCCTGGGCGCGGAAGCCCTCGATGGTGGCGGGCGCCCGCAGCGCCTCTCCGACGATGGCGGCAAGCCGCGCCACCGCCGCCGCCGGCACCCCGGCCGGGCCGAGCAGGCCGAACCAGTTCGCCGCCTCCACATCCAGGCCCTGTTCCCGCAGCGTCGGCACATGCGGGATCAAGGGCACGCGCTCTGCGGCGCCGATGCCGAGGATGCGCACCCGCCCGTCGCGCGAGAGGCTCTCGGCCGGCCCGGCATTCATGAACATCGCGTCCACCTGGCCTGCCACCAGCGCCGTATAGGCCGGCGCGGCGCCGGTGAAGGGAACGTGCAGCAGGTCGAGCCCGGCGGCCTGGATCACCCGCACCGCGGCGAGCTGCGAGGTCGATCCGACCCCCCAGGAGGCGTAGGTGAGCCGCCCCGGCTGGGCGCGGGCGATGCGCAGGAAGTCGGCCAGCGTCTCCGCCCCGAGCCCCGATCGCACCACCAGCGCGAAGGGCCCCTGGGCGAAGCCGGCCACCGGCGTGAAGGCGGCCGGATCGTAGGCGAGGCGCGAATACACGAGCGGATTGATGGCATGCGTCTCGGCGCTGCCGACGAGAAGCATGTGCCCGTCGGGCCGTGCGGTGGCCACCGCCTGCGCGCCGATCGCCCCGTTCGCGCCCGGACGGTTCTCCACGATCACCGGCTGGCCGGCGAGCGGCGTCATCGCCTGGGCCAGCGCCCGGGTGACGACATCGGTCGCCCCGCCGGCGTTCCAGGGCACCACGAGGCGCACCGGCTGGTCGGGGAAGGCGAGGGCAGGAGGCGCGGCGAGCGTCGCACCTGCCGCGAGCAGCGCGCGTCGGGAAAGCGGGTTCGGCATGGGGAATCCTCCGCGCGGTGGCGGCAGACGGCGCCGCCCCGCAGGGCGAAGGCTACGCCGCCCCGCGCCGGCCGCAACCGCGCCCCCGCCGCAGGCGCCTTCTGCCGCGCCGCCGCGAGGTCTAGCCTCCGGCAGGCTTCGCAAACCAGGGCAGGAGGATCCCGATGCGCCCGTGGGACGGCATCATCCCCGAGGAGGACCAGCGCCTCTACGCCGCCGCCGGCTTCGGCCGGCCCTCGGGCCTCGGGCGGCGGCCGGCGCTGCTGATCATCGACGTGCAGTACCGCACCACCGGCACGCGCCCGCTGCCGATCGGCGAGGCGCTGGCCGAGTTCCCGACCTCCTGCGGCGAGGCGGCCTGGGCGGCGGTGGCGCGCATCCGCGAGATCCTGGCGCTGTTCCGCCGCCGCCGCTGGCCGGTGCTCTACCCCTATGTGGCGCCGAAGGAGAGCTTCGACCGCGGCCGGCTGTCGGAGAAGGTGCCGGCGCTGATGACGGTCGGGCGCCGCGGCTACGACTTCGTGGCCGAGATCGCGCCGGAGGAGGGCGACATCCTGCTGTCGAAGAAGCACCCTTCGGCCTTCTTCGGCACGCCGCTCGTCTCCTACCTGATCGATCTCGGCGCCGACACGCTGGTGGTGACGGGCTGCACCACGAGCGGCTGCGTCCGCGGCTCGGTGGTGGACGGCTTCGCCTACAACTTCCGCGTCCTCGTGCCGGAGGATGCGGTGTACGACCGCTCGCGCGTCTCGCACGCGGTGAACCTGTTCGACATGGCGGCGAAATACGCCGAGGTGATGCCGACATCCGCCTGCCTCGAGGCGCTGGCCGCGCTGCCCGGGGCAAAGGCCGCCTCCCCACCCGCGGAGGGCGCGCATGCCGCAGGCTGACCTGCTGCTCTCGGGCGGCCGGGTGGTGCTGCCCGGCGCGGAGGATCCGGTGGAGGCCGATCTGGCCCTGGCCGGGGGGCGGATCGCCGCCATCCTCGCCCCGGGCACGGCCTTGCCGGCGGCCGAGCGCGTGGCCATCCCGGGCCTCGTGGTGCTGCCGGGGGTCGTGGATGCGCATCTGCATCTCGGCCACGGGGCCGACATCTCGCGCCCGCGCACGCCCTCTGATGCGGCGCAGGAAACCCTGGCGGCGGCGGCCGGCGGCATCACCTGCTTCATCCCCTATCTGCTCTCGACCGACGCGTACGAGCAGGTGCTGCCGGAGGTGATCGCCGTCACCGAGGCGGGGGCGCGGATCGACTTCTCCTACCATCCGATCGTCTCGACCGAGGCGCAGCTGGCGGGCATCGCCGCCTGCGTGCGCGCGTTCGGCGCGCCCTCCTTCAAGATCTTCCTCAACAACCGCGGCGGCGAAGGCAAGCGACTCGGCCTGCCAGACATCGACGACGGCTTCCTCTTCCGCCTGCTGGAGGCCGCCGCCGCGGAGGGCGGCCTGGTCTGCCCGCATCCCGAGGCGATCGAGATCGCCTTCGTGTTGCGCGATCGGGTGCGCCGGGCCGATCCGCAAGGTGCGGGCGGGCTTGCCGCGTGGAACGCCACGCGCCCCCCCTTCGTCGAGGCGGAAGCCATTCGCCGCGCGGGTTATCTCGCCCGCATCGCCGGCTGCCCGATCTACTTCGTGCACACCTCCTCGGCCGAGGCGCTGGCCGCGGCGGAGGGCGAACGCGTCGCCGGCGGGCGCGTCTTCATCGAGACCTGCCCGCACTACCTCACGCACGATGTCGGGTCGGACGTCGGCACCCTGGGCAAGATCAATCCCCCGCTGCGCGAGGCGGCGGATCGCGAGGCTCTGTGGCGCGCCCTGCTCGCGGGGCGGATCGACACCGTCGGCTCGGACCATGTGCACCGCGACCTCTCGGCCAAGGAAGGCGGGATCTGGGCGGCCTCGCCGGGCTGCCCGGGGCTCGAGACGCTGCTGCCGGTGCTGCTGTCGGAAGGCCATGCCAAGCGGGGCCTGCGGCTTGGCGCCATCGCCCGGCTCACGGCCGGGAACCCGGCGCGGATCATGGGGCTCGGCGCCGCCAAGGGACGCATCGCCCCGGGGATGGAGGCCGATCTTGCGATCGTGGATCCCGCCGCGCGCTGGCGGATGGAGCGCAGCGCCGTCCGCAGCGCCGCCGGCTGGTCGCTCTACGAGGGGTGGGAGTTCACCGGGCGGGTCGTGCACACGCTCGTGCGCGGACGCTTCGTCTGGCGCGAGGGGGCGGAGGTGCCGGAGGCGGTGGGCACGGGCCGCTACCAGCGCCGCCGCCTGCCACCCCCCTGAAGCCCCCCGCCCCGCGCCCTACCCGGCCGAAAGCGCCCGCTGCACCACCGCCTTCACCCTGAGTTCCGGCACGGGGCGGAAGGCGAGGGCCGAACCCAGATAGCGCGCGGCGTTGAGCCCGACCCAGCCGTTCGCCGCCAGCCGCGCCGGCCCCGCAGGCAGCGCGCTCGCATAGACGAAATCGCCGATCCGCCGCTCGAGCGGCACCTCCTCGTCCTGGTTGGCGCGCGCGGCGATCGCCGCGATCGCCGCCGCATCCGCCTCGGCCTGGACAAGGCCGCCGTCGAAGCGGAGGAAGGCGTCGAAGGCAAGGCGGGTCACCTCGCCCGCGGGCAAGCCGGTGCCGAAGGTGGTGTGGTTCATCAGCCCGACCTCCACGCCCGCGGCCGCGGCCACCGCCGCCACGGCCCGACGCGCGGCCGCCGGCAGCGGCAGGGCGGCGGGCAGGCGGAACAGCACCTCCTGGTCCTCGGGGCGGGCGTGGGCGGCGAACACCTCGCGCCACAGCGCCGCATGCGCCGGATCCTCCTCGATCCCCGGCTCCACCGCCACCTCGGCCGAGCGGATCCCGCCCTCGCCGAAGGCGGCCACGGTGAAGAAGCGGTTCCAGGATCCGGTGTGCAGATACCGCCTGCCGCCGGCGGCATGGACGAAGCGCAGATGCTCGTGCCCGCCGAGCAGCAGCGCCCCCTCGGGCAGCAGCGGCAGGATGGCGCGGTCCGCCGCAACCCCGGCGTGGCTTGCCACCAGCACGAACTCCGCCCCCTCGGCCAGTGCCGGCAGGTTGGCGCGCGCCCAGGCGGCGGGTTCGGGGAAGCGCAGCCGCTCGCGCGCGACCTGCCGGTAGGTGGCGGCCTCGTCGGTCGCGATGCCGACGACGACGAGCCGCCGCCCCCCGGGCAGGTCGAGCCGGAAGGCGGCATCGGCCAGGGGCGCGCCGTCGGCCGCGCGCTGCAGGTTCGACACCACCGCAAGATCCAGCGCCCGCGCCCGCGCCACCGTCTCGGCCATGTCGTCGAGCAGCGCCGTCTCGTGGTTGCCGAGATTCAGCACAACCGGGGCGCGCCGGCGCAGCGCCGACAGGAAGGCCCAGTCGGCCGCCCCCATCGAGCGGAGGGCGATGGCGTTGCCGCGCTCGAACACGTCGCCGTTCACCACGACCAGGGCGGGCGTGCCGGCATTGGCGGCCAGCACCCGGTCCAGCGCGCCGAGTGTGGCGGCGGCGCGTTCCTGCGCCGAATGCAGGTCGCTCATTAGCACCGCAAGGCAGGCGGCACCGGGGAAGGCGGCGGCGCGCGCCGGGCGCGGTGCGGCGGGCAGCAGCGCAAGCCCCGGCAGGGCGGCGGCGAGAGAGAGGGCGAAGCGTCGGGGCAGGCGGGACGTCATGGCGGAACCTCCTCGATGGCGCGGAGCATCGCGCCGCCGGCGCCGCCGATGAAGCCGGCGCCCTGCGGATTTCACGCCCCTGCCACATGCCGCCCCACCCTTCCGGCCCGCCCCCCGCTCCGGCACACTGCGCGGCGAAGGACAGCCGCCATGACCAACCCGACCGCCTGCCTCGTCATCATCGGCAACGAGGTGCTCTCCGGCCGCACGCGCGAGGCCAACCTGCAGTACATCGCAACCCGCCTCGGGCAGATCGGCATCCCGCTGATGGAGGCGCGCGTGATCCCGGACATCCGCGCCGCCATCATCGGCACCATCAACGAGGTGCGCGCGAAATTCGACCACGTGTTCACCACGGGCGGCATCGGCCCGACGCATGACGACATCACGAGCGAATGCATCGCCGCCGCCTTCGGCGTGCCGTGGGAACCGCATCCGGAGGCCTGGGCCCTGCTCGAGCGCCACTATGCCGAGAACCACCCCCCAGGCGCCTTCAACGCCGCCCGCCAGAGGATGGCCACCATGCCGCGCGGGGCAGTGCTGATCGAGAACCCTGTCTCCGTCGCGCCCGGCTTCTCGATCGGGAACGTGCATGTTCTGGCCGGGGTGCCGCGCATCATGCAGGCGATGTTCGAGGCGCTGGCCCCGCGGCTCAAGGGCGGGCCGCCGATCGCCTCCGCCACCGTGCATGCGGACGGGCTTCTCGAGGGCCGGATCGCCGAGGGGCTGGCCGACATCCAGGCGCGCTGGCCGATGCTCGACATCGGCTCCTACCCCTATTACCGGCCGGGCGGCGGCGGTGTCGCCATCGTCGCCAAGGGCACCGACGCCGAGCGCGTGGCGGAGGCCGCGCAGGCCATCACCGCCTTCCTCCGCGCCTGCGGGGCGAAGCCGAAGGACGGGGAGCCGCCGGCCTGAAGCCCCTCGTCCTGCTCCGCACCCTCGCCGCGGCCGTGGCGGGCGGCGCGGTCGCGGCGTGGCTCGGCGTGCCGCTCGGCTGGATGATCGGCGCGATGCTGGGCGTTGCCCTGCTCGCGTGGTTCACCGAGGTCGCGGCATGGGAGCCGGTGCGCGCCGTCTCGCTGCTGCTGCTCGGGCTCGGCCTCGGGCAGACCTTCGACGGCCCGGTGATCGCCGCGGTGGCGGCCGCGCTGCCGGCGATGGTCGCGGCGGGCGTGCTCACCATCCTGGCCGGCGTTCTGCTCTCCCGCCCCTTCGCGCGCATGGCGCGGGTGGAACGGCGCACGGGCTACTTCTGCACCGTGCCCGGCGGCATCACGGTGATGGCGGTGCTGGCGCAGCGTGAAGGCGTGCCGATCGCCCCCGTCACCCTCGCGCAGTCCATCCGCATGGTGCTGGTGGTGCTGGTGTTCCCGCCGCTGCTCGCGCTGGCCGCGCCGCCGGTTCTCGATTCGGTGTTCCAGGTGCCGCGGCCGCCCTTCGCCGCCGGGGGCTTCGCGCTGCTGCTGGCGGCGGCGGGGCTGCTCGCGCTCGGGCTCAGGCGGTTCGGCCTCGCCAACCCGTGGATGTTCGGGGCACTCACCGTCACGGTCGCGCTGGCCGCGACGGTCGGCATGCCCTCGGGCGTGCCTTCGCCGCTGATCGACGCGGCGCAGGTCGGGCTCGGCATGGTGCTCGGGCAGCGGCTGACGAAGCGCTTCCTGCTCTCGGCGCCGCGGCTGATGACGGCCTCGGTTGCGACGATGGCGCTGCTCGTGCTGCTGCTCGGCCTGCTCGCGGTGCCGCTCGCGCTCGCCTTCGGGCTGCCGGTGGCGGCGGTGGTGCTCGGGCTCGCGCCGGGCGGCATGCCGGAGATGGCGATCACCGCGAAGGCGCTCGATCTCGCGGTGCCGCTCGTGCTCGGCTTCCACCTGACGCGGGTGGTGCTGTGCAACCTGCTGGTCGGGCCGCTGTGGCGGCTTGCGGTGCGGCTCGGCTGGGTGGCGTAGCCGCGGCGCTCAGCGCGGCCCGAGGCGCGCGGAGAGCATGGCGCGCCAGGCGGCCTCCGCGGCCTCGCCCGGCCAGAGCGCGGCGAAGCCGGCCATCGCTTCCGCCCCGGCGAGCAGTCCCGCCTCCCGCTCCGCGAGCCGCGCCGCGCCCC
>JANWXJ010000086.1 GCA_025055335.1 Acetobacteraceae bacterium
GACGGCGCCCGCCGGGCCGGCCCCCGCCCGCGCCCGCCCTCCCCGGGCCGCGGGCGGGGGCTTCCCGTGTCACCGCCGCAGCACGAGCGTCGTCCAGGCGCCGTGGTCCTGCCGGGAGAGGAGCCGGAGCCCCGCGCGGCGGTGCGCCGCGATCACCATCGCCGCCTGGGTGCCGAGCAGCCCGGCCAGCACCGCAACGCCGCCGGGCGCGAGATGCGCGGCAAGGCTCCGCGCCATCGCGCAGAGCGGCCGCGCCAGGATATTGGCGAAGACGAGGTCGAAGCGGCGCCCCTTCAGCCAGCGCGCGCGCCAGCCATCCGCGACGCGCGCGCAGACAAGGCGCTTCAGCCCGTTCATCGCCGCGTTCTGGGCGGCCACCCGGACCGACCAGGGCTCGATGTCGGTCAGCAGCACCGGCCGCTTCAGCCACGCCGCGGCATAGAGCCCGAGCACCCCCGATCCCGCGCCGAGATCGAGCATGCGTGCGGAACGGCGGCGATCGTGCCGCGCCGGCCGCGGCGCAAGGCGCTCGAAGGCGAGCAGGCAGCCGCGCGTCGAGTTGTGCTCCCCGCTGCCGAAGGCAAGCCCGGCATCCAGCCGCAGCACGATCCGCCCGCCCGAGGGCCCGTCCGGCACATGGGTCGGGCGGAGCAGCAGGCGGCGGCCGATCCGCTGTTCGGGGAAGGCCTGGGCGGTGCGGGCGAGCCACCCCTCGGCCTCGACAGGGCTGCGCGCGGCCTCGGCGGCATGGCCGGTGACGGCGGCGGCAAGCGCGAGTGCCGCCTGCAGCTCCGCCTCCTTCACCCCCCGGCCGCGCACCGCTTCCAGCGTCCAGTGGCCGGTCGCCTCGTCGAGCGTGAAGGCGACGGAGCGGCAGACGGATTCCAGCGCCGCCTCGTAGGCGGGCACCGCCTCGTCCGGGATGCCGGAGAGGGTGATCGTCTCGAGCGCCGGGCCGCGGCCCATCAGGCGCGCTCCACGAAACTGTCCAGCACGCGCTTGTCTCCCGCCTTGTCGAAGCTGACATCGAGCCGGTTCTGGTCCACCGCCGTCACGGTGCCGTAGCCGAACTTCTGGTGGAACACCCGCGCACCCACCGGGATCGGCTCGGCCCGCGCGGGCCGCGCCGCCACCTCCCACGCGCCCGGCTCGATCACGCGCGGCTTGCGGGCGACAAGCGGGAACTGGCCGGCGAAGCCCGTGTCGGCGAAGCGGGGGCGGAGGCCGCCCTCGCGGGTGATCGCCTGCTCCGGCAGCTCGTCCAGGAAGCGCGAGGGGACGGCCGCGCTCCAGTTGCCGTAGATGCGCCGGTTCGCGGCATGGCTGACGATCGCCTGCCGGCGCGCGCGGGTGATCCCCACATAGGCGAGGCGGCGTTCCTCCTCGAGCGACTTCTCCCCCCCCTCGTCCAGCGCGCGCTGGTGCGGGAACAGCCCCTCCTCCCAGCCGGGCAGGAACACCACGTCGAACTCAAGGCCCTTGGCGGCGTGCAGCGTCATCAGCGTGACGCGCTCGCCCTCCGCCGCCTCGTCGTTCTCCATCACCAGCGCGACATGTTCGAGGAAGCCCTGCAGTGTCGCGTATTCGCCGAGCGCGCGGAGCAGTTCCTTCAGGTTCTCGAGCCGCCCCGGCGCCTCCGGAGACGGATCGGCCTGCCACATCGCGGTGTAGCCGGATTCGTCGAGCAGCGTGGCGGCCGCCACCACATGGCCTTCGGTTCCGCACAGCGCGCGCCACCGCTCGAGCCCCTGCAGAAGCTCGCGCAGCGCGGCGCGGGGCTTCGGGCGCAGCGCATCCGTCCCGACGAGCCCGGCGGCGGCGACGAGAAGGGGCACCCCCTGCTCGCGCGCCGCGCGATGCATGGCCTGGATGGCGGCATCGCCGATGCCGCGCTTCGGCACGTTGACGATGCGCTCGAAGGCAAGGTCGTCCGCCGGCTGCGCCAGCACCCGCAGATAGGCGAGCGCGTCGCGGATCTCCTGCCGCTCGTAGAACCTGGCGCCCCCGACCACGCGGTAGGGCACGCCGAGCGCGATCAGGCGCTCCTCGAAGGCGCGGGTCTGGAAGGAGGCGCGCACCAGCACCGCCACTTCCGACAGCGGGGTGCCGGCGCGCTGCGCGGCCTCGATCCGCTCGCCGACCATTCGCGCCTCCTCCTCGGAATCCCAGAGCGACACGACGCGCACCTTCTCGCCCTCCGGGCCGTCGCGGCCGGGGCGCAGCGTCTTGCCGAGGCGGCCCTTGTTGTGGGCGATCAGGTGCGAGGCGGCGGCGAGGATATGCCGCGTGGAGCGGTAATTCGCCTCGAGCCGGACCACGGTGGCACCGGGGAAGTCGCGCTCGAAGCGGAGGATGTTCTCGATCTCGGCGCCGCGCCAGGAATAGATGGACTGGTCGTCGTCCCCGACGCAGCAGATGTTGGCCGCAGACGGCGCGGGCCGCTGCGCCAGCAGCCTGAGCCAGTAGTACTGCACCAGGTTTGTGTCCTGGTACTCGTCCACCAGCAGGTAGCGGAACTGGCGGTGGAAGGACGCGAGCACGTCCGGATGGGCGCGCAGGATCTCGGTCACGTGCAGCAGCAGGTCGCCGAAATCGGCGGCGTTCAGCGCGGCGAGGCGCTGCTGGTAGAGGCGATAGAGCGCAAGCGCGCGGCCGCCGGCGTAGTCGGTGTCCTCGGCGGGCGTCACGCGCTCGGGCGTCAGGCCGCGGTCCTTCCAGCGCTGGATCGCGGCCATCAGCCCGGGTGCAGGCCAGCGCCTCGTGTCCACACGCTCGGCCTCCATCACCTGCTTCAGCAGGCGAAGCTGGTCGTCGGCGTCGAGGATGGTGAAATCCGGCCCGAGGCCGGCGAGCGCCGCGTGCCGCCTGAGCATCCGCGCGCAGAGGGCGTGGAAGGTGCCGAGCCACAGCCCCTCGACCGGCCGGCCGAGGATGGCGGCGATGCGCTCCTGCATCTCGCGCGCCGCCTTGTTCGTGAAGGTCACCGCCAGCACCTGGTGGGGCGCTGCGCGACCCTGCATCAGGATGTGGGCGAAGCGCGTCGTCAGCACGCGGGTCTTGCCGGTCCCGGCGCCGGCGAGCACCAGCAGCGGGCCGTCCAGCGCCTCCACGGCGGCGCGCTGTTCGGGATTGAGGCGCGAGAGATAGTCGGCGCCGCTCATGGCCTCAGCGGCACGCCCCGACCGAGCCGGGGGCGCAGATCCGCCGCCCGTCGGTCCAGCGCGCCCCCTCGAGCTGCGCGCCGTTGAAATCCGCCCCCTCGAGCTGCGCCCCCGTCAGGTCGGCGCGGCGGAGATCGGCGTGGAAGAGGCGGGCGCGGCGGAGATCCGCCCCGGCGAGCAGCGCCTCGGACAGGTTGGCGCGCGTCAGGTCGGCCGAGAGCAGCACGGCGGCAGAGAGATCCGCGCGCGACAGGTCGGCCGAGACGAAGCGCGCGGCGAAGGCGTTCACCGCCACGAGCCGCGCGCCGGAGAGGTTGGCGCGGGTGAGAGAGGCGTCGCGCAGCACCGCCCCCGTCAGGTCCACGCCCGGCGCCTCCAGCCTGTCCAGCAGACAGCGGCGCCAGTCCACGTTCGGCGCGGCCGGGTCGGTGCAGGCGGCGAGGGCGTGCCACGGCCACAGCAGGGCCGCAAGCAGCAGGGCGGCTGGCGGGAACACGCCGCAGCATATAGAACGCGCCCGCCGCGACGCCAAACCGGGATGCCGCCGTTGCTGCGATTGCTCGAAGCCTCCGCGAGGCAGGGGCCGCTGCTGCTCATGGGCGGCATCTTCGCGGGGCTGCTGATCCCGCCGCTCGCCGCGGCCTTCCGGGATGCGATCACGCCGACCGTCATCGGGCTGATGACGCTCGTGCTGCTGCGGGTGGATTTCGGGCGGGTGATCGCCTTCCTCCGAAGGCCGGCGACGGTGCTCGCGGTGCTGTTCGTGCTGCTCGTCGTCTCGCCGGTGCTGGCCTTCGCGGCGGCCTCGGCGCTCGGGCTGCCGGGCGGGCTCGGCGCGGCGCTGGTGCTGATGGCAACGGGCTGCGCGGCGACCTCCTCGCCCGCCTTCGCGCGGCTGGTCGGGCTGGATGGGGATGTGTCCTTCGCGGTCGCCGTCCTATCCACCCTGCTCGTGCCCTTCACCGCGCCGCCGCTGGCGCTCGGTCTGCTCGGTATCGATCTCGCGATCTCGCTCTGGGGGCTGATGGGACGGCTTGCCCTCGTGGTCGGGCTGCCGCTCTGCCTGTCGGTCGCGCTGCGGCGGCTGCTCGGCCCCGACCGGCTGGACCGCCTCGGTCCTTCGGTGGACGGGGCGGTGGTATGGCTCGTGGTATTCTACGGCTTCGGCGTGATGGACGGCATGCTGGCGCGGCTGCTGGCCGACCCGGCCTGGGTTCTGGGCGGTCTCGCCCTCGCCTTCGGCGCGGCGGCGGCGCTGAACGCCACGACGGCGGGGCTGATGTGGTGGGCCGGGCGGCGCGTCGCGCTCGCCGCCGGGCTGCTCTCGGGCAACCGGAACATGGCGCTGTATCTTGCGGTGCTGCCGGCCGGGACCGATCCGGACGTGCTGCTGTTCTTCGCCCTCTGCCAGTTCCCGCTGTTCCTGTCGCCCTTCCTGCTCAGGCCGCTCTACGCGCGGATCAGGCCGCCGTAGCCGGCTTCCTCGGCCGCGCGCCCAGGATGTGGGCGATGGCGTAGGTCAGGTCGGGGCGGTTCAGGGTGTAGAAGTGGAACTCGTCCACCCCGTTCGCCTGCAACAGCCGCACCTGCTCTGCGGCGACGACGGCGGCGACCATGCGGCGCGTCTCGGCGTCCTCCTCGAGGCCCTCGAACAGCGCTGCCATCCAGGCCGGGACCGAGGCGCCGCACATGGCGCTGAACTTCACCACCTGCGCGAAGTTCGACACCGGCAGGATGCCGGGCACGATCGGCACGGTGATGCCGGCGGCAAGGCAGCGGTCGAGGAAGCGCAAGTAGGTGTCGGTGTCGAAGAAGTACTGCGTGATCGCGCGGGTGGCGCCGGCGTCGATCTTGCGCTTGAGGTTGTCGAGGTCGGCCTGCGGCGAGGGCGCCGCCGGGTGGGTCTCCGGATAGGCGGCGACCGAGATCTCGAACGGCGCGATCCGCCTGAGGCCGGCGACAAGGTCGGCGGCATAGGCGTAGCCGCCGGGATGCGGGGTGTAGCCGGAGGCGCCGGCCGGAGGATCTCCCCGGAGGGCGACGATGTGGCGGACGCCGGCCGCCCAGTAGGCGCGCGCCACCTCGTCCACCTCCTCCCGCGTCGCGCCGACGCAGGTGAGGTGGGCGGCTGGCGTCAGGCTCGTCTCGGCGACGATCCGGGCGACGGTGGCGTGGGTGCGCTCGCGCGTCGAGCCGCCGGCGCCGTAGGTGACCGAGACGAAGCGCGGCCCGAGCGGCTCGAGCCGGCGTATGCAGGCCCAGAGGCTCTGCTCCATCGCTTCCGTCCTGGGCGGGAAGAACTCGAAGGACAGGGCCGGGGCAGGAACCGCCGACGGGGCAGGCAGAGAGGCGAAGCGCGGGCCGGTCAGCCAGCGCTGGAGCGTTCCCTTGGGCGGCGCGTTCATCTGTCCTGTCGTCTCCTCGATCCGCGGCCGTGGATGTAGGGCCATCCCGCGCCCCCCGCCAGTCCGAGGCGGGGCGCGCGATCGATCCTGTGCCGTCCTTCGCGGCATCCCTGTGGCGCAGGAGGGGCGGGGTTCCCTTCCGGACAAGGCCGCCAGCGGCTATGTCAGTAGGGTGGCGCCGGCCTTCCCGGCCGCCGCCGACCGAGCGGACCTCACCATGCGACGCCTCGCCCATCGTGTCTTGCCTGCGCTGCTGCTGGCCATCCTGGCGCTTCCCGGCTGCGCCACCCGCCCGCCGGCGAGCGAGCCCGAGGCGCGCGCCGAGTTCGACGCCAACAACGATCCGCTGGAGCCGCTGAACCGCGGGCTGTTCTTCGTCCACGAGGGCCTCGACACGCTGGTCCTGCGCCCGGCGGCCGAGGCGTACCGCATCTTCGTGCCCCCGCCCGTCCGCACGGGCGTGTCCAACGTCCTCGCCAATCTGCGCTCGCCGGTCATCCTGGCGAACGATCTGCTGCAGGGCGAGAGCGCGCGCGCACGCATCACCGCCGAGCGCTTCCTCATCAACACGACCCTCGGCCTGGGCGGCATCCTGGACCCGGCGACCGACATGGGCCGCCCCCGCCACACCGAGGATTTCGGCCAGACGCTCGCGGTCTGGGGCGTCGGGGAGGGATTCTACCTGTTCCTGCCCGGTCTCGGGCCATCCTCCCTGCGGGACGCGGCAGGCTTCGGGGTGGACATGCTGCTCGATCCGCTGTTCTGGATCACGCTGGAACCGGGGCGCACGCTCCGCGCCCTCGCGGTCACCCGCACGGCCGCGACTGCCGTGACCCAGCGCGAGGCGCTGGTCGAGACGGTGGACAGGGTCCGCCGCGAGTCGCTCGATCCCTACGCCACGTTCCGCAGCGGCTGGCGGCAGCAGCGGGAGCGCGACATCCGGAACGGACGCAGCGAATGAACGGAAGGCTTTCCCGACGCACCGCACTGGCGACCGGCACCGCCCTCCTGGTCTGGCCGCGCCTCTCCCGCGCGGCGATGGATCCGGCGCGGGCTGCCGAATTCATCCGGACGACTGGCAACCGCCTCGTCGCGATCATCAACGGGGGCGGCAGCCTGGAGCAGCGCCGCGCGCAGGTCGCGGAGGTGCTGCGCGCCGCGGTCGATATCGAGGGGGTCGGGCGCTTCATCCTCGGGCGGTGGTGGAACCTCGCCAGCGAGGCGGAACGGCGCGAGTATCTCCTGCTGTTCGAGGAGATCATCATCCGCAACCTCTCCTCCCGCTTCGGCGAACTCGCCGGGGTGCGGTTCAGCATCGGCCGGAGCCAGCCGCGCACCGAGGACGACGTGCTGGTCTCGACGGAGGTGGTGCAGCCCGGCAGCCCCCCCTTCGCGCTCGACTGGCTGGTGGCCGAGGTGGCCGGCCAGCCCAAGGTGGTGGACGTGGTCGCCGAGGGCGCCTCGCTCCGCCTCACGACCCGCAGCGAGTATTCCTCCGTCATCAGCCGTAACGGGGGGCGCGTCGGGCCGCTGCTCGACGCGATGCGGCAGCAGATCGCGCGGCTGGCGTCCCAGGAACGCTGAGCGCGCGCGGCGTCACGTCAGGCTGAGAACCAGCAGGAAGGCGGCGATGAGCGTGCGCGTCAGCATGATCGGCAGACGCGCCGCCGGATCGCGCGCAGCCGCCCGCCAGCAGCCGACGCCGACCAGCAGGTTGTAGGGCAGGGACAGGCCGTAGCCCACGAACAGCGCCCACCACACCTCCCCGGCCGAGACGAGCGCCAGGAAGCCGATGGAGGTGGCGAGATTGACGGCAAGGCCGCCGAGCAGCAGCCAGGTCCAGACCAGGTCTGGCAGCGGCAGATCGCCCCGCCAGACACGGCCGAGGATGCCCATGCCGGCTAGGCCTCGTACACCACCATCCGGTGGCCCTGGTGGAAGAACTCGCCCGCCTCGCGCATGCCGATGTCGGTCAGCACGGCGCGCGAGGGCGCGTTGGTCTCCCGCGCCACCGCGATGATGCGCGTGAGCCCGGCGCGCCGCCCGAAGGCCAGCGCTGCCGCCGCCGCCTCTCGCGCGTAGCCCTTGCCGCGGCATTCCGGCCAGAGGGCGAAGCGCAGCGCCACGCCCCGCCCGTCCGGCCGCTCCATGAAGCCGCAGATGCCGAGGAACTCGCCGGTTGCGCGCTCGAACACGCTCCAGGTGCCGTAGCCGCGCACCAGCCAGAACTCGATGTCGTCCTCGAGTTCCTCGCGCGTGCGCTCCGGCGTGCGCACGCCGTGCAGCATGAAGGAGAACACGCGCGGGTCGGCCTTCAGGCGGATCAGGTCCGGCAGATGCTCGTGCGCGACCGGCCGGAGCGACAGCCGCGCGGTGGTGATCCCGAAGCCCGGCGAGACCGCAGCGCCGCTCAAGCGCGCCTCACCGCGTCAGCGGCTTGTACTTCAGCCGGTGCGGCTGGTCCGCCGCGGCGCCGAGGCGCCGCCTCTTGTCCTCCTCGTAGGCCTGGAAGTTCCCCTCGAACCACTCGACGTGCGAATCCCCCTCGAAGGCCAGGATGTGGGTGGCCAGACGGTCGAGGAACCAGCGGTCGTGGCTGATCACGACCGCGCAGCCGGCGAACTCCATCAGCGCCTCCTCGAGGCTGCGCAGGGTGTCCACGTCGAGGTCGTTGGTCGGCTCGTCCAGCAGCAGCACGTTGTGCTCGCGCTTCAGCATCTTGGCGAGGTGCACGCGGTTGCGCTCGCCGCCCGACAGCACCCCGACGGGCTTCTGCTGGTCCGCGCCCTTGAAGTTGAACGCCGCGACATAGGCGCGCGAGGGGACCGACCGCTTGCCGATCTGGATCATCTCCATGCCGTCCGAGATCTCCTCCCAGACGGTGCGGCGGTCGTCCAGGCTGTCGCGGCTCTGGTCCACGTAGCCGAGCTTCACCGACTCGCCGATGATCAGCCGCCCGGAATCCGGCTGCTCCTGGCCGGTGATCATGCGGAACAGCGTCGTCTTGCCCGCGCCGTTGGGCCCTATCACGCCGACGATGCCGCCCGGCGGCAGCTTGAACGAGAGGTCGTCGATGAGCAGGCGGTTGCCGTAGCCCTTCCGCAGGTTCTCCGCGACGATGACGGTGTTGCCGAGCCGCGGGGCGGGGGGAATGACGATCTCGGTCGGGTCCGGCGCCCTCTCCATGCTCTTCTGCAGGAGCTCCTCGTAGCGCTGGATGCGCGCCTTGTTCTTCGCCTGGCGCGCGGCCGGGGAGCGGCCGATCCACTCCTGCTCCTCGGCGAGCTGGCGCTGGCGGGCGCTCTCCTCCTTCTCCTCCTGGGCGAGGCGCTTCCTCTTCTGCTCGAGGTAGGCCGAGTAGTTCCCCTGGTAGGGGATGCCGCGGCCGCGGTCGATCTCGAGGATCCAGCCGGTCACGTTGTCGAGGAAGTAGCGGTCATGCGTGACGACGAG
Organism: Acetobacteraceae bacterium; assembly: GCA_025055335.1. Taxonomy (GTDB): domain Bacteria; phylum Pseudomonadota; class Alphaproteobacteria; order Acetobacterales; family Acetobacteraceae; genus JANWXJ01. The sequence goes on from JANWXJ010000086.1 coordinate 9,020, forward strand.
CACGGCGCCCGGGTAGTCGCGCAGCGTCCGCTCGAGCCAGGCGACGCTCTCGGCATCCAGGTGGTTCGTCGGCTCGTCCAGCAGCAGCAGGTCCGGCTTCTCGAGCAGCAGGCGGCAGAGCGCGACGCGCCGCTTCTCCCCGCCGGAGAGGTTCGTCACCGGGCTGTCGGCCGGCGGGCAGCGCAGCGCATCGAGCGCGATCTCGACCGTGCGGTCGAGCTCCCAGCCGTTGCCGGCGTCGATCCGCTCCTGCAGCTCGGCCTGCTCGGCCAGCAGCGCGGTCATCTCCTCCTCCGGCAGATCCTCGCCGAACCTCGCGCTGATCTCGTGGAAGCGCTGGAGGTCGCGCTGCATGTCGGCGAAGGCGGCCATCACGTTCTCGCCCACCGTCTTGGCGGGGTCGAGCTGCGGCTCCTGCGGCAGGTAGCCGACGCGCACGCCCTCGGCCGCCCAGGCCTCGCCGCCGAACTCCGTATCCTGCCCTGCCATGATCCGAAGCAGCGTGGATTTGCCCGCGCCGTTCGGCCCGAGCACGCCGATCTTGGCCCCGGGCAGGAAGGAGAGGGTGATGCCTTTGAAGACCTCCCGCCCGCCCGGGTAGGACTTCGTCAGGTTCTTCATCACGAACACGTACTGGTAGGCAGGCATCGGTCGGTCCTTGGGGTCGGTTTCGCCGCGCTTCTATCCGCCCCGCCCGGCCGCGGGAAGCAGGAGGCCCCCCCCGCGCCTCCGGGGCCGCTGCGCCCGGCAGGACTCGAACCTGCAACCAAGCCGTTATGAGCGGCCCGCTCTGACCATTGAGCTACAGGCGCGCGCGGCTCCGCTGCATTACCGCCTCGCGCCGCCCCGCGGAAGCGCCCGGTTGCGCGCCCCCCTGCCCCGCTGCTACCTGCCGCCGCCTTTTGCAGCCGGAGAGTCCCGCCCCATGCGCCTCGATGCCATCCCCGTCGGTGAGAACCCGCCGGACGACGTGAACGTCGTCGTCGAGGTGCCGATCGGCGGCGAGCCGATCAAGTACGAGATGGACAAGGCCGCCGGCACGCTGTTCGTGGACCGCTTCCTGCACACGCCGATGCGCTACCCCGGAAACTACGGCTTCATCCCCCACACCCTGTGCGAGGACGGCGATCCGCTGGACGTGCTGGTGGCGAACACCCGACCCATCGTGCCCGGCGCCGTGATCAACGTCCGCCCCGTCGGCGTGCTGCTGATGGAGGACGACGGCGGCAAGGACGAGAAGATCGTCGCCGTGCCCGTCACGCGCCTGACGAAGCGCTACGTCCATGTGGCGAACCACACCGACCTGCCGCGCATCACCACCGAGCAGATCGAGCATTTCTTCCAGCACTACAAGGATCTCGAGCCCGGCAAATGGGTGAAGATCCTGGGCTGGGGCGACGCGGAGGAGGCCAAGGCGCTGATCCGCGAGGCGATCGAGCGGGGCAGGAAGGCCGGCTGATCCGCCTTCAGCGCGGGAAGCGCATCCCGCGGATCATGTCGTCGTCGCCCTGCCGGTCGAGCGCCATGAGCTCCGCGAAGGCCCTGGCCGTCGCCTGCGCCGCGAGCGGCGCGTCCGGCAGCGCGTCCAGCCGCGCGAGGGTCGCCGCGGCGTCCGGCGCGACATC
>JANWXJ010000137.1 GCA_025055335.1 Acetobacteraceae bacterium
AATGTTCTGCACCGCGCACCACGGGTCAAGCTTGCAAAAATGAGACAGCCCATGTCGCCCACCGCCCAGCCGCGCGATCGGCGCGGCCTGTGGATGCTGGTTCCGCTTCTGCTGCTGTTCGCCGCATGGCCGGGCGCGGCCGAGGCCCAGCAGGCCCCCGCCCATGGCGGGCCGGTGCGGGCGGTGCTGCCGCTCGGGGAGGAGGCCCTCGCCTCCGCCGGCTTCGACGAATCCGTCATCCGCTGGGACCTGCGCACCGGCCACGCCGCGATGGTGGCGCGCTGGCACGACGGGGCGGTGAACGCCCTCGCCCCCCTGCCCGGAGGCGGCTTCGCCTCGGCCGGGGAGGACGGGCGGATCGGCCTGTGGCCCGCCGCCCCGGCCGAGGCGCCGGAGCGCGTCCTGGCCGGGCACGCCGCGCGGATCGTAGCCCTCGCGGCCGGCCCCGGCGGGCGGCTCGGCTCGGCCTCCTGGGACGGAACGGCGCGGGTCTGGGCGGCGGACGGAGCGGTGCGGGTGCTGGAAGGCCATCTCGGCAACGTCAACGCCATCGTCTTCCGCGCCGACGGCATTCCCGTGACGGCCGGCTTCGACGGCACGGTGCGCGCCTGGCCCGAGGAGGGCGCGCCGATCCTGCTCGGCGAGTTCGGCCTGCCGCAGAACGCGCTTGCCGCCCTGCCCGACGGCAGCATCGCCGCCGGGGCGGTGGACGGGGCGCTCCGCCTGATCGCGCCCGACGGCACGATCCGCGAGATCGCCGAACGCGGCCGGGCCATCGCCGCGCTGGCCGCCAGCCCCGATGGGCGCACGCTGGCCGCCGCCTCGCTCGGCGGGTCGGTCGCGCTCTACGCCCTGCCGGAGGGGCGGCTGCGCGCCACGCTGGAAGGGCCGGGGCTGCCGGTGTGGTCGGTCGCCTTCTCGGCCGACGGGGCGGTGCTCTGGACGGGCGGGGCGGATCGCCGCGTCCGCCGGTGGGACGCCGCCACGGGCCGCCCCCTCGGGCCCCTCGGCGTCGAGATGCCGGATCTCGCCGCCGCCTTCCCCGGCGCCGATCCGCACGGGGTGCAGGTGTGGCAGGCCTGCGCCGCCTGCCACTCCCTCACCCCCGATCACGGCAACATGGCCGGCCCGCATCTGCACCGCCTGTTCGGCCGGCGCATGGGAAGCGTGCCGGGCTACCGCTATTCCGAACGGCTTGCCCGCGGCGACATCGTCTGGACGCCCGAGACGGTCGCCGACCTCTTCACCCGCGGCCCAGACGTGGTGACGCCCGGCACCCGCATGCCGGTGCAGCGGGTGGACAACCCCGCGGATCTGGCCGCGCTGATCCGCTTCCTCGAGCAGGCGACGCGCTAGCGGCCCGCAGCCGCTTGCCGCGGGGTCCGGGGGATCCGTAGGCTTCCCCGCATCCAGGGGAGGAACCGCGATGCCCATCCTGCCGCGCCGGGCGCTCGTTGCCGCAGCGGCCCTCGCGCCGCTGCCCGCCTTTGCGCAGGAGGGCTGGCCCGCCCGGCCGCTGCGGATCATCGTGCCTTCCGCGGCAGGCGGGGCGGCCGACTTCATCGCCCGCACCCTCGGGCGCTTCCTCGAACCGCGGCTCGGCCAGCCGGTGGTGGCGGACAACCGCCCCGGGGCGGGCGGCATCCTCGGCACCGAGGCGGCGAAGCAGGCCGCGCCCGACGGCTACACCTTCCTGATCGCCACCAACTCCACCCACGCGGCGAACCAGTTCCTGTACCGCCGCCTGCCCTACGATCCGGTGCGGGATTTCGCGCATGTCGGCGTGCTCGGCAGCTTCGCGACCGTGGCGGTGGTGCCGCTCGAGGCGCCCTACCGCTCGGTCCCCGATCTCATCGCCCATGCCCGCGCCCATCCGGGGCGGCTGTTCTTCGGCTACTACTCCTCCTCCTCGCAGGTGCCGGCGGCGCTGCTCAAGGCGCGCGCGGGGATCGAGGCGAACGGCGTCGCCTACCGCAACATCACCCAGATCGTGCCGGAGCTGATCGCCGGGCGGATTCATTTCGCCTTCCTCGACAGCCTCTCCGCCGCGCCCTCGCTGCAGTCGGGGCGCGTCGTGCCGATCGCCGTCACCTCGCCTTCCCGCAGCCCGCTGCTGCCCGAGGTGCCCACGGTGGCCGAGACGATCCCGGGCTTCGTCGTGCAGGGCTGGATCGGCCTCACCTCGCCTGCCGGCACGCCGAGCCCGGTGCTTGCGCGGATGGAGGCGCTTCTGCGCGAGGCCGCCGCCGACCCGGGCGTGGCCGAGGCCGTCTCCCGCCAGGGCCTGACGCCGGGCTTCCTCGATCGGGCGGCGATGGAGCGCTTCCTCGTCGAGGACCGCGCCCGCTGGCAGGAATGGGTGCGGATCGCCGGCATCGAGCCGGAGTGAGCATCGCCCCCCCACCCGGCCTCGTGCCGCCCGGCACGCGGCCTCTGCCGGCCGGGCGCGGCGCGCTGTTCCTGGCCGCGGGCGCGGGGCCGCCCGTGCTCTGCATCCCGGGCGGCCATCACGGGGCGTGGTGCTTCGCCGCCCTGCTCGCCGCGCTCGGCGCGGCGGGGCTTGCGGCGGGCGCCGTCGAGCTGCGCGGCAAGGGCACGCTCTCCGCCGCGGCCGATCCCGCCGCCGGCATCGAGGACTATGCCGAGGACGTGCTGGCCGCCGCCCGGCTGTGCGGGGCGGCTCCGGTGCTGGTCGGCCACAGCCTCGGCGCCCTGGTCGCGCTGCGCGCCGCGCTGCGGCTGCCGCGTCTGTCCGGGCTCGTGCTGCTCGCGCCCTCGCCGCCCGGGAACCTGCCGGGGGTTGCGCTGCTGCCCGAACTGCCGGAAGGCCGGCTCGTGCCGCCGCCCGACGAGGCCGCCGCCGCCGCCCGCTTCCTCGGGGGCGAGCGGCCGCCGGGGCTGTCCGCCTACGCCGCCGCGCTCGATCCCGAATCCCCGCGCGCGCTGAACGAGCGCTACCGCGGGCGGCTGCCGGTCGAGCCCGCGGCGCTCGCCTCCGTGCCGGTGCTGGTGATCGAGGCGGGGCGGGAGGATGCGGCGCGCCATCCGCCCGGCCAGGATGCGGCGCTGGCCCGCTTCCTGGGCGGCGAGCACCGGCTGCTTCCCCGCTCGCCCCATTGCCTGATGCTCGCCCCCTGGCTTGCGGCGCTGTGCGATCCGCTCCTCCCCTGGCTGCGGGCGCGGGCGGCCTGAGCGCGCCGCCGCCGCGGCCTTGCCCTCAGCCGAGGCGGTACACCGTCACCTCCCGCTCCTCCCGGTCCTCGAGTTCGCGGCGTGTGGGCACCAGGAAGCGGGCGAGCGGCAGCAGCCCCTCGCGCGGCAGATAGGCCCGGCCCGGATCGGCGAGATAGACGGCCACACCGCGGGCCGCCTCGGCCCGCAGCCAGCAGGAGACGCGCTCGGCCATCGGCCGTTCGTAGCAGACATCCCCGGCGAGGATGGCCTGCCACGGCCCGGCCTCGCCCACCACGTCGCGCGTGGTGACGGCAAGCGCGACGCCGTTGGCGGCGGCGTTCAGCCGGATCGCCGCCGCCGCCAGCGGATCGGTGTCGGCCGCCAGCACCTCCGCCGCCCCGGCCGTGGCGGCGGCGATCGCGGCAAGCCCCGATCCCGCGCCGAAGTCGAGCACCCCGAGCCCCCGCACCGGCGCGGGATCGTCGAGCAGCCAGCGCGCCAGCGCCGCGGAACCCGGCCAGGCGAAGGCCCAGTAGGGCGGCGCCACACCCTCGCGCCCGAGCCACGCCTCCGTCGCCTGCCAGAGCGGCGTGAGCTCCTCGGCCAGATGCAGCGCGATCCCGGGCACGAGCGGATGGGCGGACAGGCGCGTGTTGGCGGCAAGGAAACCGGTCGGGTCGCGCATCGGGGTGGCGGAGCATGGCGCGGCGGGGCGCTTCGGGGAAGCCGTGCCGGGTGCCCCGGCGCCGCCGAAGCTCCCGCCGCTGGACTTCCCGCCCGCGCGGCGCAGGATGGGCCGATGCAACGCCGACGGACACCGGACCCGCCCCGCCCCACGCCCGCCCGGCCCGGCCGCGCGGCCCGCAACCCTGCCCGCGCGGATGCCGGCCCCGCCGCG
>JANWXJ010000199.1 GCA_025055335.1 Acetobacteraceae bacterium
CGCCGCAGCCCGCGGACAGGCCCCTCAGCCGGGCCGTGCTGCCGAGCGTTCGGGCGGAACGGTCCCGGTGCTGCCACGGATCGATCGTTTCGAAGCCGGGCGCGTGAAGCAAGACCCGACGACGAACGGCAGGCGGAAGACGATCACGGCCCGACGTACCGCGTTTTCCGGCCCTCTGCGGCACCATAGCCGTGCCCGATGCGCGCCTCGAACCGGCACGGCGCCTGTCGGCCGCCGCGCCGTTACGTGCCGGCGGCGCCAAGCCGGCCCAGGCGCCCGGATTCCCGGCCCGGGTGCGCACGCCGGCCAAGCGCACCCTAGCGCCGCCGTGGCGCCATGCCGTTCCCCCGAAGGAGAGGGCACCCGTGTCCCCGCCTGATCGGCCGCCGCGCCTTCCGGGGCTGGACGCGCTTCGCGGCGTCGCCCTCCTCGCCATGGTGGCGTACCATGCGGCCTGGGATCTTTCCTTCCTCGGCCTGATCGCGACCGACGTCGCGGCCGATCCGGCATGGCGGCGGTTCGCCCAGTCCGTCGCCGCGGCCTTCCTGCTGATCGCCGGGATCAGCCTGGCCCTCGCGTCGCGGGCCGGTACGGAGCTCAAGCGCATGCTGCGACGCGTCGGGGTGATCGCCGCCGCCGCCGCTGCGGTGAGCGCCGCCACCTACGCCGTCCTGCCGGGCCAGGGGGTGTATTTCGGCATCCTCCACTGCATCGCCCTGGCAAGCCTGATCGGCATCGCGCTGCGCCGTGCTCCCGCTTGGCTTCTTCTCGGGCTTGCCGGTCTCGCCCTCGTGCTGCCGCACTTTGCGGCGGGGCCGGGCTTCGACGCGCCGGCTTGGTACTGGCTCGGCCTCTCCACCACCGTGCCGCCTGCCCCCGACTACGTTCCGCTGCTGCCGTGGTGCGCTGCGGTGCTGTGCGGGATGGCGATCGGGCGCGCCTTGCCGTTCCCACGCCCGCCCGGCGCTCCTCCCGCCGTCGCGGTGCGGCTGCTGGCCGCGGCGGGACGGCGGAGCCTCGCGATTTACCTGCTGCACCAGCCGATCCTGCTTGGCGTGCTGCTGGCGGCGATGCCCTTGGTCGGATCGTGGCGGCAGCCGCCGGCATGGGATTGGGCAGCGGCCTGGCGCGCCGGCTGCATCGGGGCGGGGCGCGCTTCGTCGGACTGCGAGTCCGAACTCGCCTGCCTCGTCAAGACACTGGCGGCGGAGGGGCGGGGAGGAGAGGGAACAGCCACCCTGGAACCCGCCGAGGCCGCGCTGCGCTGCCGGCCGTCGCCTTCCGCACGGCCTTGAGAAGAGCGGGCGCTTCGCCCCGCGCGCGACCGCCGCGGAGGGCGGCTGGCCTCGCGGCGCTTTTGCGGGCAGCCGGCGCGAGGATCTGCCCGCGTTTCGGGCGCCGCTTCGGTCTGCACGCGCCGGCCGGCCCGTCCTGCCTCTTGATCCGGAATGACGTTCTCGTCATCTCGCCATAGCCCGGCCGCACCGGGGAGCAGGGAGACAGGGACCATGTACAGAACCGCCGTCCGCCGCCGCGCGCTCTTCGCCGCCGCCGGCGCCGCTGCCGCCGCGCCGCTCGCCCGCCCGGCCGTCGCGCAGGCCCAGACGCTGCGCTTCACCCTGCCCTTCGTGGCCCAGGGTGCCACCGCCTTCGCCTTCGTCGCGCGCGAGCGCGGCTTCTTCCGCGCGCGGGGGATCGAGGCCGAGATCGCGCTCGGCACCGGCAGCCCGCCGGCCGCCCAGGCGATCGCCGCCGGACAGTTCGACATGGGCCTCGTCTCGGCGGCGGCGCTGATCCAGCAGGTCGCGCGCGCCCTCGGCCTGACTGCGGTCGCCACCTGCATGTACGACGCGACGATGGCGATCGCCGTGCCGCAGAACAGCCCGATCCGCACCGGGGCCGACCTGATGGGCCGACGCGTCGGCGCCAATCCGCGCGGGCTCGATTTCGCCTTCTGGCCTGCTTATGCGCGGCTTGCCGGCATCGACACGAGCCGCGTCACGATCCAGCACCTCGATCCGGCGGTGCTGGAACGCACCCTCGCCCAGGGGCAGGTGGATGCCGTCACCTGCGTTGCCGCCTCCTCGCTGCCCACCTTCCAGTCGCTGAACTTCCCGGTGCGCTTCCTGATGTGGAAGGATGCCGGGCTCGCCTTCTACCACAACACCATCGTCACGCGGCCCGAGGTGGTGGCGAACCGCGCCAGCCTCGTCGAGGCGGCGACGGATGCGCTGCTCGAGGGGCTTGCCTTCACGCTGCGGGATCCGGAGGCGGCGCTTGCCGCCTTCATCCGCCAGCGGCCGGAGATCGGCATCTCCGAGGCCGCGCGCAACTCCGCCCGCCTCGGCCAGGGGCTGATGGCCGTCACGGTCGCGCAGCGCGAGGCGATCGAGAACGGCCTCGGCTACACCGACATGGCGGTGGCCAACCGCATGATCGACACCGTCATGCAGTACAGCGTGGAGGGGGGCACGCGTCCCTCCGTCGAGGCGCTCTACACCAACCGCTTCGTCGGGCGCATACGCCTCAGCCCCGCCGAGTGGGAGGAGGTGCGCAGCCGGAACGCCCCCTTCGCGCAGTTCCTGGCCTGAGGCGATGCGCCCCTCGCCCCGCGCGGGCGGCCGATGACGGCGGCCATCGCCCTCAAGTCCGTCGGCAAGACCTACCTCACGCGCGATGCGGAGGTGGAGGCGATCCGCCGCGTGGATGCCGAGATCGCGCAAGGGGAGTTCGTCTCCGTCCTCGGCCCCTCGGGCTGCGGAAAGTCCACGCTGCTGATGATGATCGCGGGCCTCGAGGCCCCCTCGCACGGCGAGATCCTGATCGAGGGGCGCGCCGTGACCGGCCCGCGGCGCGAGAACGGGCTGATCTTCCAGGACGCGACGCTGCTGCCCTGGAAGACGGCGCTCGAGAACGTGCTCTTCCCGATCCGCATGATGCGCCGGCCCGTCGCCGCCTACGAGGAGCGCGCCCGCACCCTGCTGCGCCAGGTCGGGCTGTCCGGCTTCGAGGACAAGCGCCCGCACGAGCTTTCGGGCGGCATGCGCCAGCGCGTCGCGATCTGCCGCGCGCTGATCCACGATCCGCGGCTCCTGCTGATGGACGAGCCCTTCAGCGCTCTCGACGCCATCACCCGCGACGAGATGAACGAGACGCTGGTGGACATCTGGGAACGCGAGCACAAGACCGGCGTCTTCGTCACCCATTCCATCCGGGAGGCCGTGTTCCTCTCCGACCGGGTGCTGGTGATGACGGGCCGGCCCTCCACCATCGCGCTCGATCTGCGCGTGCCCTTCCCCCGCCCGCGCCGGCCGGAGATCCAGGAGACTGCGGAGTTCGGCCGGCTCTGCGGCACGCTGCGGGCGACGATCGAGGCCGGCTACGGCCGCAGGCGCGAGGCCGCGTGAGATGAGCGCCACCGCCGAGGAGCTGCGGGAGGCCGCCCGCGCCGCAGGCGCCCTGCGCGCCCGCCGCGCCCGCCGCGCCGCCTTCGCCAAGACGGTGCTGCTGCCGATCGCCACCGCGCTCTCGGTGATCGGGTTCTGGGAATGGGCGGTGGCGGCGTGGCGCGTGCCGGCGGTGATCCTGCCGCCGCCCTCGGAGGTGGCGGGCGTGCTGGTGCGCGCATGGCCGCTGCTGTCGCAGCATGCGGTGCCGACGACGCTCGAGGCGGTGGGGGGCTTCACCCTCGCCACGCTCTGCGGCGTGCTGCTGGCCACCCTGCTTGTCGCGTCCTCCTGGATACGGGCGGCGCTCTACCCGAACGTGGTGTTCTTCCAGCTCATCCCGAAGATCGCGCTCGCGCCGCTGTTCATCGTCTGGCTCGGCATCGGCAGCGAATCCCGCCTCGCCTTCAGCCTGTTCGTCAGCTTCTTCCCGGTGGTGATCGCCACCGCCACGGGCCTTGCGAATGTGCCGGCCGACATGGTGCGGCTGTGCCGCTCGCTCGCCGCGAGCGACTGGCAGATCTTCCTCTCCGTCCGCTTCCCCTACGCGCTGCCCTACATCTTCAGCGGCATGAAGATCGCCATCACCTTCTCGATCATCGGGGTGGTGGTGGGCGAGTTCATCACCGCCCAGGCGGGGCTCGGCTATCTGATCCTGTTCGCCTCCTCCAAGGCCGAGACGGGGCTGATCCTGGCCGCCATCGCGGTGCTGTGCGCAGTGGGGCTGGCGCTGTTCGGGCTGGTCGGGCTGGCGGAACGGCTGGTGCTCCGCCGCTTCGGGCCGGACGGCGGGCGCTGAGAGGCTCCCGGTTCCTTGCGGCAGGCGCGGGGCGCGCGCGTCCGGCGCGCGATGCGCGCAGGCAGCACCCGGCGCTCCGGCCCGTCTTCCCTGCCCGCCGTGGCGCGCGCCGGTTCCGCGCCGGGCGCCGCTTTCCAGGGAAGGACGGACGGGCCCGACGCCCCTGGCACAGGCCTTGCTGCCCCAGGCTTCCGGGTGGAGCGTAGGGCCGTGCTGGCCGGGCATGCGCGGCCGCTGCCGCCCGGGACAGCGTTCCGCCGCCGATCGGCGGGGGCCAGGGAAAGGGGAGGGAGTGCCGATGATCACACGCCGCACCGCGCTTCTGTCGGGCATCGGGGCCGCCGCGGCCGCCGCGTCGCCCGCCTTCGGGCAAGCCCGCCCGCGCGAGGTGCGCGTCGGCGTCGCGACCGATGTGCTCACCCTCGATCCCGCGAACCACCGCAACCGGGATACGCAGAACGTCATCCGCAACATCCACGACGGGCTGCTGACGCGCGACGCCGACATGGCGATCCGGAACGAGATCGCCGAATCCTGGCGGCAGGTGGACGCGCGGACCTACGAGTTCCGCATCCGCCCCGGCATCCGCTTCCATTCGGGCGACATGCTCTCGGCCGAGGACATCAAGTTCACCTTCGACCGCCTCGTGAAGCCGAACGCCATGGGCGGGCAGACCAGCCCGCGCCAGGGCCTGCTCGGGCCGCTCGAGGACACGGTGGTGGTGGACGAGCGCACGGTGCGCATGGTGCTGCGCGAACCCTGGCCCATCCTGCCCGCCATGCTGCCCTTCCAGGAGGTGGTGAACCGCCGCCACGTCGAGCGCGTCGGGCAGGAAGGCATGCAGAGCCGCCCCGACGGCTGCGGCCCGTTCCGGCTCGCCGAATGGCGGCGCGGAGAGGCGATCATCCTCGAACGCTTCGCCGAGTACTACGGCGGCAGCCCGGAGATCCCGCCCGCGGGCCCGGCGCAGGTGGACCGCGCGATCTTCCGCGTGATCCCCGAGAACTCCTCGCGCATCGCGGCGCTGCTTGCGGGCGAGGTGGACATCGTGAGCGAGCTTCCGGCATCCGCCATGCGGCAGGTCGAGGCCTCGCGCACCGCGCAGGTGATGCGGGTGAACGGCACCCGCACCTTCTTCGTCGCGATCAACAACGCGAAGCCCCCCTTCACCGACCTGCGGGTGCGCCGCGCGCTGAACCACGCGCTCGACAAGGGCGCGATCATCAGCCGCATCCTGAACAACACCGCAACCCCGCTCCGCGGCGTGATGAGCCCGGACGCCTTCGCCTTCAACCCGGACCTGCCGGAATACGCCCACGACGTGGCGCGCGCCCGCGCGCTGCTTGCGGAAGCCGGCGTTCCCGAAGGCACCGAGATGGTGATCGACACCGTCGCGGCGCTGCGCGAACTGGCGGAAGCCATCGCCGCGCTGCTCTCGCGCACGGGGCTCCGCGTGCGGGCGCAGGTGTGGGAAGGCGCGGTGCTGACGCCGATGTGGCAGACGCCCGAACGCCGGCGCGAGCGCGACATGTTCCTCACCTCCTGGGGCAACGGCGCGCTCGACCCGTCGGACATCATGGTGCCCACTCTGCGCACGGGCGGGCGCGGCAACACCGCCGGCTTCTCGAACGCCGAGGTGGACCGGCTGCTGGACGCCGCCGAGACGGAGGTGAACCCCGACACCCGCGCCCGCATGTACCGCGAGGCGCAGCGCATCGTGACCGAACAGGCGCCATGGATCTTCCTGTGGCTGCCGCAGGACATCTACGGCGTCTCCCGCCGCATCGCGAACTGGCGGCCGCAGGCCGACAGCCGGATCAACCTGCACCGGGTGCGGCTGGCCGGCTGAGCCGCGCCGATGACGGCCTCCCGCCTGGTCGAGCGGCTGCTGCAGACGCTGCCGGTACTGTTCGGCATCAGCGTGATCGTGTTCCTGATGATCACCCTGACGCCGGGCGACCCGGTCGAGATCATGCTGGCGGATTCGCGCGCAACGCCCGAGCAGGCCGAGCAGCTTCGCCGCGACCTCGGCCTCCATCTGCCGCTGCACGAGCGGTTCCTGGTGTTCCTCGGCAACGCCGTCACCGGCGATTTCGGCGTCTCCTTCTTCCACCGCCGCCCGGTGATCGAGGTGATCCTCGAACGCCTGCCGGCGACGATCGAGCTCACCCTCGCCGCGATGCTGCTCGCCCTCGCCGTCGCCATCCCGCTCGGCGTGGCGGCGGCGGTCAAGCGCGACACCTGGCTCGACCGGGCGCTGTCGGCCGCATCCCTGTTCGGCGTCTCGCTGCCCGGGTTCTGGTTCGGCATCCTGCTGATCCTGCTGTTCTCCGTCACGCTCGGGCTCTTTCCGGTCGGCGGCCGCACGCCGTTCGACCTCGAGGTCGCGCGCGTCAGCGGCTTCCTGCTGGTGGACACGCTGCTCGCCGGGCGGCTCGACGCGTTCGCCGCGGCGCTGCGGCACCTGGCGCTGCCCGCCGTCACGCTCGGGCTGCCGACGGCGGCGCTGCTCGCCCGCGTGGTGCGGAGTTCCATGGCCGAGGTGCTGACGAGCGACTACGTCCTCTTCGCCGAGGCCAAGGGCATCTCCCGCGCCCGCGTGCTGCTGCGCCACGCGCTCAAGAACGCGCTGATCCCGGTGGTGACGGTGGCGGCGATCGAGACCGGATCCCTCCTCGGCGGCAACATGATCGTCGAGACGGTGTTCGGCTGGCCAGGCCTCGGGCGTCTGGTGGTGGAGAGCATCTTCGCGCGCAACTACCCGCTCGTGCAGGCCGCCGTGCTGCTCTACGCCGTCACCTACGTCACGCTGAACTTCCTGGCCGATGTGGCCTACACCGCGCTCAATCCGAAGGTGCGGCTGTGAGCGCCGCTCTGGCCGAGGAACGCCCGCTCTCGCCGCTCCGGCTCGGGCTCGGGCGTTTCGCCCGCAACCGCACCGCGCTCGGCGCCGCGATCCTGGTGCTGCTGTTCGTGCTGGCGGCGCTGCTTGCGCCGTGGATCGCGCCGCATGATCCGGCGGATGCCGACCTGTTCCGCCGCCTGCAGCCGCCCGCCTGGCAGGAGGGCGGCGACTGGGCCTTCCCCCTCGGCTGCGACGGCCTCGGGCGCGACATCCTCTCGCGGCTTCTGCACGGCGCGCGGGTGTCGCTCATGGTGGCGGCGCTGGTGATCGGCATCGCCGCCGTGGTCGGCACGCTGCTCGGCCTTGCCGCCGGATACTTCCGCGGCTGGACGGATGCCGTGATCTCGCGGCTCGTGGATACGCTGCTCGGCTTCCCCTACCTGATCTTCGCGATCGGGCTGATGGCGATGATGGGGCCGGGGCTGCACAACATCGTGCTCGTGCTGGTGTACAAGGAATGGGTGTTCTCCTGCCGCGTCGTGCGCGGCGAGACTCTGGCCGCGCGCGAGCAGGACTATGTGGAGGCCGCGCGCGCCCTCGGCTGCGGCCCCGGCCACATCATGCTGCGCGAGATCCTGCCGAATGTGCTCTCGCCCGTTCTCGTCGTCGCCACCTTCCGGATGGCCTATGTGATCATCCTCGAGGCGTCGCTCTCCTTCCTCGGGCTCGGGGTGCAGCCGCCTTCGCCCTCCTGGGGAAACATGGTGGCCGACGGGCGGGAGTTCCTCGTTGATGCGTGGTGGGTCTCCACGCTCCCGGGGCTCGCGATCCTGACGCTCGTGCTCGCGATCAACCTTGCAAGCCAGGGGCTGCGGGATGCCTTCGACCCGCGGCTCCATCAGGCATGAGCGCGCTGCTCGAGGTGCGCGGCCTGCGCACCGTGTTCCCGACGCGCCGCGGCCCCGTCGCCGCCGCCGACGGCGTGGACCTGACGATCGCGGCAGGCGAGGCGCTCGGCGTCGTCGGCGAGAGCGGCTCCGGCAAGAGCGTGACGTTCCTGTCCGTCCTCGGCCTCGTGCGGCCGCCCGGGCGCGTGGTGGCGGGAGAGATCCGCTTCGACGGGCGCGACCTGCGGCGCCTCCCGCGGGCGGAACTGCGCGCGCTGCGCGGGCGGCAGATGGCGCTTGCCATGCAGGACGCGCTGTCGGCGCTCAATCCCGCCTTCACGATCGGCCAGCAGCTCTGCGAGACGCTCGTCGCCCACGGCCTCGCGCGGACCGAGGCCGAGGCGCGGCCGCAGGCGGCGGCGCTGCTCGACAAGGTCGGGATCCCATCCGCGGCGCAGCGCCTCGACGATTACCCGCACCAGTTCTCGGGCGGCATGCGGCAGCGGGCGATGATCGCGATCGCGCTCGCCGGCAGGCCGCGGCTCTTGGTGGCGGACGAGCCGACGACGGCGCTCGATGTCACCCTCCGCGCGCAGGTGCTCGATCTGCTGGACGATCTGCGCCGGCAGGACGGGCTCGCGCTGGCGCTGATCACGCATGATCTTGCCGTGGTGGCGGAACGCTGCGCGCGGGTGATGGTGATGTATGCCGGCCAGGTGGTGGAAAGCGGGCCCACGGCGGAGGTGATCGTCGCGCCGCGCCACCCCTACACGCGCGGGCTGCTGGAAAGCCTGCCGCGCCTGGAAGACCCCGACCGCCCGCTGCACCCGATCCCGGGCCAGGTGCCGGACCTCGCGCGCGTGGATGCCGGGTGCCGCTTCCGCAACCGCTGTCCGCTCGCCGTTCCGGATTGCGCGAAGCCCGTCCCGCTCGCCGAGGCCGGGGTAGGGCGCCTCTCCCGCTGCATCCGCGCCGCGGAGGTGGCGTGATGGCGCCCCTCCTCGAAGCGCGTGGCGTCGAACGCCGCTTCCACCTGCCCGCGCCGCTGCTGGACCGGCTGCGTGGCAAGCCGGGCCGCACCGTGCGCGCGGTGGCGGGTGTGGACCTTTCGATCGCGCGCGGCGAGACCCTTGGCCTCATCGGCGAATCGGGTTGCGGGAAATCCACCCTCGGCCGCGTGCTGATCCGGCTGCAGCCGCCCTCGGCCGGCTCGGTCCGCTTCGGGGGCGAGGAGATCGGCGCGCTGCCCGAGCACGCGCTGCGCCCGCTGCGGCGGCGGATGCAGATCATCTTCCAGGACCCCTACGCATCGCTGAACCCGCGGCGGACGGTGCGCGAGATCCTGGCGCTGCCGCTTTCGCTGCATGGCGGCGGAACGGGCGCGGCCGCCGAGGCGAAGATCCTCGCGATGATGGACCGCGTCGGCCTCGCGCGCGCGCATCTCGACCGCTACCCGCACCAGTTCTCCGGCGGCCAGCGGCAGCGCATCGGCATCGCCCGCGCCCTGATCCTGAAGCCCGAGTTCGTGGTGTGCGACGAACCGGTCTCCGCGCTCGACGTCTCGGTGCAGGCGCAGGTGCTGGCGCTGCTGCGGGAACTGCGGGACGAACTCGGCCTGACGCTGCTGTTCATCAGCCACGATCTTGCGGTGGTGGCGCATCTCGCGCGCCGGATCGCGGTGATGTATCTCGGCCGCATCGTCGAGGAGGGGCCGCGCGATGCCGTCATCGGCCGCGCCGCGCATCCCTACACCCGCGCCCTGCTCTCCGCCGTGCCGCGCATCGCGGCCCCCGGAGAGGTGCCTCGGCGCGCCCCGGCGGGGGACCTGCCGAGCCCGCTCAACCCGCCGCCCGGCTGCGCCTTCCATCCGCGCTGCCCGCTCGCCGGGCCGCGCTGCCGGAGCGAAACGCCGCCGCTTGCCGAACTCGGCGAGGGCCATCGCGCCGCCTGCCACCTCCATGCGGGCGGTGTGGGATGAGTGCGCTGCTCGTCGTGCTGGAGGGCGACGCCTTCGCGCGCGGCCGGGGGCAAGCGGCGGCCTGCCCCGGGATGGCCGGCGCGGTGCGCGAGGCGATCCGCAGGCGGCTGGCTGAGGCGCCCGCGCGGGATGCGCGCATGGACCGCTTCCTTGCCGCGCAGCGCGAGGTGACGGCCCGCCTCGCCCCCGAGGCCGAGGCGGAGATCGCCGGCATCGCGGAGGGATTCGGCCTTGCGGCCGAGGAGGTCTTCGCCTTCCTCCATCTCGGCTGCCTTGCCGATCTTGCCGCCGCCCCCGCCGACACCGACGGCTGCTCGGCCTTCTCGGTGCGCGGCGTGGTGGCGAAGAACCGCGACTTCCGCCCGGAACACAAGGCGTTGCAGCGCGTCTTCCTGCACCGCGATCCGGCCTGGGGCGGGCGTTCGGTGCTGTGCCTCGGTTCGCTCGGGGCACCCGGCGCCTGGTCCTCCGGGATGAACAGCGACGGCTTCGCCCTCGCCGACACGCAGATCCCGACCGCCGATCACGGCCCCGGACTGCTCCGCTACCTGCTGATGACGCGGCTTCTGGCGCGCTGCGCGAGCGTCGAGCAGGCGCTCGCGGAGATCGCCGCGCTGCCGCATGCCGGGGGCGGGGCGCTGGTGCTGGGCGATGCCTCCGGCGCGGCGGCCTGGGCGGAGCTCCGCCACTCCCGCGTGGATCTCGCGCGCGGGGCGTGGGTGGCGCACACCAACCACTACCTCGCGGCGCCCGATCCGCTGCCGCCGGTGGACCATTCCGCCGGGCGGCTTGCCGTGCTCGAGAGGGCGCTTGCCGCCGATCCGGCCTGCGATCCGCGCACCCTTCTCGGCGCCCACGCGCCCGAGGCGCTCTGCCGCCATGCGCCGGACCCGTCGCCCACCCTCGCCGGGGCGGTGTGGGACTGCCGCGACCGTTCGGCCCGGATCGCCGACGGCCCGCCCTGTTCCGCCGCCTGGGCCCGCTTCGTCCCGGACGGGCGGGGATGGCGCGAAACGCACGCCTAGGCGTAACCTCCGCGCCGGGAGGTGGCCCGGCGATGGCCTATGCCGAGTTGCTCGGCGAGCACGAGAGCATCCGGCAGATGCGCGCCCTGATCGCGCGCATCGCCGCAAGCCCCGCGCGCACCGTGCTGCTCTACGGCGAGACCGGGACGGGCAAGGGCCTGGTGGCACGCATGCTCCACCGCCTGTCGCCGCGCGCGCAGAAGCCCTTCGTGGACGTCAACTGCGCCGCCATCCCGGCGAGCCTGATGGAATCCGAACTCTTCGGCCACGAACGCGGCGCCTTCACCGGCGCCGCCGGCGCCAAGCAGGGGCTGATCGAGGCCGCCGACGGCGGCACCCTGTTCCTCGACGAGATCCGCGAGATGGACCTGCAGCTCCAGGCCAAGCTGCTGACGCTGATGGACACGCGCTCGTTCCGCCGCCTCGGCGCCGTGCGGCAGACGAGCGTGGACGTGCGCTTCGTCGCCTCCACCAACAAGGTGCTGCTGTCGGAGGTGAAGGCCGGCCGCTTCCGCGACGACCTCTACTGGCGGCTGCAGGTGGTGCCGGTGAACATCCCGCCGCTGCGCGAGCGCGGCGACGACGTGCTGCTTCTCGCCCACGCCTTCCTCAGGCACCACGGGGCCCGCTGCGGCCGCGCGATCGAGGGGCTGGAGCCCGCTGTCGCCGACATCTTCCGCCGCTATTCCTGGCCGGGCAATGTGCGCGAGCTCGAGAACCTGATCGAGCGCATCGCCATCCTGGAGACCGACCCCTGGGTGCGCGTGCGCCACCTGCCGGACCGCATCCTGCGCGAGGTGGAAGGCCGCGCCGCGCCGGCCGCGGCCGAGCCTGCCGCCGTGCCGGTCGGCGATTTCCACGCCGCCACCGAACGCTTCCAGAAGGCACTGATCGAGGCCGCGCTGCGCGAGGCGAAGGGCCGCCACGGCCGGGCGGCCGAGCGGCTCGGGCTGTCGCGCCACGCGCTGCGGCACCAGATGCGCAAGCTCGGCATCCCGGCGGAAGCGTGATCTGGCACGGCGCGTGCAACCCGCCCTGCCGCCAGCGCAGCGATCGGAAAGGTCGGATCACATGGCCGAAGTCACCATCCTCTGCCCGACCGGGCACCTCGGCTTCACGCCGCTCGAGAAGGACAGTTTCCTTGCCGGCTGCGAGCTGAAGCCGGATTTCATCATCGCCGATTCCGGCTCCTGCGACATCGGGCCCTATCCGCTTGGCGCCGACGGCCAGGCGAGCCCGGAATCCTGGCAGCGCCACGACCTCGAGATCATGCTGCTCGCCGCCCGGCGGCTCGGCGTGCCGATGATCGTCGGCTCGGCCTCGGATACCGGCACGGACCGCGGCGTCGAGCAGTATGTGCGGCTGATCCAGGACATCGCCGCGGAGCACGGGCTCGCGCCGTTCCGGCTGGCGGCGATCTGCTCCGAACTCTCGCGCGAGGCGGTGCTGGCGCGCATGGCGGCGGGCGCGAAGGTGAGGGGCCTCGACGGGCGGCCGGATGCCGATCCGGCGCTGATCCAGCGCACCGACCGGATCGTGGCGGTGATGGGCGCCGAGCCGATCGCGGCGGCGCTGCGCGAGGGTGCGGACGTGGTGATCGCCGGCCGCGCCTCGGACTGCGCGCTGTTCGCCGCCCCCATCCTGAATGCCGGGATGTCGGAAGCCACCGCCTACTACGCCGGCAAGCTGATGGAGTGCGCCTCCTTCTGCTGCGAGCCCTTCATGGGCAAGGAGAGCATCCTCGGCCGCATCGCCGAGGACGACATCCGCATCACCGCCATGCACCCCGGCCAGCGCTGCACGCCCGCTTCGCTCGCCAGCCACGCCATGTACGAACGGCGCGATCCGTTCCGCGAGCATGTCCTCTCCGGCACCGTGGACATGTCCGCCTGCCGCTACGAGCAGCTGGACGAGAAGACCACGCGCGCCTCCGGCGCCCGCTGGATCCCCGCCGCGCAGCCGATGGCGAAGCTGGAAGGGGCGGGGAAGGTCGGCGAGCGTCGGCTCGCCATCGTCGGCATGCGCGAGCCCTACATGATCGCCAACATCGACACGGCGATCGCCTGGGCGCGCGCACGGCTTCACGAGCGCTTCGGCGCGCCGGAGGAGGCCGGCTGGCAGGTCTTCTACCACCTCTACGGCCGCGACGGGGTGATGGGCCCGATGGACCCGGCGCCGCCCGCCAACCCGCATGAGCTCGGCATCGTCGTCGAGGCGCTGTGCGGCGATGCCAGGCGCGCCGAGGAGATCTGCGCGCTCGCCGCCCGCAACCTGTTCTACGCCCGGCTGCCGGAGGTGAAGGGCACCGCCGGGGCGGCGGCGCTGATGTCGGACGAGGTGCTGGCCGGCAAGCCCGGCTACGAATGGACGCTGAACCACGTCATCCCGGTGGCGAGCGCGACGGAGCTGTTCCGCACGCGCTTCCTCGCCGTGGACGGCACGACCCGGAAGGCCGCCTGACCATGCGCAACATGCCGAGGCTGCGCGATCTCGCCTCCACCGTCCGCAGCAAGAACGCGGGCGTGGACCACATCACCTTCGACATCATCTTCCGCGAGCGCGCGAACTTCGAGCGCGTGCGCGACGCCAAGGTGATCACGCCCGAGGTGGTCTGCCGCCTGCTACGCATCACCCCCGACCGGATCACCGATTTCGTGGTGTTCGAGCCGGCGAACGCCATCAAGTTCACGATCCGGCGCGAGCGCCCCTCCGGCTCCCCCGGCGAGCGGGACGTGTTCGGCAGCCAGCAATACGCGCCGCTGCTCGATCTCGAGGTGCCGTAGCGGCCGGGCCGGCGGGGCGCGCGTCTACGCCTCGCCCGGGGCGACGATGCGGGTGGTGAGCGACATCAGCCCCTCGATCCCGGCGACGCAGACATCGCCCGGCTTCAGGTAGAGTTCGGCGGCGTTGGGCTGGGAGATCGCCGTGCCGCGCGGCGCGCCCGTGGCGATGATGTCGCCCGGCATGAAGGGCATGTGGCGGCTGAAATGCGCGATGATGTCGGCGATCGTGAAGATGTGCTCGCTCGTCGAGACGCGCAGCCGCCGCTCGCCGTTCACCTCGCAGGTCAGCCACAGGTCGTAGGGGTCGGCCACCTCGAACAGCGGCACGACATGGGGCCCGACCGGGCAGAAGCCCGGCATGTTCTTCGACGTCCAGAACCGCGTGCCGGAGGCGACTTCCTGCTTCTGGATCTCGCGCGCCGTCAGGTCGTTCAGCACGGTGATGCCGCCGAGGACGGACAGCGCCGCCTCGCGCCCGACGCGGTGGCAGGGGCGGGCCACCACGAAGGCCATCTCCGGCTTGTAGTCGAAGGTGGTGATGCCCTCGGGGCGGACGACGCGCGCGCCATCGCCGACCAGAACCTCGTTCAGCTTGACGAAGCCGGTCGGTTCCTGCGGGTCCTCCTTCAGCATGCCGTGCGCCACCAGCTCCTCGCGGTGCACGCGGCTGTTCTTGCCGACGCAGAAGATCTTCCCCGGGTCCGGGACGGGCGGCAGCAGATGCGCCTCGGCCGCCGGCACGACCACGCGGCCGCGGGCGACGAAGGCGCGGAGTTCGGCCTCCGGCAGCGCCAGCACGGCGCGCATGTCCCAGGACGGGCCGTGCGCCGCCGTCAGGTCGAGCAGCCCGCCCTCCACGGCGGCGCCGAGGCGCGGGCGCACATCGCCGCGCGCGAGGAAACTCGCGAGTCGGATCACCTCTGTCACTCCAGCGGGATGTTGCGTTCGCGCACCAGGCGCTGCCACTTCGCCACGTCGGCGTCCACGAAGGCGGCGAAGGCGTCGGGGGTCATCGGCTCCGGCACGGCGCCGAGCGCGGCCAGCCGCTCGCGCGTCGCCGGCGCGGTGAGCCCGCGTTCGGCCTCCTGAGCGAGGCGCGCCGTCACCTCCGCCGCCATGCCGCGCGGCCCGAACAGCCCGAACCAGCCGAGGGCGGAGTAGCCGGGCAG
>JANWXJ010000220.1 GCA_025055335.1 Acetobacteraceae bacterium
CCTCGCGAACGGCGGCGAGGCGTTGCGGGACCTTCGCCTCTCGCCGCCGCCGCCCCGCGCGCCCGGCGCCGGGCCGCCCCCCGGACCCCGCTCCTCAGCCCGGAGGAGGCTCCGGCACCACGGCCGCCGCACCGGGCGTGCCATCCACGGCAAGCCGCACCTCTCCGCCCGGCGGCGGCAGCGGTGCATCGAGCGGCAGGGTGGCGAAGACCTCGCCGAGCGCGGTCTCGAACAGCGCCTCGAGATGGCTGCCGAGATAGGCCGAGCGCAGAAGCCGCGCCGGAAGCCCCTCGGGGCCGAGGCGCCAGCCGTGCGGCCGCACCGCGAGCGTCGCCGCCCGCCCCGCTGCCGCGCCGTTGGCCGGAAGCGAGAGGCGGAGCGGCCCGACGGAAAGCGCGGCGATTCCCGCCGAGACCGACAGCACCTCCGCCGGCAGCAGCGCCGCCTCGCCGATGAAGTCGGCGACGAAACGGTCGGCCGGGCGCTCGTAGAGGTCGCGCGGCGTGCCGATCTGCGCGATGGCGCCCTGGCGCATCACGATGACGGTGTCCGACACCGCGAGCGCCTCGTGCTGGTCGTGGGTGACGTAGAGCACCGTCAGCCCGAGGCGCTGCTGCAGGGCGCGGATGTCCTCGCGCACGCGGCGGCGGAGCCGCGCATCGAGGTTCGAGAGGGGCTCGTCGAACAGCAGCACCCGCGGCCGCAGCACGAGGGCGCGGGCAAGCGCCACGCGCTGCTGCTGCCCGCCCGAAAGCTCGGAGGGAAGCCGCGCGCCGAGGCCCTGCAGCCCCACGCCCGCCATCGCCTCCTCGGCGCGGGCGCGGGCCTCGCGCCGCCCGACCCCCGCCACCGTGAGGCCGTAGGCGACGTTCTCGAGCACGCTCATGTGCGGGAACAGCGCGTAGGACTGGAACACGAGGCTGACGCCGCGCTCGGCGGCCGGCAGCGCGGTCACGTCGCGGCCGCCGATCAGGATCCGCCCCGCGCTCGGCGCCTCGAGGCCCGCCACCATCCGCAGCACCGTCGTCTTGCCGCAGCCCGAGGGACCGAGCAGGGTGGCGAGCCTTCCCTCCGGCACCGAGAAGCTCGCCTCGGCCACGGCGACGGTCTGGCCGAAACGCTTGGAAAGGCCGCGGAGCTCGAGCGCGCCGCCCGTCATCGCGCCCCGCCCGCGGCGATCCGCCGCCCGAGCCGCCGTTCCCCCACCAGCGCCTGGATCGCCAGGATGCCGGCCAGCATCAGCCCGATCAGAACGGTGGCGTAGGCGATCGCCAGCGGATATTCGCCCGCCTCCACCCGCCCGGCGATGTAGGCGGTGGCGAGGTTGTGCTCGGCCGACACCAGGAAGATCACGGCCGAGACCGCGGTGATGGCCGACACGAAGGAATAGACGAGGCCGGTGACGATCGCGGGCCTGAGCAGCGGCAGCACGACGCGCCGCAGGGTGGTGGCACTGCCGGCGCCGAGGCTGGCCGAGGCCTCGTCGAGCGAGCGGTCGATCTGCGCGAGCCCGGCGAGCCCCGCCCGCATCCCGACCGGCATGTTCCGGAACACGAAGCAGAAGACGAGGATCATACCGGTTCCCGTCAGCTCGAAGGGCGGCACGTTGAAGGCGACGATGTAGGAGACCCCGACGACCGTGCCCGGCACCGCGAAGGAGAGCAGCGTGCCGAACTCGAGCGTGGCCCGCCCTGGGAAGCGCTGCCGCGCCGTGAGCCAGGCGGCGAGCAGCCCGACGGCGGCGGTGAGCGGTGCCGCCACGGCGGCGATCCAGAGGGTGGTGAACAGCGACGGCCAGGCGCTGCCGTGGAAGAACGGCCCGCCGTCCCAGGTGATGCCGAAGCCGCGCTCGAAATGCCGCCAGGAGAAGGTCAGGTCAAAGCGGCCGATGTCGGCGACGAAACCGCCGAACACCACGATCCCGTAGGTGACGACGGTGAAGGCCGCCCAGGGGAGCGCCACGGCGCGGCAGGCCCAGTCCACCCGACGCGGCAGGGGCGCGGGCAGGCCGGCATCCCCCTTCCCGGTGACCGTGACGTAGGACGCCCGGCCGAGCCAGCGGCGCTGCAGCAGGAAGGCGCCGAGCGTCAGCGCGAGCAGCACGATGCCGAGCGCGGCGGCGCGCGCGGGATCGTGCTGCGCGCCCACCACCGCGAAGTAGATCCTGACCGACAGCACCTCGAAGTTGCCGCCGAGCACGAGGGGGTTGCCGAAATCCGACAGGCTCTCGACGAAGTTCACGAGGAAGGCCGCGGCAAGCCCGGGCTTGAGCAGCGGCCACGTGACGCGGGCGAAGGTGTCCCACCGCCGCGCGCCGAGCGTGCCCGAGGCCTCCTCGAGCGTCGGGCTGATCCCCTCGAGCACGCCGACGAGCACGAGGAAGGCGAGCGGCGCCTGGCTCAGCACCTGCGCGATCAGCACGCCCCACAGCCCGTAGATCCAGCGGCTGCGCGGGATGTCGAACCACTCGTCGAGGAATACCGAGACGATGCCCGTCCGCCCGAACAGCACGATCACGGCAAGCGAGACGACGAAGGGCGGGGTGATGATGGGCAGGATCGAGAGGATGCGCAGCACCCGCTTCCCGGGCAGGGAGGAGCGCAGGTAGAGCAGCGCGAAGGCGAGGCCGAGCAGGGTGGAGAGCCCGGCCGTGAGCACCCCGAGCAGCAGCGTGTTCCACACCACCCCGCAGGAGCGGCCGGAGCCGAGGCAGCCGAGGCCCCAGACGTCCTCGCCGCCGGCGAGGGCGAGGAAGCGCCCGGGGGCGAAGCTGCCGTCGGCGGCGCGGAAGGCCTCGGCGAACATCAGCGCGAGCGGCAGGAAGACGAACACCACGAGCAGGCCCGCGAGCAGCAGCACCGATGCGGCCAGGAACCCGTCGCCCCGGAAGCCGCCGCGCTCGGCAAGGCCCGCGCCGGCGAGCACGAACAGCGCCCCGAGCGCGAGCCAGCCGCCGGCGCCAAGCCCGGGCTGCGGCGCCGCATCCCCGAACAGCGGCGCAAGCCACGCCGCGCCCAGCCCGCGATGGGTGACGGCGTAGCCCTGCAGCAGCAGCAGCGCGCCGGCGAGCGCCGACAGGCCGACCAGAAGCGCCCCGCGCCGGGGCGAGCGCGGCAGCAGCGGCACGGCAAGCAGCGCGAGGGCGGCCAAGCCGAAGGGCAGGAAGGGCGGCCCGCCGGCCAGCAGCGATGCCGCCGCCGAGGCGGCGGGATCCGGCAGGAACCACCAGCCCGATCCTGCGGGCCTGTGCCAGGGCAGGAGGAGGAGGGCGGCGGAGAGCGCCGCCGCCCCGCCGCCCGCGGCCGTCGGGCGCATCGCCTCAGCGCGGGAGGGCTGCGATCTCGCGGTCCCAGCGTGCGAGGAGTCGGGTGCGTTCGGCCGAGGAGCCCCAGCGTGCGAAGTCGTAGTCGATCAGGCGCAGGCGGGAGAAGTCGGGGGCCTCGGGCGGCACCGGGGCGTTGCGGTTGGCCGGCACCTGGAAGGCCTGCACCCGCGGCATGATCGCCATCGCCTCGGCCGATAGCGCCCAGTCGTAGAAGCGCCGCGCGTTCTCCAGGTTGCGCGCGCCGCGGATGATCGACATCGAGCCGATCTCGTAGCCCGTCCCCTCGGCGGGGCTGACCACCACCACCGGCGCCCCCTGCACCGCCTGCGCCACCGCATCGTGCTGGAAGGTGATGCCGATCAGCGCCTCGCCGGTGGCCACCGCACGCGCCGGCGCGGCGCCCGAGCGCGTGTACTGCGCCACGTTGCGGTGCAGCTGCCGCAGGTACTGGAACGCCGGCTCCTCGCCCATCAGCTGCACCAGCGTCGCCAGCATCGTGTAGGCGGTGCCGGAGGAGTTCGGGTTCGCCACCTGCACCTCGCCGCGGAACTCCGGCCGCAGCAGATCAGCCCAGGAGGTGGGCGGGGCGATCCGCCGCCGCTCCAGCTCCCGCCGGTTGTAGGAATAGCCGAGCGCCCCGGCATAGATGCCGACCGTGCGGAACCTCGCCTGCTCGGCCTGGCGCAGCGCCCAGGGATGCAGCTGATCGAGCAGCGGGCTCCGGTACTCCTCGAGCAGACCCTCCTCCGCCGCCTGCAGATGCGGATCCCCCGTCCCGCCGAACCACACATCGCCCCGCGGATTGGCCGCCTCGGCACGGATCAGCGCATAGGTCTCGCCCGAGGACCGCCGCGTCATCGCCACGCGGATGCCGCTCGCCTGCTCGAACCCGCGCGCCACCGCATTGCACCAGTCCTCCGGCACCGAACAATACACCACCACCTGCCCAACACCCTGCCCAGCAGCAGGCAGCGCGGCGCAGGCTGCACCCAGCGCGAGAAGGGCGCGGAGCATCGCGGAACGCCCGAGCGAGATCGGCATCGTCTTTCGTCTCCCTGTCGGAGCGCCCCTGCCGCCGCCCGGCATCCGGCGCTGCGGCGCCGATCTAGCATCCTGCCCGCGCTGCCGCCCAGCCCGCCTGCCGCGCCGCCCGTCCGAACGCTCGACCGGCCCCGCGCTTCCAGGTATCCGGTCCCGGTCCGCCACGTTCCGGAGGAGGAGGTATCGTGCCGCACGACCAGGGACAGGCCCTCATCGCCAAAGGGATCGGCGCCCC
>JANWXJ010000251.1 GCA_025055335.1 Acetobacteraceae bacterium
GGCGTCTGCGGGCAGGGGAGGCAGCGGCGGTTCGGCCGGGGCCTCGACGGGGCGCGCGGCCGGCGCGGCAGGCGGGGCGGCGGCGACGAAGCGTTCCCGCCAGGCGCCGCCGCGGCGGACGAACTGGCGGATCGGCAGCGCATCCAGCC
Organism: Acetobacteraceae bacterium; assembly: GCA_025055335.1. Taxonomy (GTDB): domain Bacteria; phylum Pseudomonadota; class Alphaproteobacteria; order Acetobacterales; family Acetobacteraceae; genus JANWXJ01. The sequence goes on from JANWXJ010000251.1 coordinate 150, forward strand.
ATTCGTTGCCGAGCAGGATCAGCGGGCCGCCGGGAAGCGTGGCGAGGCTCTCGTGGAACAGCGGGCCGGCGGCGGAGAGGCGCCCGGCCTGCGCCGCCCGCAGCCGCGGCGAGGTTTCGACGAGGTGCAGCCGGATGGCCGCACGGAAGGCAGGGGCGACCTCGGCGGTGGCGCGCAGCAGATCGGCCATCAGCGTGCCGCGGCCGGGGCCGGCCTCGGCGAGGATCACCGGGTCCGGGCTGCCCATTCGCGTCCAGGCGGTGGCGGCCCAGGCGCCGAGACATTCGCCGAAGGCCTGGGTGATCTCGGGGGCGGTGGTGAAGTCGGCGAAGGGGTCTTGCGCGGCGTAGTAGGCGGCGATGCGCCGGGCCATCCAGCGGTCGAGCCGCTCCGGCGGGATCATGCCGGGCGGCGGGCCATCAGCCACAGCCCGGCCGCGAGCATCGGCAGCGACAGCAGCATGCCCATGGTGAGCGGCCCGAGCAGGTAGCCGAGATGCGCGTCCGGCTCGCGGAACAGCTCGCCGATGCTGCGCGCGACGCCGTAGCCGGCGAGGAAGGCGCCGGTGAGGAAGCCGCGGCGGGCGCGCAGCGAGGGCACATGGAGCAGCACCTGCAGCGCCACGAACAGCACGACGCCCTCGAGCGCCGCCTGGTAGAGCTGCGAGGGGTGGCGCGGGATGTCGCCGCCCGAGGGGAACACCATCGCCCAGGGCACCTCCGCCGGGCGGCCCCAGAGCTCCCCGTTGATGAAGTTGGCGATGCGGCCGAAGAACAGCCCGACCGGCACGGCCGGCGCCACGCGGTCCCCGAAGGCCAGCGGATCGAGCCTCTCGCGCCGGCAGAACCACAGCGCGGCGAGGATGACGCCGAGCATCCCGCCGTGGAACGCCATGCCGCCCTGCCAGACGAACAGGATCTCGTGCGGGGCCGCGAGGTAGTAGCCCGGGCGGTAGAACAGCACATAGCCGAGCCGCCCGCCGAGGATGACGCCGAGCGTCCCCCAGGTGACGAAATCGTCCACCTGCGTCCGCGTCGCCGCCGGCGGGGCCATGGCGGCCTGCGCGCGCACGAGCTGCCAGGCCAGCACGATGCCGGCGATATAGGCGAGGGCGTACCAGCGGATGGCGATCGGGCCGATCTCGATCGCGACGGGGTCCATCGCGGGGAAGGCGAGCACGGGAAGCATGGCGCGCGGGCGGTCTCCGGCCCCTGGCCCGATCGGCCGGGCGGGCTATGTTGGGCTGCGTGTGGCACCGCCCGGGCGGGCGGGCAAGGCGGGAGGGCATGACGATGCGCGGGCCGGACGGAGTGAGGCGCCTGGCCGACGACCTGGCCGGGGTGGCGGGCGGGGTGCTGTCCATCGCCGCCGGGCTGCGCGACGAGGCGCGGGCGATCCGCGAGGCGGGGTGCGAGGCGATGCGCCGGCGGCTCGGCGCGGCGGAGCGGGAGGAGGTGGAGGCGGCGCTCGACCTCGCCCGCGCCGCGCTGGACCGCGCCGAGGCGGCCGAGGCCAGGGCGCAGGCCGCCGAGGCGGCGATCGCCGCGCTGGCCGAGCGCGTGGCCCGACTGGAACAGGCGGAGCCGCCCGAGGCCTGACGGTTCCGAGTCCGTCCCGACAGGCACTTGCGGGCGACTCCTGCGGGCGGATATCAATCCCTGGAGGGTCGGGGGCCGATTCGCCGCAAGATGCGGTGGGGGCGCCCCGCTATGGGAATGGGGGATCCGCGATGCCTTCGCTCGTCAGCCTCGACCGTGACCGCGCCGCCAACCCCCTCGACATCCTGGAGCAGATCCTCGGCGGCAACGACTGGGCCTTCGAGCGCCGCTCCGACGGCGAGATGGCCGCCGAGGCCCCGGGCAAGTGGTGCGACTACGCGCTGTTCTTCTCCTGGAGCGAGGAGATCAGCGCCATGCATTTCACCTGCGCCTTCGACATGAAGGTGCCGGCGAACCGGCGGGAGAAGCTGTTCGAGCTGCTGGCGCTGGCCAACGAGAAGCTCTGGATCGGCCATTTCGGGCTGGAGAGCGAGGACGGCGTGCCGGTGTTCCGCCATTCCGTGCTGCTGCGCGGGGCGCCCTCCGCCTCGGCCGAGAGCCTCGAGGACATGGTGGACATCGCGATCACCGAGTGCGAGCGCTTCTTCCCCGCCTTCCAGCTCGTGCTGTGGGGCGGCAAGGCCCCGGCCGAGGCGCTGGCGGCGGCGATGCTCGACTGCGTGGGCGAGGCCTGAGGCGCCCCTTGCGCCGCGCCGCGGGCCGCCCGATGGTCCGCGACCATGGATGAACCGCTTCCCCCCCTGCTTCTCGTCGGCTGCGGCAAGATGGGCGGCGCCATGGTCGCCGGCTGGCGCGAACAGGGCGCAGGCCAGATCGTCGCGGTCGAACCGAACTCCGGGATCGCGGCGCGCACCGAAGGAATCCTCGTTGTGCCCGAGCCGGCGGCGATCCCGCCCGGGTTCCGCCCGGCGGCGGTGATCCTTGCCATCAAGCCGCAGGAGGCGGAGGCCGCCCTGCCGGCCTATGCGCGCTTCGCCGAGGGTGGCGCGCTCGTCGTCTCGATCATGGCGGGCCGCTCCGTCGCCTTCCTGCGCCGGCTGCTCGGGCCGGGCGCGGCGGTGGTGCGCGCCATGCCGAACACGCCGGCGGCGGTGCGGCGGGGCTTCACCGCCGCCTATGCCGCCCCCGGCGTGGACGCGGCGGCCCGCGCACTCGCCGACCGGCTGCTCTCCGCGATCGGGGAGGTGGCCTGGGTGGAGCGGGAGGACATGCTGGACGCCGTCACCGCAGTCTCCGGCGGCGGCCCGGCCTATGTGTTCCTGCTCGCCGAGATGCTGGAGATGGCGGCGGTGGACCAGGGCCTGCCGCCGGATCTCGCGCGGCGGATGGCGCGCGCGACGGTCGCCGGATCGGGCGCGCTGCTCGCCGCCAGCACGGAGGACGCCGCAGATCTCCGCCGCGCCGTGACGAGCCCGAAGGGCACGACCGAACGCGCCCTCGCCGTGCTGATGGCGGAGGACGCCTGGCCGCTGCTGATGCGCCGGGCGATCGCGGCGGCCACCGCCCGTTCGCGCGAACTCGCGGGCTGAAAGGGGCTGGCGCAACCGCTCCGCCGCCCCCACACTCCGCCCCATGGCAGAAGGGATCGAAGCGCGCCTGCTCGAGGGGCTGTGGCGCACCGTCGCCGAGCATGGCTGGCGGGGCACGACGCTGTCGCGCGTGGCCGAGGCCGCCGGCCTCCCGCTCGCCGAGCTGCGTCGCCTCGCCGCCTGCCCGTTCGACCTGCTGAAGCTGCATGGCGAGGCGGTGGACCGCGCGGTGCTGGCCGGCACCGTGCCCGATCCGGCAAGCCCGGCGCGGGAGCGTCTGTTCGATGTGCTGATGCGCCGGTTCGACGCCCTGCAGCCGCATCGCGCCGGAATCGTGCGCTTCCTCGAGGATCTTCCCCGCGATCCGCTGACCGCGCTCCGGCTCGCGCGGCTGCTTCCGGTCTCCATGGCCTGGATGCTCGAGGCGGCGCGGGTGGACGCTTCGGGTCCGCTCGGGCTCGCGCGGGTGAAGGGGTTGTGCGGCGTGTGGCTCGCCGCCTCGCGCACCTGGATGAACGACGCGAGCGAGGATCTCTCCGCCACCATGGCGGCGCTCGACCGCGCGCTCGACCGCGCCGAGCAGATCGCCCGCAGCTTGCGCCTGCCGGAGGGCGACCTGCTCGCGCCGCGGCCGGAGCCGACCCCTCCGCCGATGTGACGCCCCGCGTCATCCGGCTGAAACGCAAGGCTTTCGCGGCCTTCGCGGTTCCGCCGGCAGCGCCTTCCGGCTACAACCCGGGCAGGGTGCCCGCGCCGGGCGCCGCAGCAGAGGAGATCCGCGATGGCCGCGCAGCCCCCCGAGTTCGACATGATGAAGTTCTTCGCCGACTTCCGCCTTCCCCCCATGCCCGACATGGCGGCGCTGGCGGCGGCGCAGCGGAAGAACCTCGAAGCCCTGTCCGCGGCGAACCGCATCGCGCTCGAGGGCGCGCAGGCGGTGGCGCGGCGGCACATGGAGATCATGCAGGCCGCGATGGCCGAGCTGACCCAGGCGATGAGCGGCTTGGCCAACCCTCCCGCCGATCCGAAGGAGGCGGCAGCCCGCCAGATCGAGGCGCTGAAGGCCGCCTACGAGAAGGCGGTGGCGAACCTCCGCGAACTGGCCGAGCTGATCCAGAAAGCGAACGCCGAGGCGCTCGCGCTGCTCAACAAGCGCTTCGCCGAGGCGTTGGAGGAAGCCAAGCAGATGGCGGCGAAGGGGTAGCCGCCCCGGTCACGCCGGCAGCAGCACCCGCGCTCGCAGACCGCCCATGGGGCTGTCCTCGAGCAGGATGTCGCCGCCATGGGCGCGGGCGATGTCCCGCGCGATGGCGAGGCCGAGCCCGGTGCCCCCGGCGCGGGTGGAGGCGAAGGGGCGGAACGCCTCCTCCCGCGCCTCGGGCGCGATGCCGGGGCCGTCGTCGTCCACCGTCACTTCCGCGAAGCCGGGATGCGGGGCGCCGGGAGGGCGCACCGACACGGCGATCCGCCGCGCGTGCCGCCGCGCGTTGTCGAGGAGGTTGCCGAGGCAGCGGCGGAAGGCGTCGGCGCGCAGCGGCAGGCGCAGTTCCGCCGGCGCCTGCACCGTGATCGCGCCGTCCGCGCCGCTGCGGGCGGCGACGTCCCGGACCAGCGCGGCGAGATCCTCCGGCCGCGCCGCCTCCTGCCCCTCGCCGCGCGCGAAGGCGAGGTAGGCGGCGATCATGCGCTCCATCTCCTCGACGTCGCGGGTCATGGCGGCGGCGTCCTCGGCGGCCTCCTTCGGCAGCATGGCAAGGCCGAGGCGGAGCCGCGTCAGCGGCGTGCGGAGGTCGTGGCTGATGCCGGCGAGCATCTCCGTCCGCTGCTGCACGAAGCGTCGGATGTTGGAGCGCATCCGGTTGAACGCCGCCGCCGCCTGGCGCACCTCGGCCGCCCCTTCCGGCCTGATCGGCCCGGCGTCGCGGCCCATGCCGAAGGCTTCGGCGGCGTTGGCCAGCCGCCGGATCGCCCGCACCTGGTTCTTGAGGAACAGCGCGGCGAGGCCGAACAGCAGGATCGAGGAGCCGACCAGCCAGATCACGAACAGGTAGAGGGTGCCGGTGAACAGGCGCTTGCGGTTCACTTCCACGTGCAGCACCCCGTCCGGCAGCTGCACGCGGATCACGATCGAGCGCGGATCCGCCGTCCAGTCGGAATCGAAGGGCAGGCGCACCCGCTGGGCGAGCGCGTCGGACAGGTCCTGCTCGAGCGGCAGGAGCGGCAGCGAGGCGGGGCGCGGCCCATGGTGGGCAAGTGTCGCGCCCGGCTCGAAGGCGAGGCCGAGATCGAGCCGCCAGGCGGCCTCGCGGAAGATCCAGGCGCGGTCCTCGGCGGCGGGGAAGCGCGAGAGGAGCTCGACCACCATCCCGACATCGCCGGCGAGGCCTGCGGCCAGGCGCCGCGAGATCACGTCGAGATGGCTGCCGTAGAAGATCTGCAGCGCCACCGCCTGCAGCACGATCAGCGGCAGCAGCACGATCAGCAGCGTGCGGCCGAGCAGCCCGCGCGGGGCGAGGCGGCGCAGGAGCCCGAGGGCGCCGGGCGGGTCGGGGCGCGCGTCGGCGGCGGGCGCGTCGGCCCGCTCCGGCGCGGCGGGGCGCGGCTTCGCACCGGCGGCGGCCTCGCTCACGGGCCGGGCCTCAGCACGTAGCCGCGGTGCCGCACCGTCTGCAGGAAGCGCGGCTCCCGCGGGTCGGGCTCGATCTTGCGGCGCAGCCGCGTCACCTGCACGTCCACGGCGCGTTCGCCGGCTTCGGGCGTGCCGAGGGCGGCGGCGATCTCCTTGCGGCTCATCACCTCCCCGGCGCGGCGGGCGAGGGCGGCGAGCAGCGCCGCCTCCCCGGGCGTCAGGCGCTGGGAGGGATCGGCGCCGCGCAGCTCTCCCGTGTCCGGGTGGAACCGGAGCGGGCCGAGCTGCACCGGCGCGCCGGGCGGCGCCGCGGGCGCCGGCGCCGCGCGGCGCAGGATGGTGCGGATGCGTAAGCAGAGCTCGCGCGGGTCGAAGGGCTTGGGCAGGTAGTCGTCGGCGCCGCGTTCGAAGCCGGCCACCCTGTCGTCCGGGCTGCCGGCGGCGGTCAGCATCAGCACCGGCACGTCGCGGCCGTCCCGGCGCAGGCTCTCCGTCAGCTCGAGGCCGGATTCGCCCGGCATCATCACGTCGAGCACGATGAGATCGAAGGCGAAGGCGGCGAGCGCGCGGCGGGCGGCGGCGGCGTCCTCGGCCACCGTCACGCGGAAGCCCTGCTCGTAGAGGTAGCGGCTGAGCAGCGTGCGGATTCGCGAATCGTCGTCCACGACGAGGAGGTGCGGTGCGTCCCTGTCGGTCATGGGCGCTCGCGCTCCGCGCCGGCGAGGCGGTCGAACTGCGCGCGCGCCTCCGGCCCCATCAGCCCGCGCATTACCTTGCGGAAGCCCTCGACGGCCGCCGGCCCGGCTTCCCGGTAGGCGCGCATCACCGTCTCGCGCTGGCGCTCGAACAGGCGGCGTTCCAGCGCCGCGCCCTTCTCCGTCAGGTGCAGCAGGCGCTGCCGGCGGTCGGTGCGGCCGGGCGTCTGGGTGATGTAGCCGCGCGCGACCAGCGGCGACAGCACCCGGCCGAGGCTCTGCTTGGTGATGCCGAGGATGGCGAGCAGCTCGCCCACGGTGATTCCGGGGCGGCGGCCGACGAAATGCAGCACGCGGTGGTGGGCGCGGCCCATCTCCCCGAGTTCGGCGAGGATCGCGTCCGCCCCGGCGGTGAAGTCGCGGTAGCCGAAGAACAGCAGGTCCTGCGCGAGGCGAAGTTCCTCCTCCCGCAGGAACAGCAGGTTCCGCCCCGCGGGCAGGGGCTTCGGCTCATTCCCGTCCGGCATGGCTGGGGCGCCCTCCGCTTTGGTCAGCATCATTGACACATCTGGATGGGTTGTCTAGTGTCCGCCCGCTTCGCGCAACATCCATGCGCCGGCGGGCGCGCCGGCGACGTGATCGTGCCCCCGGGGAGAGAGACTCCATGGCCCTTGTGCCCTTCGACGACCGCGACGGCTGGATCTGGCTCGATGGCGTCTTCGTCCCCTGGCGGGAGGCGAAGCTGCATGTGCTTTCCCACGGGCTGCACTATGCCTCGGCGGTGTTCGAGGGCGAACGCTGCTATGCGGGCAACATCTTCAAGCTGCGCGAGCACAGCGAACGGCTCGTCGCCTCCGGCCGGATGCTCGGCTTCGAGATCCCCTGGAGCGTCGAGGAGATCGACGCCGCCTGCATCGAGGCGCTGAAGCGCAACGGGCTGACGGACGCCTATGTCCGCCCGATCGCCTGGCGCGGGCCGGAGGAGATGGGCGTCGCCGCAAAGGCGACCAGGATCCACATGGCGATCGCGGTGTGGCAGTGGGGCGCGTATTTCGGCGTCGAGCAGCGGATGAAGGGCATCAGGCTCGCCATGGCGAAGTGGCGCCGCCCCGCGCCGGACACGGCGCCGACCGCCTCCAAGGCCGCCGGGCTCTACATGATCGGCACGCTGTCCAAGCACGCGGCGATGGACGAGGGCGCGGACGACGCGCTGATGCTCGACTTCAAGGGCGATGTGGCGGAAGCCACGGGGGCCAACATCTTCTTCGTGATGGACGGCGCGCTGCACACGCCCACACCGATCTGCTTCCTCGACGGCATCACGCGCCGCACCGTGATCGGGCTGGCGAAGGCGCGGCAGATCCCGGTGGTGGAACGGACGATCCGGGTGGAGGAGATGGCGCGCGCGAGCGAGGTGTTCGTCGTCGGCACCGCCGCCGAGGTGACGCCGGTGCGCCAGATCGGCGACCTCTCCTTCACCCCGGGCAGGATCACCGAGACGCTGATGCGCGACTACGACGCGCTGGTGCGCATGTCGCCGGAGGAGGTCGCGCGGCGCGCGGCGTGAGCCGCGGGTCGCCGCGCGCGGGCGAAGGTGTGCGGCGCGCGGCATGAGCCGCGGGTCGCCGCGGGCCGGGGGCTTGCGCCGGGCGGGGGAACCGGGTTGCCTGCCGGCCGGTGCGGACCCGCACGGCAGGACACGACAACGGGAGGACGACCGATGACCGACCGGCACCCCAACGCGGCACTCGGGCGCCGCGGCTTCGCCGCGCTTGCCGCCGGGCTGTTCGCCGCGCCATCCGGGCTTCGCGCCCAGGGATCTTGGCCCGACAGGCCGGTGCGGCTGATCGTGCCCTTCGGCGCCGGCGGCGCCATCGACACGCTCTCCCGCACCGTCGCCAACGCCTTCCCCGCCGTCGCCGGCGGGCAGACCCTCGTGGTGGAGAACCGCGCCGGGGCGGGGGGCACCATCGCCGGACAGTTCGTCGCGCAGCAGCGGCCGGACGGCACGACGCTGATGATGGCCGACCTCGGCGCCAACGCGATCGGGCGGGAACTCAATCCGCGCCTGCCCTACGATCCGATGACGGCGTTCACGCCGATCTGCCACCTCGTGAACCTGCCGCTCGTGCTGGCCGCCCCCGTCTCGCTGCCGGCGAACGACGCGCCGTCGCTGTTCGCGCTGGCGCGCGAGCGGGGCGAACTTCCCTACGCCCATCCGGGGGTCGGGTATGTCGGGCATCTCGCGCATGAACTCATGATCCGCCGCGCCAATGTGCGGATGGTGGCGGTGCCCTACCGCAGCGGGGCCGAGATGCTGCGCAGCCTCGTCGCCGCAGAGACCACCTGCGGCATCCTCACGGTCTCCACCACCCTGCCGATGATCCGCGAGGGGCGGGTGAAGGCGCTGGCCGTCCTCTCGCCCGAGCCGGTGCCGCAGCTTCCCGGCGTGCGGCCGCTGGCCGAGACGCTGCCGGGCGTCGTCGCCTCGGTGTGGCATGGGATCGTCGGGCCGGCCGGCATGGCGCCGGACCTCGTCGCGCAGATCAACGCGGTGTTCAACCGCATCGCGGAGCGGGAGGAGGTGCGCCGGTCCGTCGAGGAGGTGCAGGCCGGCCGCGTCGTCGGCGGCAGCGCGGAGGCCTTCGCCGCCTTCATCCGCGCCGAATACGAACGCTGGGCGCCGCTGATCCGCGACGCCGACATCCGCGTCTGACCGCGCGGCGATCCCCAGGCGCCGCCGCGCCGCAGGACGGGGCCGATCACCGCCAGGTGAGCGTGCCGACCGGACAGGTGTTGAAGTTCCGGCGTTCCTGCGCGGCGCCGTTCATGAACACGACGCGGATGTCGGTCAGGCAGCCGCCGGAGGCCGGCAGCGCGATGTACACCGACTGGCCCGGCCCCAGCACATTCGCCCCGAGCCTGTCCGGCCCCCAGGAGGAGAGGCGCGCGGAGGAGGCATAGATCTCGCGGATCACGAAGCCGGTGCCGTTGACGAAGTTGAAGGACGGATCCCCGCCGCCGCCGACGATCGCGCCCGCCCCCGCGCCGCCGCCGAACACGATGCGGGACAGGCCGCAGGCGTTGACGTTGCGGCGTTCCTCCGCGCGGCCGTCCATGTAGACGACGCGGACGTCGAGGATGCAGTCGCCGAAGGTCGGCGTCACCCACACGCGCTGGCCGGGCGGCAGGACGCTCGCGCCGAGGATGTCCGGCCCCCAGACATCCACGCGGGAGGCGGATACGTAAGCCTCCCGGATGGTCATTCCGCTGTGGTTCTCGAGCCAGAAGCGGTTCTGCGCCTCGGCGGTTCCGGCGGCCGTCAGGCCGACCAGCAGGGCAAGGGCGGCGAGCAGTCTCCGCATGGCTGCAAGACCTCCGTCGTTTTGGAAGCGCAAGCGTAGCAGACCGGGACGGGCAAGCAATCCTCCTCGTCGTGATGCGGCGATGGCGCGCAACTCCGGCGCTCCCTATAGTCGCGCCATGCTTCCGCGCCGTCCGGACCGTCGCCTGTCGCGCCCGCTGCCGCTCGTCCTGCTGGCGGCGCTGGCGGCCGGCTGCGCCGGGGCTGAGGGTGCGTCGGCCGGGCCCGACATCGGCGCGTTGCTGGCGTCGAACGCTCCCTCGGCGCAGGGCTCTCCCGGACGCTTCCGGCCGAACGGCGGGTTCGGCGCCTATCTCGCCGGTCGGTTCGCGGCCTCGGAGAGCGACACCGGGCCTGCCGCCGAGCAGCTGCTGCGCGCCGAGCGCCTCGCGCCGCAGGACGAGGAGGTCGTGCGCAGCGCCTTCCTCGCCGCCGTGCTGGACGGCCGGGCGGAGGCGCTGCGGCTCGCCCGGCGGCTGCCCGACAATCCGGTGGCGGTGCTGCTGGTGGCGGGCGCAGAGGCGCAGGCGGGCCGCTGGGACCGCGCCGAGGCACAGCTCCGCGCCCTGCCGCAGCAGCAGGACGGGATCGCGGTGCTGCAGCCGCTGCTGCTCGCCTGGGTGCAGGCCGGGCGCGGGCAGCCCGACCAGGCGCTGGCGGCGCTCCGGCCGCTGGTCGAGGGCGGGCGCGCGCGCGCCCTCGGCGCGCTGCACGGGGCGATGATCGCAGACCTCGCCGGGCGCGGGCCGGAGGCGCTGCGCCTGTCCCGCCTTTCTCTGGCCGAGACGGGAGAGCCCAATCTCCGGCAGATCCAGGTGGCGGGCGGCATCCTGCTGCGCCGCGGCGCCGAGGCGGAGGCGCTGCGACTCGGCCAGCGGCTGCCGCGCGGGGCGGAGGATGCCGCGCTGCTGACCGCGGGCGGAGAGGCGTCGCTGCGGGCGCTGTTCGCCGATCCCCCGGTCGCCTCCGCCGTCGAGGGCATCGCCGAGGCCAAGATCGCCTTCGCCGGGGCGCTGCGCGGCCAGGGCGCAGGCGAGTTTTCGCTGGCGATGGCGCGCCTCGCGCTGCGGCTGAGGCCCGCATCCGCCCCGGCGCTGCTGCTGGCGGCCGAGGCGCTGGCCGAGGAACGGCAGAATGCCGCCGCCCTCGCACTGCTGCAGCGCATTCCCGAGGCGGATCCGCTGGCGCCGATCGGCACGCTCCGGCGGGCGGCGGTGCTTGCCCGCATGGACCGCACCGAGGAGGCGGAGGCGCTGCTGCGGGAGCTGGCGGCGGCCCGTCCCTCGGCGCCGCAACCCTGGGCGAGGCTCGGCGACATCCTCCGCGAGCGGCGGCGCTTCGCCGAGGCGCTCGCCGCTTATGACGCCGCGGTGGCGCGGCTCGAGGGGGTGCGGGCGGCCGACTGGACGCTGTTCTATGCCCGCGGCATCGCCGCCGAGCGGGCCGGCCAATGGCCGCGGGCGGAGGCCGATTTCCGCCGCGCGCTCGAACTCTCCCCCGACCAGCCTTACGTCCTGAACTACCTCGCCTATTCCTGGGTGGAGCAGGGCCGCAACCTCGAGGAGGCGCGGCGCATGCTGGAACGCGCCGTGGCGCTGCGCCCGCGCGACGGCAACATCGTGGACAGCCTGGGCTGGGCGCATTTCCGGCTGGGCGACATCCCGCGCGCGGTGGAGCTGCTGGAACGCGCCGTCGAGCTCGAGCCGCGCAACGCCACCATCAACGACCACCTGGGGGACGCCTACTGGATGGCCGGGCGCCTTGCCGAAGCCCGGTTCCAGTGGCGCCGGGCCCTCGGCCTCGACCCCGAGCCGGAGGAGGCCGAGCGGATCGAGCGCAAGCTGCGCGAGGGGCTCGCCGCCGTGGCGCGGTGATCGCCGAACCCGCCTACGCCAAGGTCAACCTGTTCCTGCATGTCGTGGGGCGGCGGGCCGACGGCTACCACCTGCTCGACAGCCTCGCGGTGTTCGCCGAGGCGGCGGACCTGCTGGAGGGGGAGGCGGCGGAGACGCTGTCGCTCGCGCTCGCCGGGCCGGAGGCGGCGGCGCTGGCGGAGGAGGCCGACAACCTCGTGCTGCGGGCGGCGCGGGCGTTCGCCGAGGCGGCAGGGGTTCCGCCCGGGGCGGCGTTCCGGCTCACCAAGATCCTGCCTGTCGCCTCGGGCATCGGCGGGGGGTCGGCCGATGCGGCGGCCGCGCTCCGGCTCTGCGCGCGGTTGTGGGGGGTGCGGCTGCCGCCGGCGCGGCTTGCCGCGCTGGCCGGGGCGCTCGGCTCCGATGTGCCGGCCTGTCTTGCCGGGCGTCCGGTGCGGATGGGCGGGGCGGGAGAGGTGCTGTCGGCGGCGCCGGCCTTGCCGCGCCTCGGCCTCGTGCTGGCCAATCCCCGCGTGCCGGTGGCAACACCGGCCGTGTTCCGCTCCCGAGCCGGCGGCTTCCGGCCGCCGGCGGCGCTTCCCCCCGGCTGGGCCGACGCGGCGGCGCTGGCGCGCGATCTCGCGGCGCTGGCGAACGACCTCGAGGCCGCGGCGATCGGCCTCTGCCCCGCCATCGCGGAGGTGCTGGAGCGGCTCTCGGCGCTGCCCGGCGCGCGGGTCGCCCGCATGAGCGGATCGGGCGCCACCTGCTTCGCGCTGTTCGACGATCCCGACGCGGCGCGGGCTGCGGCGGCGCTGCTGCCGGCGTCGTGGTGGCGCTGGGGCGGGGGGCTTGCCGGGGGCGGAGCCCGGGGCCTATCTGGCAGCGCGGCTGGGGCGTAGCCAAGCGGTAAGGCAGCGGGTTTTGGTTCCGCCATTCCCAGGTTCGAATCCTGGCGCCCCAATCCGTAAGCCGCGCGGCGTCAGCCCCGCGCGCCCTCCTCGGCCCCGCACCATTCGGCGATCAGCCCCGCGGTTGCCGCCACGGCGCGGAGATGGTCGGCCGCATCCACCCATTCGTCGGTGCGGCCGTTCTGCGTCAGGTCGCCGCCGAGCGGCCCGAGGCCGAGGCAGGGGATCCCCTTCTGCACCGCCGGGTTGCGGATGTCGCTGCCGGTGTGCAGCGGATTGAGGACCGGCTCGGCGCCGGTCTGGCCGCGGATGGCCGCGGCGGCGGCGGCCCAGAGCGGGTGGTCCGGCGGCACCTCCGCCCCCGTCACCCCGGCGGTGAAGACGATCCGCGGCGGATGGGCGGACAGCCACGGGTCGGAGGCAGCGGCCTCGGCCACCGCCGCCTCGATCTCGGCGCGCACGGCCGACAGGCTCTCCCCCGGCGGGAAGGCGAGGGCGCAGGAGAGGGTGCATTCGGTCGGCACCCGCGTCCCGCGCTCCGCCCCGCCCGAGATGCCGCCGACCAGCAGGTTGGTCGAACGGCCGATCGCGGCCTCGAGCGCCGGGTGCTTCACCCGCGCGGCGCGGCGTTCGTCGAGCGCGGCGAGGGCGGAGATCACCACCATCGCCTTGCCGATCGCGTTCACGCCGAGATGGGCGAAGGCGCCGTGGCCGGGTTCGGTGGTGTCGGGGGCGCGGCCCGGAACGGTGATGCGGAACTCGATCTGCCCGGAGGCGAAGCCCTTCACCTCCCGCAGGCCCGCCCCCGATTCCGCCGGATGGAGATAGAGGGCGGCATCGGCCAGCACGCCGTGGTGCAGCACCGCATGCACGCCGCGCGCGTGGCGCTTCGACGGTGTGGAGGCCGCGACCACCCGGCCGCGCGGCGCCAGCCCGGCCGCGCGCAGAACATCGAGGGCCGAGACCATCGCCGCCACGCCCGAGAGGTCGTCCGCCACCCCCCAGCCGTGAAGCCGGCCGTTCCGCACCACGCCCGCGAACGGGTCCACCGACCAGCCATGCTCCGCCGGAAGCGGCTCGCTGTCGGGGTGGGCGAACAGGATCAGGCTGCGGCCGCCGCCCGAGCCGGGGAGCACGCCGAGCACGCTCTCGCGCTCTCCGGGCGGCGGTTCGGCCGCGAACTCCTCGGCGAGCGGCACCTCCGCCGGGCGGTAGCGGAGCGTGGACACCTCCGCCCCGGCTTCGGCCAGCGCCCGCGCGACGATCGCCTGCACCGCCGCCTCCCCCTGGCGCTGCGCGGCGATCAGCGCGCGCCGCAGGGCGGGCGCGGCCTCGGCGCGCGCGGCGGCAGCGGCGGAAAGGCGCGAGGAGAGATCGGGCATGTCGTCGGTCCTGCTGCGGCGGGACGAGGGTGGCGGCGGTGCTGCGCCGGGTCAACGCGGCGCGTCCTGCCGATTGCATACGCATCGCGCGGAACCGCAGGCGAAGCCTTGCGTTGCGCCGCATTGCGGCCCGATCCTCGCTTGCCGGCACGACAGGGCTTCGCCGCGCCTCACCACCGCACCGGGAGACGACCGCATGATCCGCCGCCGCCACCTCCTTGCCGCCGCCTCCGCACTCGCCGCCCCGCCGCTCGCCGCGCCGGCGATCGCCCAGGGCGCGGGCGGCTGGCCGAGCCGGCCGATCCGCCTCGTCGTGCCCTATCCGCCGGGCGGGGCGTCGGACATCGCCGGGCGCATGCAGGCGGATGTGCTCTCGGCCGGGCTCGGCGTGCCGGTGGTGGTGGACAACCGCGCCGGTGCCGGCGGCACCATCGGCACCGCGCATGTCGCGCAGTCCGCGCCCGACGGCTACACGATCATGATGGCAAGCCCCTCGAGCCACCTCGGCGCGCCGCTGCTGTTCCGCAACCCGGGCTACGAGGGGGTGGACGACTTCACCGCCATCGCCACCTTCGCCCACGGCACGGCGATGGTGTGCGTGCACCCCTCTCTGCCGGTGACCAATATCCAGGAGCTGATCGCCTATGCGCGGGCGCGGCCGGGGCAGCTCAACTTCGGCTCGGCCGGGGCGGGCGGGGCGAACCACATGCTCGGCGTGCTGTTCATGATGCGCACCGGCGTCGAGCTGACGCATGTGCCCTATCGCGGCGCGGCGCAGGCAGTCGCCGACCTGATCGCGGGCAACATCCAGCTCGTGTTCGACAGCTTCTCCGGCATCATCGGTGCGGTGCGCGCGGGCCGCGTGCGGGCGCTTGCGGTGACGAGCGCGCAGCGCTGGCCGCTCGCCCCCGAGTTCCCGACGGTGCAGGAACAGGGCGTGCCGAACTACGAACTCCCCTCCTTCTCGGCGGTGATGGGCCCGGCCGGCATGCCGGAGCCGATCGTGATGCGGATGAACGCGGTGATCAACGAGGCGCTGCGCACGCCGGCGCTGATCGAGCGGCTGGCCGCCAACGGCAACGCGCCCTTCATCAGCACGCCGGCCGAGTTCGCCGCGCTGATGCGGGCGCAGCGAGAGGTGTGGCGCGATCTGGTGCGCTCGGCGGGGCTCGAGCCGCAGTAGGGCCCGCCGGCGCCGCCTCAGCGCGCGGGCGGCGCCTTCAGCACATGCTCGGTCGTGTAGAGCCGCGTGGCGCCGGCGAGGAAATGCCCGACGTCGTGCAGGATGGCGGCGCGGCCGGCCTCGCTGTCGAACCAGCGGGTCAGCATCGCCTCCTGCGACGGAAAATGCAGCTCGGCGATGCCCTGGAACGGCCCGACCGGAGAGGGGCCGGGCGAGGCCTCCTCCACCCAGTCCCGCACATAGCGGGCCATGCCGACATGCACGCGCAGCGCAAGTGCGGCGTGATGCGCCCACAGCCGCCGCGCCGCAGGGGGCGGCAGATCGGCATGGAAGCGCAGGAGCGAGAGGAACTTCACACCCGGCGCGGGCCGACCGGGCGGGCGGGCAAGCCCGTCCTTCTCCACCGTCTCGCTCACCCGCACCGAGGCGCAGGCCAGGCCGGGAAGCGCGCCGGCAAGCCAGGCCTCGGCCGCGGCCAGCGCCTCGGGCGGGCCCCACAGGTCGAACACCGCATCGCAGGGAGGCTCGGGCGGGGGGCGGCGGTTCCTCCGGCCGCTGCCAGGGCGGCACCGCAGGGGCGGCGTCCACGAGGTCGAGCGAGGCCGCCTCGAGCGACGGCAGCGCGGCGAGCAGGGCCGGCGCCACCTCCTGCCGGAGCGTGGCGCGGAAGGCGGCGCGCGATCGCCCTTGGGCGGCGGCAAGCAGGATGCGCTGTTTCGCCACCGGAGGCCTCAGCGCAGCCAGGCGGCGGCCCAAGACGCGTAGTCCGCCATCGCCGCCTCGGGCGTGTGGCGGGCCTGCCAGCCGAAGGCCGCGGCGCGCGCGGTGGCCAGCACGCCGCGCGGGCGGCTGTCGTTCAGGCGGATCGTCGGCGCCTCTCCCGGCGCGGCATGGCGCCAGCGGAAGCCCGGGAAGCGGGCGGCCAGCGCCTCGCACAGCGCGGGCACATGCGGCGCCCAGTCGAGCCCCGAGGCGAGGTTCACGACGCGATGCGGCGGCAGCTCGGCATCCAGCAGCTTGAGGAGCCCCGCCGCGAGATCCCGCGCATAGACCCAGTCGTAGGACGGGAGCGGCGCCGGCGGCAGCACCGCCTGCCGGCCCATGAGCGCCGCCTGCATCAGCGCGTGGAAGGGCGAGAGCGTGTCGCGCACGCCGCTGTCGCGCTCCCACGGGCCGAAGGCCGCGCCGATCCGCGCCGCAACCGCATCGAGCCCCCACAGCGCGGCAAGCCTGAGCCCGAGCCGCTCCACCGCGTATTTCGTCACGCCGTAGAGCGAGGCCGGCACGCAGGGCGTTCTTGCCTCGTCGAGCACGGGGTGGGTGTAGGCGCTCTCGCCATAGACGGCCGAGGAGGAGGGGAGCAGGACGCGCCGCACCCCGCCCGAGTCGCGCGCCGCCCGCAGTGTCGCCACCACCCCCTTCACGTTCACGTCGAGCACGGCCTCGGGCTCGGCGCTCTCGCGCTCGGGCCCGGCGGTGATGGCGGCGAAAGGCAGCACGCGGTCCACGGCGTGGGCGGCGAAGGCCGCGCGCAGCGCCGCCTCCTCGCGCACATCGCGCTCCAGCACGGCAAGCCGCCCGGGCAGGGCGGCGAAGGCGCAGGCGGCGGCCTCGGGCAGCGGCTCCCGCCCGAAGATCACCACCTCCTCGCCGCGGGCGAGCAGCGCCTCTGCCACGTTAAGCCCGACGAAGCCCGCCCCGCCGGTGATCAGCACCGCGCCCATTCAGCCCTGCCCCTCGGCAAGCCGCGCGCGCAGCCGGGCAAGGCCGGGTGCCGCGGCCTTCGCCGCCGCCTGTTCGATCGCGCGGTATTCCGTAAGCACCGCTTCGCCCGCCGGTGTCAGCGCCGCCCCGCCGCCCTTCGCCCCGCCCTTCGCGGCGGCGACGAGCGGTTCGCGGAACTGGGCGTTCATGGCCGAGACGAGCGTCCAGGCCCGCTGGTAGGACATGCCCATCCGCCGCCCGGCGGCGGCGATCGAGCCGAGGTCCCGGATGCCCTCGAGCAGCGCCGCCTTGCCCGGCCCGAAGGGCACGCCGGGGGCGAGGGTGAGGCGGAGGAAGATCGGGCCGTCTGCCATCGCGGGCAGGGAAGCATGGCGCCAGGCACCGGCCAACCCGGCCGGGCTTGCGGTTCCCAGCCCGTGCGATATCCATCGGCCAAGATATCCGCAGGCGCACCCCGATGAGGCGCACCCTGAGGCGACGCCCGCTCCTTGCCCTGGCCCTCCTGCCGCCCGGCCGCGCTGCCGCAGAGCCCGCGCCGCTCGTCGCCGCGGCGGCCGACCTCTCCTTCGCGCTCGAGGAGATCGCCGCCCGCTTCCGCGCCGAGACGGGGCTCGCGCTCCGGCTCTCCTTCGGCTCCTCGGGCAACATCGCCCGCCAGATCGAGCAGGGCAGCCCGGTCGAGCTGTTCCTCTCGGCCGACGAGGCCTACGTGGTCCGCCTGCAGGCGGGCGGCCACACGCGCGACGGCGGCGCCCTGTACGCCATCGGCCGGATCGCGCTGTTCGCCCCGCACGGCTCGCCCATCCGGGTCGAGGCGGGGCTTCAGGGCGTGGCCGAGGCGCTCTCGGCCGGCCGCATCCGCCGCTTCGCCATCGCCAATCCCGAGCACGCCCCCTACGGCCGCGCCGCGATGCAGGCGTTGCGGAACGCCGGCCTGTGGGAGGCTATCCGCCCGCACCTCGTATTCGGGGAGAACGTCGCGCAGGCGGCGCAGTTCGCGCTTGCGGGTGGCAGCCAGGGCGGCATCGTCGCCTATTCGCTGGTGCTCGCCCCCGCCCTGCAGGGCCGGGGGCAGCATATGCTCCTGCCCGACTCCCTCCACGATCCGCTGCGCCAGCGCATGGTGCTGACGCGCCGCGCCGGCGGGGCGGCGGAACGCTTCCACGCCTTCCTACAGGAGCCGCAAGCGCGCGAGATCCTGCGCCGCCACGGCTTCGCGCTGCCCGGCGAGTGAGTCGGCGTGGACTGGACGGCCTTCCGCCTTTCGGTCGAGCTCGGGCTGTGGACGCTCGCGCTGCTGCTGCCCGTCTCGATCTGGCTCGGCCGGGTGCTCGCCTTCCGCCGCTTCCCCGGCCGCGGCTTCCTCGAGGCGGCGGTGGCGCTCCCGCTCGTGCTGCCGCCGACGGTGCTCGGCTTCTACCTCCTCTCCGCCTTCGGCGCCGGCGCGCCGCTCGGGGCGGCGTGGCAGGCCCTCTTCGGGCAGGGGCTCGCCTTCTCCTTCAGCGGCCTGCTGCTCGCCAGCGTGATCGCCAACCTGCCCTTCGCGGTGCAGCCGATCCGCAACGGCTTCGCCGCCATCCCCCCGCCGGTGCGGGAGGCGGCGGCCGTCTCCGGCCTTCCGCCCTGGCGCGTGTTCGCGCGGATCGAGCTGCCGCTCGCCTGGCCGGGTATCGCCACCGCCGCAGTGCTCACCTTCGCCCACACCCTCGGCGAGTTCGGGGTGGTGCTGATGGTGGGCGGCGCGATCCCGGGCGAGACGCAGACCGTCGCCATCGCCATCTACGACCGCGTGCAGGCCTTCGACGACCGCTCGGCGGCGATCATGTCGGCGGTGCTGCTCGGCGTGTCGGTGGTGGCGCTCGGGCTCGCCAACACCCTCTCCCGCCGTGTGGGGCGGCAGCGCCGCGATGGCTGAGGGGCTGTCGCTCCGGCTCGAGGCGGCGCGGCCGATCCCGCTCGACCTGTCGCTCGAGGCGGCGCCGGGCGAGCTCCTCGCCCTCGTCGGGCCGTCGGGCGCGGGCAAGACCACCGTGCTCCGCTGCATCGCCGGGCTGCACCGGGCGGCGGCCGGGCGAATCGCCTGCGGCGGCGAGATCTGGTTCGACTCCGCGTCGGGGCGCGACATCCCGCCGCACCGCCGCCGCGCCGGCCTCGTGTTCCAGGACTATGCGCTGTTCCCGCACATGACGGCGGCCGCGAACGTCGCGGCCGCGATGGGCCACCTGCCCCCCGCGCGCCGCACCGCCCGCCTGCGCGAGCTGTTCGCGCTGGTGCATCTTTCCGGCCTCGAGCACCGGCGGCCCGCTGAACTTTCCGGCGGCCAGCAGCAGCGCGTGGCGGTGGCCCGCGCGCTGGCGCGCGATCCGGCGGTGCTGCTGCTCGACGAACCTTTCTCCGCCGTGGACCGCGCCACGCGCCGGAAGCTGCAGGCGGAACTTGCCGCGCTGCGCCGCGGCCTCTCGATCCCGATCCTGCTCGTCACGCACGACCTCGAGGAGGCGGTGGCGCTTGCCGACCGAATCGCCGTGCTGCATCGCGGGCGGGGGCTGCAGACGGACCGGCCCGCCGCCCTGCTGGCGAAGCCGGCGAACGCCGAGGTCGCCCGCCTGCTCGACCTGCGGAACCTCTTCCGCGGCCGGGTCGAGGCGCAGGAGGCCGGGCGCACGCTGCTGCGCTGGGGCGGGCGGCTGCTCGAAGCCGCCCCCGCCCCCGCCTTCCCCCCGGGGGCGGAGGTCGATTGGCTCGTGCCCGGCCACGCCGTCCTGCTGCACCGGCGCGACCGCCCCTCGGGCGGGGAGCGCGAGAACCCGGTGCCGGCGATCGTGCGCAACCTGCTCGCGCTCGGCGAGGAGGCGCGCGTGACGCTCGACGTGGGCGACCCCGACGGCGGCACGCTCGCCCTCTCGCTGCCGCTGCATGCGGCGCGCCGCAACGGCCTTGCGCCGGGGGAGGCCTGCACCGTCTCGCTGCTCGCGGAGGCCATCCACCTGATGCCGCGGAGCGGCGGGTGAGCGCGGCGCTGTGGGGGGCGGCGATCGGCCTGCTCGGCGGGCTGATCGGCTTGGGCGGGGCCGAGTTCCGGCTGCCGGTGCTGATCGGGGTATTCCTGCTTGCCGCCCATGCGGCGGTGCGGCTCAACCTGCTCGTCAGCCTCGTCACGCTGCTCGCCGCGGCGGCGGGGCGCGCCTTCGTGCTGCCGCTCGACGCACTCGCGCCGCATTGGCCCGAGATCCTCTCGCTCGCCGCCTTCGCCGCCGCCGCCGCCTGGGTGGGCGCGGGCTGGCTCGCGCGGCTGCCGGTCGTGTCGCTCAGGCGCGTCATCGCGCTGCTTCTCGCGGCGATCGGCCTGCTTCTGTTCGCCGAGGCGCTCCTCGGGGACGCGCTCGCCCTCGGCGCCGATCCGGGCGGGGCGTGGCGGCCCTTCGCGGGGGCGGCCTTCGGGATCGCGATCGGCCTCGTCTCCTCCCTCCTCGGCGTGGCGGGGGGCGAGCTGATCATCCCGGCGCTCGTGTTCGTCTTCGGCCTCGGGATCCGCGAGGCGGGCAGCGCCAGCCTGCTGGTCAGCCTGCCTGCCGTCGCCGTCGGGGTGTGGCGCCACGCGCGGGGCGGGGGCTATGGCGATCGCGCGATGCTCGCCCGCATCGGCGCGCCGATGGCGGCAGGCTCGGTCGCCGGGGCGCTGGCGGGCGCGGCGCTGCTGCCCTTCGCCCCGGCCGCGGCGCTGAAGCTGCTGCTGGGGGCGATCCTGCTCGCCTCGGCGTGGAAGCTCGCGCAGGCGGGGCGTCAGCCCGGCCGCACCTCGTAGCCTTGGGCGGCGATCGCCTCGGCCGCCGCCTCGCGCGTCAGCGCGCCCTCGATCCGCACGCGGCCGGCGGCGAGGTCCACGCTCACCTTCGCCGCCGCGTCGCGCGCCCGCACCGCGCGTTCCACCGCGCGCACGCAGTGCCCGCAGGACATGCCGCCGACCTGCAGTTCGATCACGCTCATTCAGGGTTCTCCAGACGTTCGAGGATCGGGCAGTCGGGCTGGTCGTCGCCGTGGCAGGTCTCGGCCAGGTGGCGCAGTGTTGCCGCCATGGCCGAAAGTTCGGCCGCCTTGCGCTCGAGTTCGGCGATATGGTCGAGCGCGATCTTCCGCACCTCGGCCGAGGCGCGGCCGCGGTCCTGCCACAGCGCCAGCAGCCGGCGTATCTCCGGCAGGCCGAAGCCGAGGTTCCGCGCGGTGCGGATGAAGCGCAGCACCTGCACCTCGCGCGGGCCGTAGTCGCGGTAGCCGTTCGGCAGCCGGGCGGGCGAGAGCAGCCCGATCGCCTCGTAGTGCCGGATCATCTTGGCCGAGACGCCGGAGGCCGCGGCCGCCTCGCCGATCACCATGGGCGGGGCCTCCAGCGCGACAGGGCGAGCGCGTTGCCGAGCACCATGAGCGAGGAGGCCGCCATCGCCGCCCCCGCCACGGCCGGCGAGAGGCCGCCGAACGCCGCGACCGGGATGCCCACGGTGTTGAAGCAGAACGCCCAGAACAGGTTGCGCGCGATGGTCCGGCGCGTCGCGCGCGCAAGCCCGAGGGCGGCCGGGACCAAGCGCGGATCGGGCCGCAGCAGCGTCACATGCGCCGCCGCGATCGCCACATCGGTGCCCGTGCCCATCGCGATGCCGCAGTCGGCGGCGGCAAGGGCGGGGGCGTCGTTCACCCCATCCCCCACCATCGCGACGCGATGTCCCGCCCGCGCCAGGGCGCCGATGCGCGCCGCCTTGTCCTCCGGCAGCAGCCCGCCCTCGGCCTCCTCGATGCCAAGCCGTGCGGCAAGCGCGCGCGCCGCCGCCGGATGGTCGCCCGAGAGCAGCAGGGTGCGGATGCCGCCCGAGCGCAGTGCCGCGACCGCTTCGGCCGCGCCCTCGCGCGGGGCGTCCTCGAAGGCAAGCAGCGCCAGCGCCCGCCCGCCCTCGATCAGCCAGGCGAGCGTGCGCCCCAGGGCGGCTTCGGCCTCGGCGGCGTGCGCGAGGGGGCCGGCTGCTGCGCCGCGCTCGGCGAGCAGCCGCGAACTGCCGAGGGCGAGGGCGCGGCCGTC
>JANWXJ010000051.1 GCA_025055335.1 Acetobacteraceae bacterium
GCCAGTGCTCGATCATCGGGCGGCGCGGTGGTTGGCGGCGATCGCCGCCTCGAAGTCGAACTCGTGGTACCAGGCGAGGTGGCGGCGCAGCGCCTCGCTCGCGGCCGCCGCGTCGCCGGCCTCGATCGCCGACAGGATCGCCTCGTGCTCGGCGGCCGAGGTCGGGCGGGACTTGTGGCGGTGGGCGATGCCCCACAGCACCGAGAAGCGGGCGGCGAGCGAGCCCCACAGGTCGAGCAGCACGGCGTTGCCGCCGAGTTCGATGATGGCGGCGTGGAAGGCGCGGTCGGCGGCGGCGGAGACCGCCGGATCCCCGGCGGCGTTGGCGGCGACGAAGCGGGCATGGGCGGCGCGCAGGGCATCGGGCCGCGCCCGGGCGGCGATGGCGGCGGCGGCGCGCTCGGCGGCGAGCGATTCGAGGCGCGCGCGCACCTCGACGATGTCGGCCACCCCCCGGTTCGTCACCTGCATCAGGCGCATGCCGCGATAGGGGTGGTTCACGACGATGCCCTGCGATTCGAGGAGTCTCAGCGCCTCGCGCACCGGCACGCGGGAGATGCCGAGATCGCGTGCGATCTCCGCCTCCACCAGCCGGTCGCCGGGCAGGAACATGCCGCGCGCGGCGGCGTTCAGGATCGCCTCCATGGCCGATTCCGTCATGGTGCGCGGGCGCATCGGCTCGAAGCGCCGGGGCAGGGGGGGTTTGGGCTCGGCCGTGTCCAGCATGGCGGCCTCCTGGTCGTCGGGCCGGGTTCTAGAGGCTTTCGGCCGGCGGCGGAATGCCGCCCCGCCCCTTTGCGGCGGCGCGAAGCGGTTCTATGGGGCGGTGCGGGTGTGTCCGGGAACGGAGCGGGTGCGGTGACGGAACGGGTTCGCCACGGCGGGATCGAGATCGATTCGCGGCTGGCCGCCTTCCTTTCGGAGGAGGCGCTGCCTGGCACGGGGATCGCGCCAGCCGCCTTCTTCGCGGGGATGGAGCGGGTGATCGCCGGCTTCGCCCCGCGCAACGCCGCGCTGCTGGCCGAGCGCGACGCGCTGCAGGCGAGGATAGACGCCTGGCACCGCGCGCACCCGGCGCGGCCCGTGGACCTTGCCGCCTACAAGGCGTTCCTCTCGGAGATCGGCTACCTGAGGCCGGAGGGGCCGGACTTCGCCATCGGCACGGAGAACGTGGACGAGGAGATCGCCGCGATCGCCGGGCCGCAGCTCGTCGTGCCGGTGAACAACCCGCGCTACGCGCTGAACGCGGCGAACGCCCGCTGGGGCAGCCTGTACGACGCGCTCTACGGCACCGACGCCATTCCCGGCGCGCCGGCCGGCCCGGGCTACGATCCGGCGCGCGGGGCGAAGGTGATCGCCCGCGCGCGGGAGGTGCTGGACCGCATCGCGCCGCTCGCCGCCGGCAGCCACGCCGACAGCGCGGGCTATGCGGTGCGCGGCGGCGCGCTGGTGGTGACGCTGAAGGGCGGCGCGGAGACCGGCCTGCGCGACCCCTCCGCCTTCCGCGGCCACGCGGGGGATGCCGCCGCGCCCTCGGCCGTGCTGCTCCGCCACCACGGGCTGCACGCCGAGATCCGCCTCGACCGCGCGCATCCGATCGGCCGGGACGACCCCGCCGGCGTGGCCGATGTGGTGCTGGAGGCGGCGCTTACCACCATCATGGACTGCGAGGATTCCGTCGCCGCGGTGGACGCCGCGGACAAGGTCGCGGTCTATCGCGCCTGGCTCGGGCTGATGAAGGGCGATCTTGCGGCGGAGTTCGAGAAGGGCGGGCGGATCATGACCCGCCGGCTGAACCCCGACCGCGTGTACACCGCGCCGGACGGCTCCACCCTGGTGCTGCCCGGGCGGTCGCTGATGCTGGTGCGCAATGTCGGCCACCACATGATGACGGATGCCGTGCTGTGGCACGGCGCCGAGGTGCCCGAGACGATCCTCGATGCGCTCGTCACCAGCGCGATCGCGCTGCACGACATCAGGGGCCCGCGCCGCAACTCCCGCACCGGGTCGGTCTACATCGTCAAGCCGAAGATGCACGGCCCGGACGAGGTGGCGCTCGCGAACGACCTGTTCGCGGCGGTGGAGGACGTTCTCGGCCTGCCGCGCTTCACCCTCAAGATGGGGATCATGGACGAGGAGCGGCGCACCACCGTCAACCTCAAGGAATGCATCCGCGCGGCGAAGGACCGCGTGGTGTTCATCAACACCGGCTTCCTCGACCGCACGGGCGACGAGATCCACACCTCGATGGAAGCCGGCCCGATGGTGCGGAAGAACGACATGAAGTCCGAGCCCTGGATCAGGGCCTACGAGGACTGGAACGTGGATGTCGGGCTTGCCTGCGGGCTGTCGGGGCGGGCGCAGATCGGCAAGGGCATGTGGGCGATGCCGGACGCGATGGCGGCGATGCTCGCGCAGAAGATCGCGCATCCGAAGGCAGGCGCGAACACCGCCTGGGTCCCGTCCCCCACCGCCGCGACGCTGCATGCGCTGCACTACCACGAGGTGGACGTGTTCGCCCGGCAGAAGGAGATCGCGGCACAGGGCCGGCGGGCGAGGCTGGACGACATCCTGACGATCCCGCTCGCGCGCGACACCAACTGGTCGCCCGCCGAGGTGCAGGCGGAGCTCGACAACAACGCGCAAGGCATCCTCGGCTACGTGGTGCGCTGGGTGGACCAGGGGGTGGGCTGCTCCAAGGTGCCGGACATCCACGATGTCGGGCTGATGGAGGACCGCGCGACGCTGCGCATCTCGAGCCAGCACATCGCCAACTGGCTGCGGCACGGCATCGCCACCCGCGCGCAGGTGGAGGAGACGCTCCGCCGCATGGCCGCGGTGGTGGACCGGCAGAACGCGGGCGATCCCGCCTACCGGCCGATGGCCCCGGCGTTCGACGGCCCGGCCTTCAAGGCCGCCTGCGACCTGGTGTTCGAGGGCACGTCGCAGCCGAACGGCTACACCGAGTTCATCCTGACGCGCCGGCGGCGCGAGGCGAAGGCGCGGGCGTGAGGCGCGTCCGTTCGCCCGCCCTGCCCGAGGCCGAACCGCGCCCCGAGGAGCGCGCGGAACGCCTGGCGCGGGAGGTGGATGCAGCCTTCGCCGCGCGCGGGCGGGTGTATTGGCACATGTTCGCCACGCTGCGCGAGGCGTTCGGCGCCGAGGCGGCGGAGCGCCTCGTCTCGGCGGCGGTGGAGGCGCATGGCCGCGCTGCGGGCGGACGGATCTTCGCCGGCCTCTCCGCCGCCACGCCGATCGAGGTCGCGGCGCATTTCCTCCGCATCGCCAGCCCCGACTGGGGCCGGCTGTTCGCGCATGAGGTGTGGCAGGACGAGGACGGCCGCGTCGAGATCCGCGTGCTGCGCTGCCCGCTCAAGGACGCCTGGGTGGCCGACGGGCGGACGGAGGAGGAGGTGGCGACACTCTGCCGCATCGCCGGCCGCGCCGACTGGGGCTGCTTCTCGGCCGCGCCCTGCGCGTTCAGCGCCGAGACCTGGACGCCGGGGCGCGAGGGGTGTTGCGTGTTGAAACTCGGCTGATATGGGCCGCGATGCACGAGGGAGTGGGCCGATGCCCCAGATGATCCAGGTCTCCAGCGAAGAGGGCGGGGTCGGCGTGATCCGGCTGAACCGGCCGCAGCAGTTGAATGCGCTGTGCGATGCGCTGATGGCCGAGCTCGGCGATGCGCTGGCCGGCTTCGATGCCGATCCGGCGGTCGGCGCCATCGTGCTGACCGGAAGCGAGAAGGCCTTCGCCGCCGGCGCCGACATCAAGGAGATGAAGGACCGTGGCTTCCCGGCCACATACGCCGAGGACTTCATCGCCCCCTGGGAGCGCATCCTGACGGTCAGGAAGCCGGTGATCGCGGCCGTCTCCGGATTCGCGCTCGGCGGCGGCTGCGAACTTGCGATGATGTGCGACATCATCATCGCCGCCGAGACGGCGAAGTTCGGCCAGCCCGAGATCACCCTCGGGATCATCCCGGGCGCGGGCGGCACGCAGAGGCTGACGCGCGCGGTGGGCAAGGCGAAGGCGATGGACCTGATCCTCACGGGGCGGATGATGGATGCCGCCGAGGCGGAGCGCTCGGGCCTCGTCGCCCGCGTGGTGCCTGCCGAGAGGCTGATGGAGGAGGCGCTGGCGGTGGCGCGGAAGATCGCGGGCCTCTCCCGGGTCGCCGTGGCGATGGCCAAGGAGGCGGTGAATGTCGCCCACGAGACCTCGCTGCGCGAGGGCGTGCGCTTCGAGCGCCGGCTGTTCCTGTCGCTCTTCGGCACGCCCGACCAGCGCGAGGGGATGGCCGCCTTCGTCGAGAAGCGCAAGCCCGTCTTCCCGCCGCGCGGCTGACCCTCGCGCTTGACGCGAGGGAGGGTGCGGGGATACACCGCCGCCTCCCGCGCCGGTGCGTCCGGCCGTCCCAACGCTCGATCGGTTCGACAACACGCCATGGCCAACACGGACTCCGCCCGGAAGCGCATCCGCCAGACCGCGACCCGCAACGCGCGCAACACCGCGCGGCGTTCGCGCATGCGGACCTTCGTGAAGAAGGTGGAGGCGGCGATCGCCGCGGGCGACAAGGCGGCGGCGCAGGCGGCCTTCCGCGCCGCGCAGCCCGAGCTGATGCGCGCCGCCGACAAGGGCGTGGTGCACGACAACCTGGTGGCGCGGAAGCTGTCGCGGCTTTCGGCCCGGATCAAGGCGCTGAGCTGACGCCCGGGCGGCCCTGCCGCCCTGCCTTTCGTACTCCCCTTATAGGGTTTGGCATTCGTGCGGGATGTCCTGCACGAATAGTTTTTTTGCGCCCGCGATTTCTTCGTGTGACGGATTGGGGATTTGCAGGCGCGTCGATTGTGTCTTAGGCTTCCGGGTGCGGCGACTGGCGCGCGGGCGGCGCGGCGGCGAAGCAGGCAGGCGGAACGAAAAGCCGGAGAAGGCAGGTGCGGCGCATGGCGGACGAGGCTTCCGACCCCTTCCAGGACACGCAGGCCGCACGCATGGCCGAGGCGTGGGCGCGGGTCCGGTCGCGGCTCCGGGCCGAGGTCGGCGAAGTGGAATACCGAACCTGGCTGCGGCAGATGACCCTGTCCGGCATAGACGGGGAGGAGGCGGTCGTGACGTTGCCGTCCCGCTTCCTGCGCGACTGGGTCCGGAGCCACTACGGCGATCGTCTCCGCGCCTTGTGGCAGGCCGAGGGTCTCGGCGTGAAGCGGGTGGACGTGCGCACCGCGCCTGCCGTCGGCGGCTCGGCCCAGGGCCTCGCGGACAGCCTCGCGCGGTGCGGCGAGCCCTCGGCGAGGGTCGAGGCTGCGGCAGAGGAGGCTCCTCCGCCGCGCGGGGCCGACCTTGCCGCCCCGCTCGACCCGCGCTTCACCTTCAAGACCTTCGTGGTCGGCAAGCCGAACGAGTTCGCCCACGCCTGCGCCCGCCGGGTGGCTGAGGCGCCGGCCAGCCCGGGTTTCAATCCGCTGTTCCTCTACGGCGGTGTCGGCCTCGGCAAGACGCATCTGATGCACGCGATCGCCTGGGCGGTGCGCGAGGCGCGGCCGGGCTGCGCCATGGCCTACATGAGCGCCGAGACCTTCATGTACCGTTTCATCGCCGCGCTGCGCGCCGAGAACACGATGCAGTTCAAGGAGACGCTGCGCTCGGTCGACCTGCTGATGATCGACGATCTGCAGTTCCTCATCGGCAAGGACAATACCCAGGAAGAATTCTTCCACACGTTCAATGCATTGGTGGATGCCGGGAAACAGATCGTCGTCTCCGCCGACAAGTCCCCGTCGGATCTCTCCGGCCTCGAGGACAGGCTGCGCACCCGCCTCGGCTGCGGGATGGTGGCGGACATCCACGCCACCACCTACGAGCTCAGGCTCTCCATCCTGCAGGCGAAGGCGGCGGGCGCGGGCGTCGAGATCCCGCCGCGGGTGATCGAGTTCCTCGCCCACAAGATCACGTCCAACGTGCGCGAACTCGAGGGCGCGCTGAACCGGCTGATCGCCCACGCCCACCTGTTCGGCCGCCCCGTCACGCTGGAGTCCGCCCAGGAGGTGCTGCGCGACATCCTCCGCGCCCACGACCGCCGGGTGACGATCGAGGAGATCCAGCGCAAGGTGGCCGAGCACTACAACATCCGCTTGACCGACATGTCCTCGGCCCGGCGGTCGCGCCAGGTGGCGCGGCCGCGGCAGGTGGCGATGTATCTCGCCAAGCAGCTCACCTCCCGCAGCCTGCCCGAGATCGGCCGGCGCTTCGGCAACCGCGACCACACCACGGTGCTGCATGCGGTCTCCCGCGTCGCCGAGCTGATGGCCTCCGACGCGGCCTTCGCCGAGGACGTGGAGCTGCTGCGGCGCATGCTGGAGACATGATCCGGCGCGTTGCCGGCCGTTGCCGCGGCGTCCGGCGCCGCTAGGATGCGCAAGCGGCCGGATTCGCGGGCCGCCTGGGGGCCGGCCGGGGTCCGGCGGCCGCAAGTCGGGGAAGCGGAGCGATGAAGTTCTCGGTGGATCGGGCGGTTCTGCTGAAGGCGCTCGCGCATGTGCAGTCCGTCGTCGAGCGTCGGAACACCATCCCGATCCTGGCGAATGTGCTGCTCGCCGCCTCGGATGCCGGGCTGCGGCTGACCGCGACCGACATGGAGATCGCCGTCGTCGAGGAGATCCCGGGCGTCACCGTCGCCCGGCCGGGCCGCGCCACCGCCCCCGCGGCCACGCTCTACGAGATGGTCCGGAACCTGCCGGAGGGCGCCAAGATCGAGCTCGACCACCCGGGCGGGGATGCGCCGCTCGCGCTGCGGGCGGGGCGCTTCGCCACCAGCCTGATGGTGCTGCCGGTCGAGGACTTCCCGGCCATGACGGACGGCAAGCTGCCGCACCGCTTCACCCTGCCCGCCGCCACCCTGCGCGACCTGATCGACCGCACCCGCTTCGCCATCAGCACCGAGGAGACGCGCTACTACCTGAACGGCATCTACCTGCACGCCGCCGAGAGCGACGGGCAGAAGGTGCTGCGGGCGGTCGCCACCGACGGGCACCGCCTCGCCCGCGTCGAGGAGCCGCTGCCCGAGGGCGCGGCCGGCATGCCGGGCGTGATCGTGCCGCGCAAGACCGTGCTCGAGGTGCGCAAGCTCGCCGAGGAGACCCAGGACGAGATCGAGATCCGCCTCTCCGACACGAAGATCCGCTTCACGATCGGGCCCGTCTCCCTCACCTCCAAGCTGATCGACGGGACCTTCCCGGAATACGAGCGCGTCATTCCTCGCGGCAACGACAAGATCCTGCGCGTCGGCAAGAAGGAGTTCGCCGAGGCGGTGAAGCGCGTCTCGGCCATCAGCACCGAGCGCCAGCGGCCGGTGAAGCTGACGATGGACCGCAACCACCTCCTGCTCACCGCCTCCTCGCCCGAACAGGGCCAGGCGCAGGAGGAGATGGACGAGGGCAGCGTGAGCTACGAGGCCGGCCCGCTCGAGATCGGCTTCCAGGCCCGCTACCTGACCGACATCACCGACCAGGCGACCGACAAGCTCGAGTTCCGCTTCGCCGACGGTGCCGCCCCCACGATCGTGACCGATCTCGCGCGCCCCGAGGCGCTCTATGTGCTGATGCCGATGCGGGTGTGACGCCCCCCCCACCTCGATAGGCGGAAGCCTCGACCCGCAGGTCTCGAACGACGTTCGCGCCGCCGCCTGTGCGGCCGCGCAGCGCCGGGGGGGGCGGCACACCCCGGGGAGGGGCTATGTTCTCCTCGGCCGAGGGTCAGCCGCCCGCGTAGGCGGCAATGATCGCCTGGGTGCCGACCTCTCCGCCCTTCGCCTCGCGCAGCCGCTCGAACAGGGCGCGCGCCTGCCTGAGCCCGGGCAGGTCGAGCTTCATCGCCGCCGCCTCCTCGAGCGCGATGCCGAGGTCCTTGAGGAAGTGCTTCACCATGAAGCCGGGCGCGAAATCGCCGGCCAGCATCTTCGGCCCGAGCACGTTGAGCTGGAAGGAAGAGGCGGCGCCGGGCCCGATCGCCTCCAGCACCTTCGCCGGATCGAGCCCGGCGGCGCGGGCATAGGAGAGCCCCTCGGCCGTGCCCATCACGGTGGAGGCGATGACGATCTGGTTCGCCATCTTGCAGTGCTGGCCGGCGCCCGGCCCGCCGATCAGGCGGATGGTCTTGCCCATCTTCTCGAACACCGGCAGGGCGCGGGCGAAATCCGCCTCCGCCCCGCCGACCATGATGGAGAGCGTGGCGTTGCGCGCCCCGACATCCCCGCCCGAGACGGGCGCATCGAGCGCAGCACAGCCCTTGGCCGCCGCCGCCTCGGCCAGCCGCCGGGCGAGCGAGGGCGAGGAGGTCGTCATGTCGATCAAGAGCGTGCCGGGCCGCGCCGCCGGCAGCAGGCCCTCGGTCCACACGCTCTCCACGTCGGAGGGGAAGCCGAGCATGGTGATCACGATGTCGCACTGCGCGGCGAGCGCGGCCGGGCTGTCGGCCCAGGCGAGGCCCTTGGCCAGAAGCTCCTCGATGCGCGGGGATCGGCTGCGGTTGTAGCCGCTCACGCGGTAGCCGGCGGCGAGCAGGTGGCCTGCCATCGGCGCGCCCATGATGCCGAGGCCGGCGAAGCCGATGCGGGGAAGGTCGGTCATGCGGGCGTCTCCCGGTCGTTCGGAACGGCCCGGGTTTGGCGGTCGGCAGGGCGGCTGTCCAGACCCGCCCGGGCGGGCCGCCCCCGGTGCGGGCCTCAGCCTCCCTGCGGCAGCCCGAAGCGGGCGGCGACGGCGGCGAAATCCGGCGCCACCGGATGGCGCGCGCCGGGCCGCGTGCCGTCCTCGGGCCGCACGAGCTGGCAGGTGCGCAGCCCCGCCTCGGCAGCGGCATCCAACTCCGCCTCGACGTCGGAGAGGAACAGGCTCTCGCCCGCAGCCGCCCCGAGCGCCGAGAGGATCGCGCGGTAGGAGGCGGCCTCCCGCTTCGGCCCTGTGGTGGTGTCGAAGAAGCCGTCGAACAGGGGGGTGAGATCCCCGGCCTCCGAGAAGCCGAACAGCAGCCGTTGCGCCGCGACCGAGCCCGAGGAGAACACCGCGAGCCGCACGCCCCCCGCGCGCCAGGCGCGCAGGTGCGGCGGCACGTCGGGCCAGAGCCGCCCGCGCAGCCGCCCGTCGCGGAAGCCGGCCTCCCAGATCATGCCCTGGAGGGTCTTGAGCGGCGTGACCTTTTCGTCCGCCGCCATCCAGCGGCGGAGCGCTGCTTCCGGGGCCTCGCCCGGGGCGCGGGCGGCGACATCGGCCAGCACTGCGGCCACCGCCGGGTCCTCCGCGCGGGCGGCGAGGAAGGGGCCAAGCTCCCGCTCCGCGAAGGGGAACAGCTCCTCCTTCACGAAGGCGATGGGGCTCGTCGTGCCTTCGATGTCGGTGACGACGAGCCGGACCGGATCGCCCACGCTCAGCCGAGCATCGCCGGGAAGCGCTCGGCCATGTCGGAGCCGGTGTAGTGCGGGGTCCAGCCGGTGGTGGCGGTGAACACGCGGAGCGCCGTCACGTTCGGCTCGGGCCCGGCGTCGAACCAGTGCGGCGTGCCGGTCGGGACCGAGATCAGGTCGCCCCGTTCGCAGCGGGCGTCGTACACCTTGCCGTCCACGTGCAGCACGAAGTTTCCGGCGCCCTCGTGGAAGAAGCGCACCTCGTCCTCGTCGTGGGTGTGCTCGGCGCGGAACTTGGCGCGGATCGCATCCTTCTGGGGGTGGTCGGGGGTCAGCCGCACCACGTCGGCGCTGCCCGCGCCGGTGCCGGCCATGAAGGCGTCCAGCCGGTCGCGATAGGCGGCAAGCACCGTCTCGGCATCGGCGCCGGGCGGCAGGTCGGCGACCGGCCAGCGCTCGAAGCGCACGCCGATCGCGGCGAGAGTGCGGGCGATCTCCTCGGCGTCCTCGGTGACGGACAGGCGTTCGCCACTCTTCGCGTCATGCACCACAAGACGGCTCATCGCAGCCTCCTTTCCTCCATCTCGCAGCGGAGCAGGAACTCCAGCGCCTCGAAGCGGTGCCTCGCGGCGTCCACGTCGCGCGCCCATACATAGGTGCCGTGGCCGCGGATGACATAGCCCGGCACGATCATGGCCGCCCTGTCCCAGGCGGCGTCCACCGCGGCCTGCAGGCGCGCCATGTCCTGGTCGTTGTCGAACACCGGCAGGCGGATCTCGGCCTCGTGCGTCGGCAGGCCGGGGAACACCTTGAGCAGCTCGTAGCCGGCGAGGCGGATGCCGTCTCCGGCGAGGCGAGAGAGCACGGTGTCGGCGACCGAATGGCCGTGCAGCACCGCCCCCGCCTCGGGGAAGCGGCGGTAGATGCCGCAATGCAGCAGCGTCTCGGCCGAGGGGCGCTGCGCCGGGTCGGTCGCGCGGCCGTCCATGTCCACGGTGATGATGTCGGCGAGCGAGAGCTGCCCCTTGTGGACGGAGGAGCGGGTGATGGCGACGAGCCCACCCGGCAGACGGGCCGAGAAGTTGCCCGCCGTGGCCGGCACCCAGCCGTTCCGGTCGAACCACCGCCCGGCCGCGACCAGCGCCGCCGCCACCCGTTCCGGAACCTGCATCGCGCTACGCCGCCCTCTCCCGCCCCGCCTGCCACATCCAGGCGATCAGCCCGAGGCCTATGGCAAGACCGGCGATGTCCGTGAAGCCCTCCGGCACCAGCAGCATCACGGCGGCGGCAGCGGCAAGCGGGCGGAGCATGAGCGGCAGGGGCCGGCGGAACATCCAGCCCTCGGTCGCGCAGGCCAGCAGCCAGACGCCGAACAGCGCGCTGCCGACCGCTTGCACCACCTGCAGCGTGGTGCCGTAGCCGAGAAGGGCGGGCGACATCCAGAACATGAAGGGCACGATGAAGGTGGCGAGCCCGAGCCTGACGGCGATCAGCCCCGTCCGCCACATGTCGCCCCCCGCGAGCCCCGCGGCGGCGAAGGAGGCGAGCGCGACGGGCGGCGTGATCGCCGACAGAACCGCGTAGTAGAAGATGAACATGTGGGCGACCAGCGGCTCGATCCCCATGCGGATCAGCCCCGGCGCCACCACGGCGGCGGCGATGGCGTAGGCCGCCGTGGTCGGCACCCCCATCCCGAGCACGACGGCGACGAGCATCGCGAAGATCAGCGCGGCGAGCGGCAAGCCGGCGGCGATGTCGAGCAGCAGGGCGGCGAAGCGGGCGCCCACCCCGGTCAGCCCGATCACGCCCGCCACGATGCCGGCGGCGGCGCAGACGGCAATCAGCTGCAGCACCTCCTTCACCGAGCCGTGCAGCGCCTCGTAGACGGAGGCGAGGGTGTGCGACGCGGTGCCGGCGAGCGCGCCGACCAGCCCCGTGCGGGCCACGACCAGCCGATGCAGGAAGGTGGTGACGACGATCACCAGGATCGCGCAGGCGATGCCGGCGGCGGCCGCGCGGAACGGCGAGAAGCCCTGCACCAGCATGACGATCAGCACGACCAGAGGCGATAGCAGGTAGATGCGCTTGAGCAGCCCCATCAGCGGCGGCAGCTCGTGCCGCGCAAGGCCGCGCAGCCCCTCGCGCCGCGCATGCAGGTCGCAGTGGGTGTAGACGGCGAAGTAGAACAGCAGGGCTGGGATCGCGGCGGCAAGCGCGATGTCGGTGTAGGGCCTGCCCAGAACCTCGGCCATGATGAAGGCGCCAGCGCCCATCACGGGCGGCGCGAGCTGCCCGCCTGTCGAGGCCACCGCCTCCACCGCGCCGGCGGTCTCCTTGTCGTAGCCGGCGCGCTTCATCATCGGGATGGTGAAGGTGCCCGACGCCACGACATTCGCCACCGACGATCCCGACACGGTGCCGAACAGGAAGGAGGACACCACCGCCACCTTCGCCTGCCCGCCGCGCGCCCAGCCGACGAGGCCGGCGGCGAGCTCGTTGAAGTAGTCGCCCGCCTTGGAGGTGGTGAGGAAGGCGGCGAACACCACGAACATGACGATGAAGGTGGCCGACACCTGCACGATGGTGCCGAGCACGCCGTTGTTGCCGAAGATCTCGATCGCCGCCTGGGTGACGTCGAAGCCGCGGTGGTAGAGCACGCCCGGCATCCAGGGGCCGACGAAGACATAGGCGATGAAGGCCCCGGCGATCACCGGCATCGCCACGCCGGCGGTGCGGCGCGCGAACTCCAGCACGATCAGCGTGCCGACGACCGCGACCGCGAGATCTGTCGCGTTCGGCCCCATGAAGGAGCGCATCTCGATGCCGTCGGCGTCCAGGATGTAGTGGAACGGGATGGCGAGGCAGATGCCGATCAGCGCCCAGTCGTACCAGGGCGGCAGGCCGCGGGTGGTGCGCCGGGCCGACACCAGCGCGAAGCCGAGTGCGGCGCCGAAGAACACATGCACCGCGCGGCCGACCGTCGGGTCGGGCGGGGAGACGAGGAGCGACCAGAGGTGCCAGGCGACGAAGGCCGCCGCCGAGATGCGCCACAGCCTGCCGAGGAGGCCGGGCAGGGTGCGGCGCAGATTGCCCTCGGCCGCCAGCGCCTTCGCCTCCGCCACGCCGCCGCCCGCCGACGGGCCTCCCGTCCTGTCCGTCATTCCGCCTCCCTGTCGCCCTTGGGCGTTGGCGGCAGAATGTCTTGGCCGGCGCGGAAAGGCTACGGCCCCCAGCGCGCTTCCGTAAAACGGCGCGGCGGCCGC
This sequence comes from Acetobacteraceae bacterium, assembly GCA_025055335.1. Taxonomy (GTDB): domain Bacteria; phylum Pseudomonadota; class Alphaproteobacteria; order Acetobacterales; family Acetobacteraceae; genus JANWXJ01. The sequence goes on from JANWXJ010000051.1 coordinate 12,664, forward strand.
GGCGCCGAAGCGCCGGGCCGCCGCGGAAAGGGGGGCGGGGCTGGCGCCTCGCGCGGATCAGGCCGCCGGGCGGGGCGGATTCTGCGCCGCGCCTGCGGCGGGCTGCGCGGTTGCCGGCTGCGGCTGGGCGGGCTGGGCCGGCTGCGCGGGAGAGGCAAGGCTGCCCGCCGGCTGCTGCGGCTGGGCGGGCTGCGCCTCCGCCGCCATCGAGGCGTCCTTGGTGTCGTCCTCGCGCATGTTCTGGCGGAAGGACTTGATGCCCTTCGCGAGGTCACCCATCAGGCTGCTGATCTTCCCGCTGCCGAACAGCAGGAGAATGACCAGCAGCACGACAAGCCAGTGCCAGATGCTGAAAGTCCCCATCTTGTCGCCTCGGTCTCGTCTCGATGCGTTGGTGGCGGGCGGTCCCGGCCGATGGGGGGCACAGTAGTAGGGCACCTCCCGTCGCGCAAACCGCAGATGGCGATTTTTCCGCCCCGGCACAAGGCCGGGGGCGGAACGCGGCGGATGTCCTGGTCCTCCGGCCGGCGGCGCAGACGCTTCACCGCAGCCCGGGTGGCGCTTTCCGGCCTGCCGCCTCTCGATCGCGCCCCAGGGTCGGGCGGGCCGGCCGGCACGGGGGCGAAGGGGCATGGCGGCGCCGGCCATCGGCGCGAGGCGCGGCACCCGCCCGTGGGCAGGGTTGCGCGTGCACGCGCACGCGGTGGGCGGGGATGGCGCGGATGCCCTCGCCGGTCACCCGGTGCCCAGCGAGCCGCGGACGGGCCCGGGCAGGCAAGGGCTGCGGGCCGAGTGGAAGCGGCGCTGCGGCGTGCTCTCCGGCTTCGGCACATGCTGCCCGCGCCGGCCGGAGGCGAAGGCCAGGCGCTCCGTGATCTCCCCCGCGCGGCGCGCGGTGCCGCGGGCGCGCGGGATCGGCCTCATCCGTAGGCGGCGCTCACGCTCCGGGTGGCCGAGGGATCACGGAGGGGGGCAGCGCCGAGAAGCGAAAGCGACACCGCTTCCGCCACCCGGATCCCGTCCACCGCCGCCGACAGGATGCCGCCCGCGTAGCCCGCGCCCTCGCCTGCCGGATAGAGGCCGCGCAGCCCGAGGGACTGGAAGCTGTCGTCGCGGGTGATCCGCACCGGCGAGGAGGTGCGGGTTTCCACGCCGGTCATCACCGCGTCCTCCATGTCGAAGCCGGGGATTTCCCGGCCGAAGGCGGGCAGCGCCTCGCGCAGCGCCGCCACGGCGAAGCCGGGCAGGCAGAGCGAGAGATCGGACGGCGTCACACCCGGCTTGTAGGACGGGATCACCGCCCCGAGCGCGGTAGAGGGGCGGCCTGCCAGGAAATCCCCCACGCGCTGCGCCGGCGCGCGGTAGTCCCCGCCGCCGGCCGCGAAGGCCTTCGCTTCCCAGTGCCGCTGGAAGCCGATGCCGGCCAGCGGCCCCGGGTGTTCGCCGCTTTCGTAGGGCGCGAAATCGGCCGGGGTGATGCCGACGACAAGGCCGGCATTGGCGTTGCGCTCGGCGCGGGAATACTGGCTCATGCCGTTCGTCACCACGCGCCCGGGTTCCGAGGTGGCGGCCACCACCGTGCCGCCCGGGCACATGCAGAAGGAATAGACGCTGCGGCCGTTGGCGCAGTGGTGCACCAGCCTGTAGTCGGCTGCGCCGAGGATCGGGTTGCCCGCGTTCGGGCCGAAGCGCGCGCGGTCGATCAGCGATTGCGGGTGCTCGATCCGCACGCCGATCGAGAGCGGCTTGGGCTCGAGGAACACGCCGCGCCGGTGCAGCATGGCGAAGGTGTCGCGCGCCGAATGGCCGGGTGCGAGCACCACATGGTCGGCCGCGATGCGCTCGCCCGATTCGAGCTGCACGCCCGCCACGCGGCCGCCCACGATCATCAGGTCCGTGACCTTGCAGCCGAAGCGGTATTCCCCGCCGAGCGCTTCGATCTTCGCCCGCATCCCCTCGACGACGGTCACCAGCCGGAAGGTGCCGACATGCGGCTTGGCGGCGAACAGGATCTCCTCCGGCGCGCCGTGGGCGGCGAACTCCTCCAGCACCTTGCGGCCGCGGAACTGCGGATCGCGGATCTGGCTGTGGAGCTTGCCGTCCGAGAACAGCCCGGCGCCGCCCTCGCCGAACTGCACGTTGCTTTCCGGCGCGAGGATCGAGCGCCGCCACAGCGCCCAGGTGTCCTTGGTGCGTTCGCGCACCGGCTTGCCGCGTTCCAGGATGATCGGGCGGAAGCCGGCTTCCGCCAGGATCAGCGCTGCGAACAGCCCGCAGGGACCGGTGCCGATGACGAGGGGTCGGTTGGCGAAACCCTCCGGTGCGCGGGCGAGGTGGCGGTAGCGCGTGTCCGGGCTGCGGCCGACATGCGGATCCTTCGCGTGGCGCCGCAGCACCCTCGCCTCGTCCGCGACCTCGACGTCCACCGTGTAGACCAGGACGATCCGGGACTGCTTCCGCGCGTCCCAGCCGCGGCGGGCGACGCGGAAGGAGCGCAGCGCCTCGCGCGGCACGCCGAGCCGTGCGGCGATGGCCTCCGGCAGCGCCGTCTCGGCGTGGCCGAGCGGCAGGCGGAGTTCGGTCAGGCGGAGCATGGCCGCCGCCCTGTAGCAGGCGCCGCCGCCCGGTTCCATGGGCTATGCTGCGGCGCCCATGTCGCGGAGAGGGCACCATGGACGTGACGGTCTACAGCACCCGCCCCTACGACCGGGCCTTCCTGGCCGCGGCCAACGACCGTGCCGGCGCGCCGCACCGCTTCCTGTGGCTCGAGGCGAGGCTCTCTCCGGAGACCGCCTCGCTCGCCACGCCGGAGGGGGCGGTATGCCTGTTCGTCAACGACATCGCCGACGCCCCGGCCATCGCCGCGCTTGCCGCCCGCCGCGTCAGGCTGATCGCGTTGCGCGCCTCCGGGTTCAACAGCGTGGATCTGTCGGCGGCGCGCACGGCCGGCATCCGGGTGGCGCGGGTGCCGGCCTATTCGCCGGAGGCGGTGGCCGAGCACACGGCCGGAATGGTGCTCTCGCTCGCGCGCCACCTGCACCGCGCCTTCGTGCGGGTGCGGGAGGGCAACTTCGCGCTCGACGGGCTGCTCGGAATCACCCTGGCCGGGCGAAGCGTCGGGGTGGTGGGAACCGGGCGGATCGGCCTTGCCTTCGCGCGCATCATGCGCGGTTTCGGCTGCCGGCTGCTCGCCCACGATCCGGCGCCCTCGGCCGAGGCGGAGGCGCTCGGCGTCCGCTACGTTTCTCTCACCGAACTGCTCGCCGGCAGCGACATCGTCTCGCTCCACTGCCCGCTCACGCCGCAGACGCACCACATGATCGATGCGGCCGCGATCGCGCGCATGAAGCCCGGGGTGATGCTGATCAACACGGGCCGCGGCGCGCTCGTGGACACGGCGGCCGTGATCGAGGGCCTCAAGTCGGGCCGGATCGGGCATCTCGGCCTCGACGTGTACGAGGAGGAGGCCGACCTCTTCTTCGCTGACCTCTCCAACACCGTGATCCGCGACGACGTCTTCGCCCGGCTCCTCACCCTCCCCAATGTGCTGATCACCGGCCACCAGGCCTTCTTCACCGAGGAGGCGCTGACCGCGATCGCCGAAACGACGATCGCCAACCTCTCGGCCTTCGAGGCGCAAGGGGCACCGCTCCACGAGGTGGCGGCGGAGTGAGCGGCTCAGCCGGGCGCCGTGGCCCGCATCGAGGGGCGCTCAGCGAAGGCCGTGTACCAGGCGGAAAGGCCGGCACGTCCCTCGCGCCAGCCGAGGGAGGCGAAGCGGAGGTCGAGATAGCCGAGGGCGCAGGCCGCGGCGATGACTCCGATGTCGAGGACGGAGGACAGGTGCGGTACCCAGTCGCGCTCCAGCGCATCCAGCGAGGCAACCACCTTCGTCGTCTGGCTCGCCGACCATTCTGCCCAGCGCAGGTGCTCGGGGCGAAGCGCCGTCTCGTAGCGCAGCGCGACGGCGGCATCGCACAGCCCGTCGGCCAGCGCCTGCAGCGTGAGCGTCTTGAGCCGCGCCGCGCCGCCCTCTAGGATCAGCCGCGGGCCGCCCGGCAGCCCGTCCTGGTATTCGACGATGACGCGGCTGTCGAACACGGCCGTGCCGTCCTCGAGCACCAGGGTCGGGATCT
>JANWXJ010000078.1 GCA_025055335.1 Acetobacteraceae bacterium
TTGGCGCGCTTGGCCGTTCAGCGGCCGCGGGCGGCGGTGGCCGGCCCGGCCTGGGTGGCGGCGCGCTGCGCCTCGAGCGCGGCGAGATACGCCTGCATGTAGCCGCGCAGCGTCTCCGGGCTGTCGATCATGCCGTTGTAGCGCGCGGCGGCGGCGCGCTCGGCGCGGGCGATCGGCTCGGCCCAGTAGGCGCGGATCTCGGCGGCGCGGGCGCTGAACCAGGCGTCGCGCTCGGCGGCGGAGGCGAAGCGGGCGGGCGGCAGATGCACCGTCACGTCGAAGAGGCGGCGGACGCGGCCGGTCTCGATGTCGCGCCGGTGCTCCTGCGCCCCGCGGCCCGGGATGGGCTGGTGGTGGTGCACGCCGAGGTCGCGCAGCGGCCGCAGCGTGACCGTGGTGGGCAAATGCCCCGGCGCCGTGCAGGACACCGTGGCCGGGCTGTTGCCGCGCAGCAGCTCGACGCGCGCCGGGGTCGTCAGCTCCGCGACGCGCTGGCCGTCGCGGGAGACGGTGCAGGTCGCCCCCGGCGGCACCGAGGCCACGGTGATCACGCCGGTGCCCGGGCCGCAGCACTGGCCGGACTGGGTGGGCCCGAGCCAGGGGCGAAGCTCCTCCGGAGAGCGGTCCACCGCGGCGCCGCCCCACATCGGCGGACGCGGGGCAGAGGCCAGCACCGCGCTGTCGGCGATCGAGGATCCCTGGCCGCCGCAGGCGCCGAGCGCGAGGAGGCCGAACAGCATCGGCAGGGCCGCGGCGCGGGAGAGGGGGGGACGCGCAGGACGCATGGCGGTGTTCATTGCAGGGCCGTGAGGCATTACCAAAACGGATCGAATCCTACGCCCAGGTAGACATTTTGTAATCCGCCGGTGGCGGGCAAAGATTGAGACGCACCCCGCCTTTTCCCGCGGCCGTGCCGCCCGCCCCCCAGCGCTCAGCCGCGCCGCTTCTCCACCAGCCGGCCCTGGAACAGACCGACGCCGTGCTGCCAGCCCCAGGCGATCGCCGCGGCCCGGTCCGCCGCGGCCAGCACCACCTCGGCGCCCGCCGCGCCGAGCGCCCCCGGGTCGGCCGCGAGTGCCGGGGAGAACGGCACCCGCACGAGGCCGATGCCGAGGGCGCGGGCGGGGGCGAGGCGAAGTTCCTCCGGCCCGGCGGCTTCCAGCACGACCCGCCAGCCGCCTTCCCGCGCCGTCGCGAGCGCGCCGGCGGCGGCATCCGGCGTGGCGAGCATGTCCGCCACCGCGAGCGACAGCAGGACGGCCTTGCGGCTGCGCCGCGGCCACGCCGCCTCGACCCTCTGGAAGGCGTCGCTCGCGAGGCTCTCGGGCAGCAGCGGCAGCAGCACCGGCCGTGCCTCCGCCACGCATTCGGGGCGGGCGAGAGCGGCAAGCATGCGCCTGTCCAGCGTGCGGCGAAGGCGGCGCAGCAGTTCCGGCGCGGCAGCCGCGTCCTGGCCGGTCAGCGCCGCGACCAGCGGCGCTTCGGGCACCCGACGGTCCTCCCAGCAGGGTTCCGGCGGCGTGCCGGGGGCGATCCGGCAGACCGTCTGGCAGCGGAGGAAGGGCGAGAGATCAGCCTGCGCGAGGCCGCGTTCCAGCGCGGCCAGCCCGGCCTCGTCCAGAGGTGGGGCGCCGGCCGGCGCGGCGGCCGGCAGGGCAGCCGCGGCCAGCCCCATCGCGCGTTCCATGGCGGCAAGCAGGGCCGGCGCGCCGCCCGGCAGATCGAGGCGCCGGACGGCGGCCGGATCCTCGAGGATCGCCGCCAGCGCCTCGGCCGCAACGTCGAGTTCCGGCGCGGGCGGCGGGGCGATCGCCACGAGATCCCCGCCCGGCAGGTCGAACAGGCGCACCCGCCGGCTGCCGCGCAGCGGCGCCAGCGCCTCGGCCAGCAGGCGCCGGCGGAGCCGCCCCGCCGGGGCGGCCGGTCCGGACAGAGAGAGAAGCAGCGCCTCGCGCGGGCTGTGCCCGGCGATGGAATCGCGCAGCAGCAGGGCGAGGCCGGCTGTGCCTCCGTTCGGGGCGATCAGGCTCATCGGCAGGGCAAGCGGCGATCGGGCACGGAACGCAAGCCTGCCACGGAGCGGCTTCCGGCCGGTTAACCGCGCCTTGCCTCGGCCGGCGCAGCCGCGCTACGCACAGCGGGGATGCCAGCCGACACACCCGAGCCCCCCTCCGCGCCCCGCCCGGCACCGGCGGCGCGCCCGCGGGTCGGGCTGCCCGAGGCGGCCGATCTCGGCGCCGCCATACGCAGCCTGCGCCGCGCCTCGGTCCTGGTGGTGGGGGATGCGAGCCTCGACCGCTACGTCTATGGCCGGGTCGAGCGGATCAGCAACGAGGCGCCGGTGCCCGTGCTGTCGGTCGAGCGGGAGGTGGCGCTGCCCGGAGGGGCGGGCAACATCGTGCGCAACCTCACCGCGCTCGGGGCGGCGGTCGCCTTCGTCTCGGTGGTGGGGGACGACCAGGCGGGGGCGGATCTGACCGGCCTCGTCGGCGGCCAGCCGGGGGTGGAGCCCTGGCTTCTCGTGCAGGGCGGCCGCGCCACCCCGCAGAAGACGCGCTTCATCGCCCAGGGCCATCCGCTGCTCCGCGCCGACCACGAACCGGCCGGGCCGATCCATCCGCGGCTTGCCGAGCGGCTGGTCAAGATCGCCTCGGATGCGGTGGCGGCGACCTCGGTGCTGGTGGTGGCCGACCACGGCGGGGGCGTGCTCGCGAACGACACGCCGCAGCGCCTTCTGGCCGCCGCCCGCGCCGCCGGGCGCTTCGTGCTGGCCGCCCCGCGCGGGCGCGATCTGGCACGGCACGCGGGGGCCAACCTCGTCGTGGCGGCGCGGCGCGACGTGGAGCGGGCCACCGGCCTGCCCTGCCGGACCGATGCCGAGATCGCCGCCGCGGCCGAATCGCTCCGCGCCGGACACCGTTTCGGCGCGGTTCTTGTGAGCCGCAGCGAGGAGGGGATGACCCTGCTCGACCGCGACGGTGTGCTGCACCTGCCGGCCGAGGCGCCGGAGGTGCACGACGTGTCGGGCGCGGCGGACGCGGTGGCCGCCACCCTTGCCGCCGCGCTCGCCGCCGCGGTGCCGCTGCGCACCGCCGCGCGGCTCGCCTCTCTCGCAGCCGGGGTCGTCGTGGCCAAGGTGGGGCCGGCGGTGGCGCGCGAGCAGGACCTGCTCGAGGCGCTCACCCCCGAACGCGGGGCGCTGCGCAAGATCCGCCCGCGCAGCGTGGCGGTGGAGCAGGCCGAGCGCTGGCGCCGCCGCGGCCTGCGAATCGGCTTCCTGGCCGGCGGCTTCGATCTTCCCGGGCAGGCCGAGATCGCGCTCATCGCCGCCGCCCGCGCCGCCTGCGACAGGCTGGTGGTCGGGCTTGCCGACGATTCCGCCCTGGCCGCGGAAGCGGCGGGGCCGCGGCCGCTGCAGGCGCAGGCGGCGCGGGCGGCGGTGCTCGCCTCGCTGCCGACGGTGGATCTCGTCACCCTGTTCGAGGCGGGGGGCGCGGCATCTCTCGCGCGTGCGCTCCGCCCCGATGTGCTGCTCTGCGGGGAGGGCTGCGAGTCGGCGGGGCTGTCGGCCGCGATGGTGGCCGAATGGGGGGGCGAGCTGCGTCGGCTTTCCGCTCCGCCGGCCGAGGCGGCGCTGCCCGGCTGAGCGGCGGCGCGGGGCCGCCGCGGGGCCACGGCCGGCCTCCCCGGCCGTGGCACCCTGCCGGGCAGGGGCCGGGGGGTTCGGCGGCGTGGCCGCCGCCCGGGGGCTGAGCGCCCGCCGCTTGCCGCGCCGCTCGGGCCCTGCTAGCGCCCGCCCATGCGCCTTCCGATCGAGGTCTCGCCCGGCGAGGCCGCCGACAAGCTCACCATCCTCCGCATCAAGCAGGAGCGGATCGCCGATCCCGCCAAGCTCGCCCATATCGGGCGGGAGGCGGAGATGCTGGAAGCCGCGCTCGCGCCGCTGCGCGCCCGCTTCCCCGCCATCCTGCCGCTGATCGAGGAGCTTCGGCGGGTGAACGAGGCGCTGTGGGAGGTGGAGGACGCGCTCCGCCTGCACGAGAAGCGGGGGGATTTCGGCGCCGAGTTCGTGCGGCTCGCGCGCAGCGTCTATGCCACGAACGACCGGCGCGCGGCGATCAAGGCCGAGATCAACCGCATCCTCGGCAGCGACATCGCCGAGCAGAAATCCTACGCCTGACGCCCGCCCTCACTCGAGCGCGAGCCCCGCGCCGAGCATGGCCGCCCCGGCCGGATCGGCCGCGCGGGCGAGCCGCGTTGCCGCCACGGCGGCGAAGCGGCGGAGCAGCGAGGCGCGCCGGGCGGGCGCCAGCGGATGCGCCGGCGCCTCCCGGATCACCGCAGCGCCCCCCTCGGCCGCGACGATCAGCCCTGCGTCGGCGGGAAGCAGGCCGTCCGGGAAATCCACGTCCACCGCGAAATAGAGGGCGTCGCACTAGGCGCGGTATTCGGGCCATTTGGCGTCCGACAGGAAATCCCGCGCGCAGGACTTCACCTCGATCGCGGCAAGCCCCCCGTCCCCCCTGAGCGCCAGGATGTCGAGCCGGCGGCCGTCCGGCAACCGCAGCTCGGGCAGGGGCGCCCAGCCGAGGGCGAGGCAGAGCCGCGTGGCGGCGCGGGCGACGAGCAGGGTGCGGTCGGCCGGGGCGAGGTCCATGGCGAGATGTTCTTGTTATGTTCGGGAACTGTCAAGCCGAGGGCCGCGATACCCGCCTGCGCCGGCGCGGCCAAAGGCGGCGCCCGGGGCGGGGGATGCGTTCCATTCCGCAGCCGGCGGCCCTAGGCTCGGGGCGAAGGAGGCCGCCGGCCGATGCTGTTCGCCCCGTTCGACCAGTCGGACCTGCTCCGGGGGGAAACCCACCCCGCGGTGCGGGGCGGGATCTGCGTTGCGCTGTGCGATCAGTGGCTGAAGCTCATCCGCTCGGGCCGTGCCCGCACCCCCGAGGAGCGCTTGGCCGAGCTGCGGCATCTCTCGCCTGAGGCGAAGCGGCGGCAGATCGTCTATTCCCTGCTGCGCCCGACCTATGGCCGCCTCGAGGCGAGGCGGCGGGCCGACAAGCCGCTCGGCCTCGACTTCACCGAGAAGACGCAGGTGACCCCCCACCTCCACCGCCGGCCGGAGTTCGGCCCCGGGCAGATGCAGTCGCTGCGGGCGATGGAACGCTTCATCGCCGCCGATCTCGCCCTCGACGGGGCGGCCGCCACCTGGACGATGGAGATCCCGAACCTCGGCCGGCACGCGATCGCCGGCTACCGCGGCGCGGTGAAGCGCAACGTCGCCACCTTCCATCTCGGCATCTTCCTGTTCGACCCGAATGTCGGGGAGTTCTTCGGCACGCCGCAGGAACTGCCGCAGATGCTCCGCGCGCTGTGCGACTTCGCCCCCGGCCGCGCCTATGACCGGATCACCGATTTCGCCCGCGCCGAGGTGCAGGAGCGCGATCCCTACCGCTTCGAGGACGACCCGGACGGGGGCGGCCGGTGACGGGGCGGCCGGCCGCCGGGGGCGGCGCACCGGGGCCGCCCGGCCCGGACCGCCGCGGCGCCGCGGACCCTCCGTTCTGGCGCAGGAAGCGCCTCGAGCAGATGACGCGCGCGGAGTGGGAATCCCTCTGCGACGGCTGCGCCCGCTGCTGCCTGCACAAGCTGCGCGACGAGGAGACGGGGCGGGTGCATCACACCAACGTTGCCTGCCGGCTGCTCGACCTCGACGCCTGCCGCTGTTCGGACTATGCGCACCGCAAGGACCGGGTGCCGGATTGCGTCCGCCTCACACCTGCGCGGCTTGCGCGGATCGATTGGCTGCCGCCGTCCTGCGCCTACCGCCTGGTGCGGGAAGGGAAGGACCTGCCGGCGTGGCACCCGCTCGTCTCCGGCGATCCGGAGAGCGTGCACCGCGCCGGCGTGTCGGTGCGCGGCCGGGCGGTGGCGGAACGCGAGGCGGGACGCCTCGAGGACCATGTGGTGCGCTGGCCCGGGATGTGGCCGGGCGGGAAGGGAAGGGCGAAGCCATGAGCAAGCCGATCTATGGCGGCGTGAACGCGGCGGTGCTGACGCCGATGGGGCCCGACTTGGCCCCCGACCTCGAGCGGATGGCCGCGCATTGCCGCTGGCTGCTGACGCATGGCTGCGACGGCCTCGGCATCCTCGGCACCACCGGCGAGGCGGCCTCCTTCGGCCTGCACGAGCGGATGGCGATCCTGGATGGCCTCGTCTCCCGCGGCATCCCGGCCGAACGCCTGCTGCCGGGCACCGGCTGCCCGTCGCTCACCGACACGGTGGAGCTGGCGAACCACGCCGCCGCCGCCGGCTGCCCGGGGGTGCTGATGCTGCCGCCCTTCTACTACAAGAACCCGACCGAGGACGGCCTGTTCGCCTGGTATGCGGCCGTGATCGAGCGGACCAAGGGCCGCGCGAAGGTGTATCTGTACCATTTCCCGCAGCAGTCGGCGGTGCCGATCACGCTGCCGCTGATCCGCCGGCTGCTCGACGCCTTCCCCGGCGTCGTGAAGGGCGTGAAGGACAGCAGCGGCGACTATGCGAACATGAAGGCGATGGTGGATGCCTTCGGGCCGGAGGGCTTCGAGGTGTATTCCGGCTCCGACGCCTTCCTGCAGAGGATCCTGCTCGACGGCGGGGCGGGCTGCATCACCGCGGCCTCGAACGCCAACTGCCTGTGGGGCGGCATCGTGTACGCCCACCGCAGCGGGCCGGCGGCCGACCGCGCGCAGGCGGTGCTGAACGCGACGCGCGCCGCGGCCTCCTCGGTGCCGCTGATCGCCGGGCTGCGCGAGGTGATTGCCCGCAGCACCGGCGATTCCACGTGGCGCAACATCCGCCCGCCGAACATGCCGCTCTCCGCCGCGGAGGCGGAGACGGTCTGGGCCAGCTGGCAGGCGGCCGGGGCCCTGCCGCTGCCGGGGCTGTCCGGCGCGAAGGCCGCCTGAGCGGCTACATCCACCAGTCCGAGGGTACGGGAGCGGCGACGAGCCAGGGCAGCGGACCGTCCGTGCCGAGCGCGTCAGGCTGCGGATCGGGCATCGGGGGCGGCGGCTCGGAGGGGTCGGGCGTCTGCAGCCAGGCGGCAAGCGCGAGGGCCCAGGCGGCCCGTTCGTCGAGCGATTCGATCGCCTCCGGCGCCAGGTGCTGCGCGTGGGCCGGGGACGTGCTGGCCGGGTCGGCCTTCGGGGGGTGCATCGCGGTGGACTCCGATCCCCGTATTGGGGTGCTGCGGCTCCGGCGGCGCCGGGTCGGCCGGCGCAGCGCCGGCACCCCGATCCTGCGCGCGCGGACGTGAACGAAGCCTGAATCCCGACCTGCGGCTCTTTCCCCGATGCCCGAGACGACCCGCCTGTTCCTGATCCGCCACGCTCTGGTCGAGCCCTCGGCGCGGACAACCTATTACGGCGATGCCGATGTCGCCCTCTGCGCGCTGGCCCTGGCGGCCGACGCCGAGCGCTACCGCTGGCTCGCCCGCCGCCTGCCCGTCCCGGCCCGCTGGGTGACGACGCCGCTCCAGCGCACGCGCCACACCGCGGCGGCGATCTTCTCCGCCGGCTACCCCGAGACGCAGCCGGAGGTGGAAGCGCGCCTGTCGGAGCAGCATCTCGGGGCGTGGCAGGGCATCAGCCACGAGGCGTTGACCGAACGCCTGAGCCATCCCCCGCATCCGTTCTGGCCGCACGGCGCGGAGGAACGCCCGCCCGGCGGCGAGAGCATCGCCGACGTCATCGCCCGGGTCGGCCCGGCGATCGAGGCGCTCGCCGACCGGCACGCCGGGCAGGATGTCGTCGTCGTCGCCCATGGCGGCACCATCCGTGCCGCCATCGCCCACGCCATGGGCCTGACGCCCGAGCAGGCGCTGCGCTTCTCGGTGAAGAACCTTTCCCTGACGCGGCTCGAACGGCAGGGCCGGCAGTGGCGCGTCGCCTCGGTGAACGAGGAGCCCTTCGCCTGAGGGGGGCGGCGAATCCGTTTCCTGCCACAATCCCGATGCTGTACTGTAAGCCAGCGCAACGGCTTGGCGGAGGTTTCTCATGCGCCGTGCAATCGTGCTCACCGCCCTCCTGGGCCTCCTCGCCGGCTGCGCCGGCGGCGCGGGATCCCAGGCCGAACAGCAGGCGCTTGTGGACCGCGCAACCCTCGCCGTGCAGGACATGCTGGGCGACAACACCGCCCCCGCGCGCGATGCCGCGGCGCGCCTGCGCAGCGCCCGCGCGGTGATCATCTGCCCGCAGGTGTTCCGCGCCGGCTTCATCTTCGGCGGCGAGGGCGGCGCCTGCGTGCTGGTCGGGCGCGACGGGGCCGGGTCCTGGTCCTCGCCGGCCTTCTACGGCATCGGCACCGGCAGCGTCGGGCTGCAGGCGGGGCTGCAGGACAGCCAGGTGATGATCATGATCATGAACGACCGGGCGCTGAACGCCGTGCTGTCGAGCCAGTTCACGCTCGGGGCCGACGCGTCCCTCTCGGTCGCCACCATCGGCGGCGGAATCGGCGCCGGCACCACCGCGGCGGTCGGGCCCGATCTTGTCACCTACGCCAAGGCGCGGGGGCTGTTCGCCGGCGTCACGCTGGAAGGCTCGATCCTGTCGAGCCGGGAGGAGCAGAACCAGACCTATTACGGCCGGTCTGCCTCGGCGCGGCAGATCGTGGTGGACATGGCGGTGCACAACCCGGGCGCGGATCCGCTGCGCAGCGTTCTGATGCGCTTCGGCACGCGGCAGTAGCGGGGCGCCTTCGCGGCTGCTGCCGCCCCGGCTGCCGGGCGGGGGCTGGTCCGCCCGCCCGCGCCGCCGCCCCGCGGGCCGCAGGCCATGCGCAGGTGACCGTATCGGGGCGGGCCTCGGCCGAGGGGCGCGGCCGGGCGGCTTGCCGCCCAGCAGGCGGGGCCGGCGGGGCAGGGGTTCCCCCCGCGCCTCAGCCGAGGCCGAGGCCCTCGGCCAGCGCCGCGGCCTCCGGATCCTCGGGGCCGATCAGCCGCTCGCGCAGGAACAGGTGGATCAGCACGAGGTTGACGTTGAACTTCACCCGCCCGGTCCGGCGGACGAGATCGAGCACCTCCTCGGCCGGCCACAGCTCGAAGCGCTCCACCTCGCCGTCGCGCGGGGCGGGCACGAAGCCCTCGGGCAGATCGAGGTCGTAGCAGTGCAGGAGATCCCGCCGCAGCCCCTCGGGCCCGGCCATGCTGTAGGAGATGCGCCCGACGGGCCGGGCGGCGGCGGCGAGTTCGGGCGGGATCCCGGCCTCCTCCTCGGCTTCCTTGATTAGGGTGGCGGCGGCGTCGAGCCCGGCCGGCACGCCGCCCGCCACGAGGTTGTCGAGGGCTCCGGGCGCGACCGCCTTGTCCGCCGCCCGCACCCCCATCCACAGGAACAGCCGCCCGCCCCGGCGCAGCAGGCCGTTCACATGCACTCCTTCGGCCGCCACGCCGAACAGCGGCAGCGCGCCGCGGTCGAGCGTCGCCAGCACCGGGCCGCCGGGGTGTTCGCGCACGTCGAAGGCCTCGCCGCGCAGGCGGCAGAGGCCGAGCGCGGCAAGCCGCTCCGCCAGGGCGGCGAGCGCGCGGCTCGCGGCCGCAGGCGTCCCGGCTGGGGCAAGATGCAGGCCCCGCCCGTCGGCCCGCACCTCGCCCGCGCAGGAGGCGAGGGCGCGGACGGTTTCGGGCGCGAGCCAGCCGACCTGCCGCCCGCCGATCAGGAAGGGCGTGAGGCCGGCGGGCGAGGCGAGGGTGTTGCAGGCGTGGAGGTGGCGGAGGAGGCCGGGCATCTCCCCCGCCCTCTAGCGGCGAAGCGCCCGCGCGGGAATGCCGGGCGGCGCAGCCGGATCAGGCCGCGCGCAGCGTGCCGAGGAAGCGGCCGACCTCGGCCCGGAGCGATTCGCCGGACCGCGACACCTCCGCGGCGGTGCCGCGCAGCTCCCTCACGGCGTCGGTGGTTTCCGTCGCGGCGGCGGAGACGTCGGCGATGTTCGCCGTCACCTGGCTCGTGCCGCTCGCCGCCTCCTGGACGCTGCGGGCGATGTCCCGTGTCGCGGCGCCCTGTTCCTCGACGGCGGCGGCGATGGCGGCGGCGATCCGGTCGAGCTGCTCGATCACGCCGGCGATGCCGCGGATCGCCTCCACCGCCCGCTCCGTCTCGCCCTGGATGGCGGCGGCCTGGGCGGCGATCTCGTCGGTCGCCTTCGCGGTCTGGCTGGCGAGGTTCTTCACCTCGCTCGCCACCACGGCGAAGCCCTTGCCCGCCTCGCCCGCGCGGGCGGCCTCGATCGTGGCGTTCAGCGCGAGGAGGTTGGTCTGGCCGGCGATGTCCGAGATCAGCCGCACCACGTCGCCGATGCGGCGGGCGCCCTCTGCCAGGCCCTGCACTGTGCGGTCGCTCTCGCGCACCTGCGCCACCGCCTTGCGCGCCACCTCGGCGCTGTCGCTCACCTGGCGGGTGATCTCGGCGATCGAGGCGGAGAGCTGCTCGGCGGCGGCGGCGACGGTCTGGACATTGCCGTTCGCCTGGGCCGAGGCGGCGGCGACGGCGCCCGCGCGCTGCCCCGTCCGCTCGGCGACGGCGGAGAGGGTGGCGGCATTGGCCGCAAGCCGCTCGCCGGCGGCGGCGACGGCGCGCACCACCTCGCCCACGCTCGCCTCGAAGCGCCCGGCCAGATCGGCGAGCTCGCGCTTGGGCTCGCCGGCGGCGCGGGCCTCGGCGGCCTTCGCCTCCTCCTCGAGGGCGCGGGCGCGGCGGCTGTTGTCGCGCAGCACCAGCACGGCATCGGCGAGCTGGCCCACCTCGTCGCGGCGGCCGGCCTCGGGCACCTCGGTGTCGAGCCGCCCTTCGGCGAGCGAGCGGGTGGCGGCGGCAAGCCGCGCCATCGGCCGCGCCACGCCGAACAGCAGCAGCCAC
>JANWXJ010000084.1 GCA_025055335.1 Acetobacteraceae bacterium
CTGGCTGCGGGCGCGGCAGGAGCGCGCGGCCGCGGCCCAGCCGGCGGCGGACCAGCCGGCTCCGGCCGAGGCGCCGGCGGCGCAGTCCCTGCAGATGGACCTGCTGCGTCTCGAGCTCGGCTACGGCCTGCTCGGGCTCGCCGCCGGGGAGGCGCCGCGGCTGACCGAACAGATCCGCGCGCTGCGCCGGACCATCGCGCAGGAGATGGGCTTCGTCCTCCCGGCGGTGCGCATCCAGGACAACCTGCAGCTCGCCCCGGACGAGTACGTGATCCGCGTGAAGGAGATCGAGGCCGGACGCGGCCGGCTGCGTCCGCCGCTCCTGCTCGCGATAGACCCGGCGGGCGGCGTGCCGCCCCTGCCCGGCGAGCGGGTCGCCGAACCGACCTTCGGCCTGCCGGCGATCTGGATCGAGGAGCAGCACCGCGAGGAGGCGCTGGCCCGCGGCTGCACGGTGGTGGACGCGGCGGGCGTGCTCGCCACCCACCTGACCGAGATCGCCCGCGACAACATGGCCGAACTTTTGTCCCACGCCGAGACGCAGAAGCTGCTCGACGAGCTCCCGCGGGAACAGCAGCGCCTCGTTTCCGATCTCATCCCGGCGCATGCCAGCATCGGGACGGTGCAGCGGGTGCTGCAGGCGCTGCTCGCCGAGCGCGTCTCGATCCGCGACCTGCCGACGATCCTCGAAGGCATCCACGAGGCGACGACGGCCGGCGTTCGGGCGGTGCCCGGCATCGTCGCGCAGGTGCGCGCGCGGCTTTCGCGGCAGATCAGCGAGGCGGCGCGCGGGCCCGGCGGGTACGTGCCGCTCGTGACGCTGTCTCCGGAATGGGAGGCCGCCTTCGCCGAGAGCGTGCTCGGCCAGGGGGAGGAGCGGCAGCTCGCGATGGCGCCGTCGCGGCTGTCGGAGTTCATGCAGCGGCTGCGCGATGCGCTGGATGCGGCGGCGGCAGCGGGCGAAACCCCGGTGCTCGTCTGCTCTGCGGCGATCCGCGCCCATGTGCGGGCGATCGTCGAGCGGTTCCGCCCGGCCACGCCGGTCCTGGCGCAGACCGAGATCCACCCGCGCGCCCGTATCCGCACCGTGGGGGTGGTCTGACATGCGGCTGCGCATCTTCCGCGCCCGCTCCACGAGCCAGGCGCTGGCCGAGGTGCGGCGCGAACTCGGCGAGGAGGCGGTGATCCTCGGGGTGACCAGAAGCCGCGACGGCGTCGAGGTGACGGCGGCGGTCGAGCCGGCGGAGGAAGCGCCGGTGCCGCGGCCCGCCGCGGTGCCGTGCCCGGGCTCGCTCGCCTGGCACAACACGCCGCCCGCCCTGCTCGACCGGCTGGGCGCCGGCCCTCTCGCGGAGGCGCTGGAGCGGGAGCTGTGCTTCGCGCCCCTGCCGCGCGGCACCGAGCGCCCTCTGCTCGTCGCCGGCCCCCCCGGCGCAGGCAAGACCACGACGGCCGGGAAGTTCGCGACCCGCGCCCTGCTCTCCGGCACGCCGCCGCTTCTCGTCACGAGCGATTCGAACCGCGCCGGCGCGGCGGAGCAGCTCGCCGCCTTCGCCCGCATCCTCGGCACCGGCATGGCCGTGGCGCCGACGACTGAGGCGCTGGTGAAGGCGGTCAGGGACCGCCGGCCGGGACAGCCGGTGGTGATCGACACCGCCGGCGCCGACCCCTTCGACCCGGAGGAGATGGCCCGCCTTTCCGCCTTCGCCCGCGCGGTGGACGCGGAGATGGTGCTGGTGCTGCCTGCCGGGCTCGATGCGGCGGAGGCGGCCGAGATCGCACGCGTCTACGCCGTCGCAGGCTGCCGGCTGCTGCTGCCGACCCGGCTCGACCAGGCGCGGCGGCTCGGCTCCGTGCTCGCCGCCGCCTGGGGGGGGCCGCTCGCCCTCACGGAGGGCGGCATCGGCCCGGGCCCCGCAGGCGGGCTGCTCCCGCTCTCCCCCGAAACCCTGGCCGGGCGCCTGCGCGGCGACCGAATCGCGGCCGAGGAGACTGCTGCATGAGCGCGACCATCTCCCCCCTTCCGCTGCCGCTCTCGGCGCCGCCGCGCGGGCGTATCATCGCCATCGCCTCCGGCAAGGGCGGGGTAGGCAAGACATGGCTCGCCGTCACGCTCGCACAGGCGCTGGCCGGGCACGGGCGGCGGGTGCTGCTGTTCGACGGCGATCTCGGGCTGGCCAATGTGGACGTGCAGCTCGGGCTGTCGCCGGCGCACGACCTCGGCGCCGTGCTCGCCGGGCGGATCTCCTTGCCGCACGCGGCGGTGCATCTGCCGGGCCCGGGGTTCGACGTGCTGGCGGGGCGCTCGGGGTCCGGCTCGCTCGCCGCGCTCGACGGGCCGGCGCTTGATGCGGCGCTGGCGCTGCTGCCGGAGGCGGCGCGGCGGTGGCAGGATGTGGTCGTGGATCTCGGCGCGGGGCTCGATTCCCCGACACGCCGGATGGCCGCAGCGGCCGACCTGCTGCTGGTGGTCGCCACCGACGAGCCCACCAGCCTGACAGACGCCTACGCCGTGCTGAAACTGCACCAGCAGGACGCGCCGCGGAGCGACGTGCGGGTGGTGGTGAACCAGGCCGCAGACCCCGCCGCCGGCCGCCGCACCTACGAGACGCTTGCGCAGGCCGCACGCCGGTTCCTCCGCCGCGAGGTGCCTCTGGCCGGCATCATCCGCCGCGATCCGAAGGTGCGGGACGCCATACGCAGCCAGACGCCGCTGCTGACGCGCCATCCGGCCTCGCCCGCCGCGCAGGATGTCGCCCGGCTGGCGGCGGAGATCCTGCCTGCCCCGCAGGCCCGGCGGATCTGACGCAGCCCGCGGCGGCGGCCCCGCCCCGTCAGCCGGGGCGCCGGGCGGCGAACAGCACGCCGGCGACCGGCCGGCCCTTCTCCTGCCGCAGCGTGGCTGCCTCCTGCGCCAGCAGCCGCAGCCCCGCCGCCTCGACACGCGCGGCAACCTCCGCCGGCGCGTGGCGGTAGCGCAGCCCCTCGCCCAGCGCGAAACCCGGGGCATCGCCGCTCTCGATGCTGAAGGCGGCATGCCCGCCCGGCCGCAGCGCCGCGGCGATCCCGGCGAGCGCCTCCGTCAGGTCGCCGAGGTAGTTCAGCACATCGGCCGCCGCCACGAGGTCGTAGCGGGCGGGATGGCGGGGGAGGAAGGCGAGCAGGTCGGCCTCGTGCAGGGCGTCGTAGATGCCGCGCCGGCGCGCCTCCTCGAGCATCCGCGGCGAGAGATCCACCCCCTCGAGCCGGGCGGCGAAGGGCTTCAGCGCCACGCCGGAGAGGCCGGTGCCGCAGCCGAGATCGAGCACGGCAAAGCCGCCCGCGGCCGGCACGCCGACCTGCCCGAGCAGCGCCGCGAGTGCCGCCGGCGTGGCGTAGCCGAGCCGGCCCGTGAGGTCGGCGTCGAAGCGGCCGGCGTAGCGGTCGAACAGGTCGCGCACATAGCTGGGCGGGGCGCGGTCGGGCGGCGGGGCGGCGCCGAGGGCGGCGAGCAGGAAGCGCGCCTCGGGCTCGAGAGGGCC
>JANWXJ010000136.1 GCA_025055335.1 Acetobacteraceae bacterium
CGCGCCCGTCGCGCGGCGCCGGATCCTGCTGGATGGCGCTTGGCACGAGGTGGCGGTGTTCGACTTCGCCGCGCTCGCGCCGGGCCAGCGGGTCGCCGGCCCGGCGATCGTCGAGAGCGACACCACCACCGTGCTGCTGCGGCACGGCGACGCCGCGCGGATGGACGCCGCGCGGCTGCTTGATATCGCCATCGGCTGAGCCAACCATCCACCGCTCTGGCGGGACGCCCTTCTGCGCGTGCGCGGACGGCCGAGCCGGCGCGATGGTTGCCGCCGCTGCGGGCGGCAGGTCGCCGTGCGCAAGACGGCCGGCTGTCAGCTCTCCGGCTCGGTGAGTGGCAGACGGCCGATGAGGGCAAGCACCGGAAGGGTGAGGGCCCACAGCAACATGCCCGCCAGCGGCAGGACCATCGCCACCGGGACGGAGACCGCGAAGACGGCGGCCGTGGCGAAGCTGCGGCGAATGCCTGTCCGCAGCAGCGACTCGGGCGCGTCGGGCCGGCGCAGCGAGGCGCGCCGGCGCACCAGCAGCCAGAGCGCGCCCTGCAAGCACGCCACCGCCGCCACGCTGCCCGCGTAGAACACCACCGCCGCCGGCTCCGCTCCCGCTTCGCCGAGCACGGCGGTCGGGAAGGGAAGGAAGGCGATGCCGGCGAGCAGCGCCAGGGTCATCCAGGTGAGGGCGCGGTCCGCGCCCGAAAGCAGCCGGGCGATCCGCACATGGTTGAGCCAGACCGCCGCGATCACGACGAAGCTCAGCGCGAAAGACAGCAGCTTCGGCCACATGGCGAGCAGGGCCGCAGACAGCCCGCCAGGCGCGCCGTGCGGGGGGCGAAGCTCGATCGCCAGGATCGTGATGGCGATGGCGAACACGGCGTCCGCGAACATGACGAGGCGGTGCAGCAGCGACATGGGCGAACCCTTTGAGCAAGCTGTTCGAGTGTAGTCGCAGCGGGGCGGGAGCGGCAGGGCCGCGGATGGCAGCATGACCGTGCTTCGCGCGCATGACGACCACGCGCCCGGCGTCGGCCGGATGGGGGTGCGGAATGGATCTTGCCCGCCCGGGATCCGCGACTGGCGCGCCAGCGCACACGGCGCATCGCTCCCGCCCTTCGCACGGGACGCTTGCGCCGCGGCCGGGCGTTGCGGCAGGCTTGCCGCGCCGCGCTCCGGCGCGGCAGCAGGAGGAAACGGTGATGACCATCGGAGCGATCCTGCGCGGCAAGGGCACCGGCGTCGTCGCGGTCGGCCCGGAGGAGCGGCTGGACGCCGTGGCGCGGAAGCTGTCTGCGCATCGCATCGGCGCGGTGCTTGTGCGCGATGAGGGGGGCGCGGTGCTCGGCATCCTGTCCGAACGCGACGTTGTGCGCGCCCTGGCGGACCGCGGCGAGGCGGCGCTGGCGCTGCCGGCGGCCGAGGTGATGACGCGCGACGTGGTGACGGTCGGTCTCGCAACCTCGGTACAGCAGGCGATGGAGATCATGACCGACAGGCGGTTCCGGCACCTGCCGGTGATGGACGAGGGTAAGCTGGTCGGCCTCGTCTCGATCGGCGACTGCGTGAAGGCGCGCATCGCCGAGGCGGAGCAGGAAGCCGAGGCGTTGCGCTCCTTCGTCGTCGCCGGCTGAGGGCGCTTCCGGCGGGCCTCAGGGCGCGGCTGGGGTTTCACGCCGCGCGAGCAGCTGCACCTCGACCCGCACCTCGCGCCCGATCCAACCGGCCGAGCGGTCCGTCCGTTCGCCGATGCCGAAGGCGAGCCGGTCCAGCACCGCCTCGCCCCGCATGCGCGCCACCTCACCCTCGATGGAGAGCCGGAACGAAAGCCGCACCGGCTGCGTGCGTCCGCGCAGCGTCACGCTCCCCTCCCCGAGGTAGGACCCGTCGGGCATCCGTCTGGCGCCGGAGAGGGAGAAGCGAGCCTCGGGGAAGCGCGCCGGGGCGAACCAGTCGGCATCCTGCAGCGCCTGGTCATGCATGGGCCGCCCCGTCTCGGCCGAGAGGGTGGCGATCCGCACCTCCACCCGCGCCGTCTCGGGCCTGTCGGGGTCGAAGGCGATGTCGGCCTCGAAGCGGCGGAACTCGCCGCGCACCGGCCGGCCGGCTTCCGTCGCCTCGAAGAACAGGCGGCTAGCCTGCGCGTCCATGCGCCAGCGCGGCGGTTCCGAAGCGGCCGCCGGAAGGGCCGCGGCCAGCCACGCGGCAGCCAGGGCGCGCCGCACGGCTCAGCCCCCGAAGGCGGCGGCCGGCACGAAGACGTGACCGTCCATGATCTTCCGCGCGGTGCGGATGACGCCGCCCGCGACATCCATCGCCGCCCCCTGCCCCGTGGTCTTGAGCGCGACCGAGAAGATACCGGAGGGGTGCTCGATGATCACCTCCCGATCCTCCCCGGGCGGCATGACGGCGATGCCCTCGGCAACCGAGCCCTCGAGCGCGCAGCAGGTGGCGACGCACAGCGCGCCCGTGACGGCATGCGCCGCATGCGTCTTGTGCGGCACGAAATAGCGCGATGTGACGGCCCCGCCCGCGCGCGGCGGCGCGAGGAGAGCGACCTTCGGGATCACCTTGTCGGCCACGTCGCCGAAGCCCATGCGCCGCCCGGCCTCGCGGCGCAGCGGCTCCATGCGCGCGAAGAAGTCGCGGTCGGCGTCGAGTTCCGCCGGGCTCTCGTATCCCGTCTTGCCGAAATCGGCGGCGCGGAAGATCGCCATCGGCATCGCCACGTCGATCAATGTCGCCTCGATGCCGCCGAGATCCTCGCGCGGCCTGCCGGTCGGCAGCAGCGCGCCGGCTTTGGAGCCGACGATGTCCATGAAGTTCAGCCGGATCTCGGCCGCCGTGCCCGGCACGCCGTCGATCGCCGTCGTGCCGCTGTAGCGGACCTTGCGGCCCGGCGTCTGCACCAGCGCCTCGATGCGGCTTTCGGTGTTGACGTTGTAGATGACGACGCGCGTCACCCCGTCCTCGGCCGGCACGAGGCCGCGCTCGATCGCGAAGGGCCCGACACCCGCCAGCATGTTGCCGCAGGAGGGGGAGGTGTCCACGATCGGCTTGTCCACGCTCACCTGCGCGAACAGGTAGTCCACGTCGCAGCCGGGCCGCGTGGACTTCGACACCATCGCGACCTTGCTCGTCAGCGTGTCGGCGCCGCCGAGCCCGTCGATCTGCCGCGGATCCGGCGATCCCATGGCGGCGAGCAGAACGCGGTCGCGCGCCGCCGTGTCCGCGGGCAGGTCGTCGCGCAGGAAATAGGGCCCGCGGCTCGTGCCGCCGCGCATGAACAGGCAGGGGATCGCGATCAGGTCGTCCATCGGCGGTCTCTTCGGGTCAGCGGAAGGGCCAAGGCAGGCGGACCATCTCCTGCAGCAGCCCGCCCGGGAACACGAGATTGAGGAAGGAGGCGAGCACCAGGATGAAGCCGCAGGCCACCGCCGTGAGCAGGACCGTCGTCAGCGGCCTGGTGCGCGCCACCACCGTGAGGAACACGACGAACCAGACGATCAGCGCCGCGAAGAACCCGACCACCGCGACGCCCGCGATGAAGGCCGTGAACCACAGCAGGAACGGCCAGGGCCCGCGGTCCGTGGCGTTGGCCTCGGTGTCGAAGTTCGCCGTGCCCGCCTTCACCGGGCCCCGGAGCTGCGCCGCCATCACCAGCAGCACCATGGCGAAGCCGAGGCTGCCGACGATCACCGGGAACAGCATGGCGAGGTAGGAGTTCTTCAGTCCCTCGAGCACCACGAAACCGAAGATCGCGAGCAGGAAGGCCCCGAAGGCGATCTGCGGCCACATCCGCTCGGCGCGCGAGGTCTCGACCGAGCCTTCGGTGTTCACCGCGGCGCTCGACTTCCGGAGCCCCGCCCACAGCGACAAGAGCGTGAGCGCGAGGATGACGAGCACGAGCGGCCGCGTCAGGAACTCGAGCCCGGAGAACTGCACCGCCTGGTAGAGGTAGCGTTCCGCGCCGAGCGACAGCACGAAGCCGATCAGGAAGGCCGGGCGCGACCAGCCGAAGCGCCGCATGAACACCCCGAGCACGCCGACGGCGAGCAGCGCCACCAGGTCCCAGAAGCTGCGGCTGGCCTGGAAGGCGGCGAAGCAGATCACCATCACCATGAAGGGGGCGATCAGCGAGTAGCGGATCAGCGTCAGGCGGCTGATCTGGGGGGCGAGGATGATGCACAGCGCCGTGCCGAGCACATTGGCGATCGCGAGGGACCAGATGATGGTGTAGGTGACATCCAGGTTCCGGTCGGCCATCGCCGGCCCGGGCTGGATGCCGATCAGGATCATCCCGGCGAGGAAGATCGCCATCGAGCCCGATCCCGGGATGCCGAACAGCAGGGTCGGCAGCAGCGCGCCGCCCTGTGTGGCGTTGTTGGCGGATTCGGGCGCGATCACGCCGCGGATGTCGCCTTTGCCGTAGCCTGACTTGTCCTTCGTCGTCTGCATCGCGTGGGAATAGGCGATCCAGTCCACCACGCTGCCGCCGATGCCCGGGATCGCGCCGATCAGCGCGCCGATGCCGGCGCAGCGGAGCGAGAGCCACCAGTTCCGCACCACGTCGCGCAGGCCCTGGAACCACCCCTTGCCGAGCTTCTGGCCTTCCGCGATGGAGCCGCCGTTGCGCAGCAGGTCGAACATCTCGGGAAGCGCGAAGATCCCGAGGCCCACGATCACCAGCGCGATTCCGTCGGAGAGGTAGAGCGTGTCGAAGTCCATCCGGTACTCGCCGGTGGCAGGCGCCGCCCCGATCATGCCGAAGGCGAGGCCGAGGCACGCCGCCGCGATCCCCTTCGCGAGGTTTCCGCCCGACAGCGCCGCCACGGTCGAGAGCCCGAACAGCGTCAGCATGAACAGCTCGGCCGAGCCGAACATCAGGATGATCGGCCGCGCCGCCAGCACCGCGCCGGTCAGCACCAGCGCGCCGAACAGCCCGCCGAACATGGAGGCGAAGAAGGCGGCTGACAGCGCGCGCGCCGCTTCCCCCTGCTTGGCCAGGGGGAAGCCGTCGAGCACCGTCGCCTGGCTCGCCGAGGAGCCGGGAATGCCCATCAGCACGGAGGAGAAGGTGTCGGCCGTCGGCACCACCGCGACGAGCCCGATCAGCATCGCGATCGCCGCGACCGGGTCCATCCCGTAGATGAAGGGCAGCAGCAGCGACAGCCCGGCGATGCCGCCCAAGCCCGGCAGCACGCCGATCACCAGCCCGACGCTGACGCCGAGCAGCATGAAGGCGAAGCGCTCGATCGTCAGCAGGCCGAGCAGGGCCGAGAAGATCACGTCCGTCATGACACGATCTGTCTTTCAGGGGGGACGGCGTCGCGCCCCCCATCTCAGAAGCGGACGTTGTGGTGCTGGGCGAGGAAGTCGCGGACCCAGGCCCGCGCCTCGGGCGAGATGGTCGTCGCGACACGGTAGAGTTCGTCCGCCGCCGCGCCGACCGCCTGCGGGTAGTCCCCCAGCACCTCGCCGCGGTTGGCGATGAGTTCCGGGTCGGCCACCACGCGCTCAAAGGCCGCGCGGTAGGCGGCGATGATGGCGGGCGGCGTCTCGCGCTTCAGCACGGCCGGCTTCTGCCCGGCGAAGGCGGCGACCGAGCAGGCCAGATAGGCCTGGTAGGCCGGGCCCTGGGGCGGCCGGCCGTGCAGCATCTGGTAGGTTTCCTCGAAGGTCGGGATGTCGGGGAAGGACGGGTCGCGCACCACCTGTCCGTTGGGCCCGATCACGCCATAGGAGAACAGCGGCACCGCGGCGCCCGCGCGCACCATCGGCAGCACCTGCGTCAGGTAGGCCGGCGTCGTCTGGTGGTCGATCGAGGCGTCGCCCCGCTCGACCGCGAGCCGCGCCTCGCCCCGCCCGCGCATGCCCCACACGAAGCGGACGTTGAGACCAAGCACGTGCAGCGCGAGGATCGGCACGACGTCGAGGCCGCTCGCCGTCTGGCCGGGGAACACGAGCTCCTGCCCGCGCAGCCGCGCGATCTGCTCGACGGAACTGATGCCGGTGCGCGCATGCACCCACACCACGCCGCCCGTCGGGGAGACGAGCACGGGCACCCAGTTGGCATAGTCGTAGCGCACACGCCGGTCGCCCAGCAGGAACGGCAGCTGCGTCGAGGCCGAGGCGCCGAAGAAGCTCAGGCCGTCGGGGCGGGCGCGCTGCGCGAACTCGTTCGCGCCGGTGATCGAGCCGCCGCCCGGGATGTTGCGGATGATGACGTTCGGCCGCCCCGGCAGATGGCGCGAGACGAAGGGGGCGAGGAAACGCGCCCACACGTCGCTCCCGCCCCCTTCCGCGAAGGGGATGATCCACTCGATCGTCTGCCCGGCGAATGAGACGGGCGCCTGCGCCCGCGCCGCGCCGGCGGCGAACGGAACGGCTGCGGCGGCACCGAGGGCGGCGCGGCGGGTGATCATCGTCATCTGCCTGTCCTCAGTTGAAGCGGACGTTGTACGTGGTGGCGAGGAAGTTGCGCGCCCATTCGCGCGCCGCCGGGTCGATCGTGGTGGCGATGCGGTAGAGTGGCTCGACGGCGTCCCCCACCGCCTGCTCGTAGTCGCCGAGCGCCTCGGCCTTGTTCGCCTGCAGCTCCGGGTCGGCCACCGCGGCGGCGAAGGCCTGCCGGTAGGCCTGCACGATGTTGGCCGGCGTGCGCGGCGGCAGCATCGCCGGCTTCTGCGCGGCGAAGCCCGAGGCGAAGAACGCCATGTAGGCGTTGAACTCGACGCCCGACGGCCGGCGCCCGTGCATCATCTCGTAGGCCTCGACGAAATGCGGCAGGTCGGGGAAGGTCGGGTCGCGCTGCACATTCCCTTGCGCGTCGAGCACGCCCCAGGAGAACAGCGGAACCACCTGCCCGCGTTCCACCATCGGCCGCACCTGCTGCAGATAGGCGGACGAGGTCTGGTAGTCTATCGTCGCCTCGCCCCGCTCGAGCGCGAGCCGTCCCTCGCCGCGCCCGCGCATCCCGAACACGTGCCGGACGTTGAGCCCGAGCACGATGAACGCGAGCATCGGCACGAGGTCGAGGCTCGTGGCCCCCTGGCTGGCATAGACCAGCTCCGTCCCGCGCAGCCGCCCGAGTTCGGAGGCGTTACGCACGTTGAACCGTGCCGGCAGGTACACCACGCCCCCGGTCGGGCTGACGATCACGGGCGGCATGTTGGCGTAGTCGTAGCGCACGCGCCGGTCGCCGAGCAGGAAGGGGAACTGCGTCGACCCTGAGGTGCCGATGAAGGTGAGGCCATCGGGCCGCGCGCGCTGGTAGAAGTCGTTCGTGCCGGTGATCGAGCCGCCTCCTGGCACGTTGCGGATGACGACGTTCGGTCGCCCCGGCATGTGGCGCGACAGGAAGGGGGCGAGGAAGCGTGCCCACACGTCGCTGCCGCCGCCTTCCGCGAAGGGGATCACCCACTCGATCGTCTGGCCGGCGAAGGAAACACCCTGCGCACGCACGGCCGGGGCGGCGAGGGTCGCCGCGCCGGCGGCGGCGATCAGCGTGCGTCGACGGATCGTGGTCATGGCGTCCTCCCCCCTGTTGTCCCGGCCGCTAGACGGCTCAGGCCAACGCATGACGGGCGGCGGCCTCCGGGTCAAGGCCGGCGGCGGGCTGGCCGAGCCGCAGCCGCGCCAGCAGCCCCGGCGGGTCGCGGCCCGGCGATGCGTCCTCGAGCAGAAGCTCCCCCCCGTGCAGGTGGGCCACCGCGCGGACGAGCGACAGTCCGAGCCCGGAGCCTGGCGTCGAGCGGGCGGAATCCGCGCGGAAGAAGCGTTCCCCCGCCCGCGCGCGGTCCTCGGCCGTTAGTCCCGGCCCGGCGTCGGCCACGCGGATCTCCGCCGCGCCGCCTTCGACCCCGCCCGACAGCACGATGCTGCTGCCCGGCGGCGCGAACTTCACGGCGTTGTCGAGCAGATTGGCGATCGCCTGCAGCAGCAGGTCGCGATCCCCGGTCAGCGGCAGGCTGTCCGGCAGCGACAGCTCGATCCGCTGCCCGCGCGCCTCGGCCGCCGCGCCGTAGAACTCTGCCGCGTCGGCGGCGACCTCGGCGAGGTCGAGCGGCCGGAAAGCCGCCCGCCGCGCGCCGGCCTCGGCCTCGGCGATCCGGAGCAGGGCGTGGAACATGCGGATGATCTGGTCGAGGTCGGCGATGCCGCGCTCGACCGCCCCGCGCAGCGCCGCCGGGTCCTCGCCGGCGGTGGCGAGCGCCTCCTCGAGCCGCCCCCGCGCGCGGGCGAGCGGCGTGCGCAGGTCGTGCGCCAGGCTGTCGGACACGCCGCGCACGCCCTCCATCAGCGTGCCGATGCGGTCGAGCATGGTGTTCATGATCGCGCCGAGCTGGTCGAACTCGTCGCCTCGGCTCGACAGCGGCACGCGCCGCGTCAGGTCGCCGGCGGCGATCGCCTCCGCGGTGCTCGCCGCCGGAGAGAGGCGCGCCTCGACCGCGCGCCTGAGCAGCGCCGCCCCGAGAACCGCGATCGTCAGCGCCACTGCGGCGGAGAAGGCGAGCCCCTCTGCCAGCACGCTGCGCAGCCGGAGCTTCTCGGCGATGTCGCGCCCGACGAGGAGGTCGTTCCCGTCGGGCAGCGCGACGTGGAGGAAGCGCCCCTCGGTCCGCCACTCGCCGCCGTCGCGCGCGACCGGCACGGTGCGCCAGCCGGACTCCCGCGGCATCGCCGGCGGCCATGCTGGCAGGTTGCCCGCCAGCACCCGGCCCTCGCGCGAGACAAGGAGGTAGATGTTGATGTTCTCGAAGTCGAGCTCCATCCGCTCCTCGATCGCGGCGACGAGCGCCGGCACGCCGCCTTCCGCCGCGCGCGCCGCGAGGGACCGGCCGTCGGCGCGGATCGCCGCGTCGGTCTGCCGGTCGAGCGCGCCGGCCGTGCCCCACCACAGCACGGCGGCGAAGGCGGCGACGGAGGCGGCGAACAGCAGCGCGAATAGCAGTGCGAGCCGCAGCGCCGCGCTGCGCCCGAGCAGCGGCAGCGCACCGCGGCGCGGGCTCACGGCTCGGCGCGCATCATGTAGCCGGCGTTACGGACGGTGTGGATCAGCGGCTTGTCGAA
Source organism: Acetobacteraceae bacterium (assembly GCA_025055335.1). Taxonomy (GTDB): domain Bacteria; phylum Pseudomonadota; class Alphaproteobacteria; order Acetobacterales; family Acetobacteraceae; genus JANWXJ01. Next base: position 9,067 of record JANWXJ010000136.1, read on the forward strand.
GCCCTTGTCCACCTTCTGCCGCAAGCGCGAGACGTGCACGTCGATCACGTTGGTCTGCGGGTCGAAGTGGTAGTCCCAAACCTTCTCGAGCAGCATGGTGCGCGTCACCACCTGGCCGGCGTGGCGCATCAGCTGCTCGAGCAGCCGGAACTCGCGCGGCTGCACGTCTATCCGCCGCCCGCCGCGGGTGACGCTGCGCGCCAAGAGGTCCATCTCCAGGTCCGCGACCTTGAGGCGTGTTGCCGGCGCGTCTACCGCCGGCCGGCGGGCCAGCGCCTCCACGCGCGCGAGCAGCTCGGCGAAGGCGAAGGGCTTGGGCAGGTAGTCGTCGCCGCCCGCCTTCAGCCCGCGCACCCGCTCGTCCACCGCCGACAGCGCCGACAGGAACAGCACCGGCGTGCGGTTGCCCTGGGCGCGCAGCGTCTCGACCAGCCTGACGCCGTCCACGCCGCCCGGCAGCATGCGGTCGAGCACCAGCACGTCGAAAGGTTCGCTCGCCGCGAGGAACAGCCCGTCACGGCCGTTCGTCGCGTGCTCCACGGCATGTCCAGCCTCCTTCAGCCCCTTCGCCACGAAGCGGGCGACCTCGGCGTCATCCTCGACCAGCAGGATTCGCATCGTGCGTTTCAACTCCCCGTGGGCCGGCGCCCGATCTGCACCTGAATGCTCTGCACGCGCCCTTCGCGCAACACCGACAGCCGTGCCTGCCTCCCGGGCGGCATGGCGGCGACCCCGCGCACCAGCGCCCGGCTGCCCTCGACCGGCTCGCCGTCGAGCGCGAGCACGATGTCGCCTGGCCTGAGGCCGGCGCGCGCCGCCGGCCCGGTGCGCTCCACCGCCTCGATCAGCGCGCCGCCCCGCCGCCCCGCCGCC
>JANWXJ010000147.1 GCA_025055335.1 Acetobacteraceae bacterium
CGGCCCTGCGCCCTGCGCGCCGAGGCCGGAGGGCAGGCCGCGGCAGCGGCGGCCCTTGTGCGGGAGGTCGCGCGGCTCCGCGCCTGCACGCTCTGCGCGGCGCATCTGCCGCTCGGGCCGAAGCCCGTCTTCCAGCTCGACCCGCGCGCGCGGATGCTCATCACCTCCCAGGCGCCGGGCACCCTCGCGCACGCAAGCGGCCGGCCCTTCGACGATCCCTCCGGCGAGCGGCTGCGCGACTGGCTCGGCATCGGGCGGGAGGTGTTCTACGACGCCGCCCGCGTCGCCATCCTGCCGACAGGCCTCTGCTACCCCGGACGCCTGCCGCGGGGCGGGGATGCGCCGCCGCGCCCCGAATGCGCCCCCGCCTGGCACCCGCGCATCCTGCCGCTGCTTCCGAACATCCGGCTTCGGCTGCTGGTCGGCGGCTACGCCGTGCGCCTCGTGCTCGGCCGCGCCACGGCGCTCGAGACCGCGGTGCGGGAGTTCTCCCGCCACCTGCCGCGGCACTTCCCGCTGCCGCACCCCTCCTGGCGCACCCGCGCCTGGGCCGCGCGCCACCCGTGGTTCGCGGCCGAGGTGCTGCCTGCCCTGAAGCGCGAGGTGGCGCGGGCGCTCTCCGACTGAGCCTCTCCGCTCACTCCGCCGTCGCCCCGCTCGCCCGCACGATCGGCGCCCAGCGCGCGATCTCGGCGCGGATGAAGGCGGCGAACTCGGCCGGCCCGCCCTCCAGGATCTGCATCCCCTGCTGCGCCAGCCGCGCCCGCACCGCCGCGACGCCGAGCGCCTCCCGCGTCACCTGGTTAAGCCGCGCCACCACCGGCGCCGGCAGCCCCGCCGGCCCCGCCAGCCCGAACCACGCCGTCACGTCGAAGCCCGGCAGCCCGAGATCGGCAAGCGGCCGCACCTCCGGCAGCTCCGCCACGGGCCGCGTGCCGGACAGCCCGATCGGCCGGATCCGCCCGCCCTGCACGAGCCCGACCGCCGCCGGCACGGAAGCAAAGGTCATGTCCGTCTGCCGCGCCAGCACGGCATTGATGCTCTCGGGCGCGGAGCGGAAGGGCACATGCGTCAGCCGCACCCCCGTCATCTGCTCGAGCACCGCGCCGCCGAGATGCTGCGAGGTGCCCGACCCGCCGGAGGAATAGGTGAGCTCCCCAGGCCGTGCCTGCGCCGCCGCCACGATGTCGGCAACCGTGCGGAACGGGCTGTCCGGGTGCACCACCAGAACGTTGGGGCTGGTCGCGATCAGCGTGATCGGGGTGAAATCCGCCACCGGATCGAACGGGATCGCGCGGTAGAGCGTGGGGTTGATCCCGTGCGTCGAGACGGTCGCCAGCAGCAGCGTGTGCCCGTCCGGCTCGGCCCGCCGCACCGCTTCGGCCGCGATGTTGCCGCCCGCGCCGGGCCGGTTCTCCGCCAGCACCGTCTGGCCGAGGCGGCGGCTCATCTCCTCGGCCAGCGCGCGGGTCAGGATGTCGGCGGCCGAACCGGGCCCGATCGTCACCAGGATGCGGACGGGCCGCGAGGGGAAGCCCTGCGCCGCGGCGGCCCCGCACAGCGCCAGCAGCAGCGGCGCGGCCAGCATCGGACGGCGGGAGAACACCGCCCTCATGGCACCACCGCGATCCCCTGGATCTCGACGAGGATTCCCGGCCGGGCGAAGCCGCTCACCGTCAGCAGCGCGCTGCACGGATACTTCCCGTCCGGGAACTGCTCGGCGCGCAGCGCAACAAGCCTGTCGCCGTGCCGCGGGTCGAGGATGTAGGTCGTCGTCCACACGAGCGAGGCGAGGCTGCCGCCCGCGCGCCTCAGCGTGCGGTCGATCAGCGCGTAGCAGGTGCGCACCTGCGCCTCGAAATCCCAGGAGATGTCCCGCCCGTCGAGGCCCTGCGTCGCGGTCTGGCCGGACAGCCACACGATCCGCCCGCCCGAGGTGACGATGGCCGGCGAGAAGGCGCGGGATTTCTGGAACGCGGTGCCTTCCAGGTGTTCGACCGTAAGGTCCATCGCGCCTGCCCTCCGCTGCCGGGGCAAAAGGCTAAAGCGGGCCGGCGCCCCCCGGCAAACCCCCGCCTTACCCGGCCGCCGCGCCGACCAGCAGCACGAGCCCGACCGCGAGCAGCGCGACCCCGCCCGCGATGCCGCCGCGGATCGCGGCGCGCCGCCAGTCCATGCCGCGCGTCCAGGCGCGGAAGGCGCCGGCACCCGCGAACAGCGCGATGCCGAACAGCAGCGTCAGCAGCGCGGCAAGCCCCGCAGGCAGCGGCAGCATCCACGGCAGGGCGGCGACGAAGGCCGCGCCGAGCCGCCCGAGGATGCCCGCGGCCAGCGCCTCGGCGCGCACCGGCTCGGGGTCGGTCAGGTTCAGCTCGTAGCGCATCATGAAGTCCACCCAGCGCTGCCTGGAGGCGCAGATCGCCTCGACCGAGAGGCGCAGCGCGTCGCCGCGCACGCCGTAGCGGTGCAGCAGCGCCATCACCTCCCAGCGCTCGCGCTCGGGGTAGGCCTCGGTCTCGTATTCCTCCTGCGCCCGCTCGCGCTTCCAGTGCTCGGCGCGGGCGATGGTGTCGAAACCCGCGGCCAGCGCGCCATGCACCGCAAGCCCGACGCCGACCGCGACGACGCCGAGCAGCACGAGCGGCGCGCCGGCACCGAGCTGGGCGAGGATGACGGCGGCAAGCACCGGCGGCACCGCCCCCGAAAGCAGCCCCTCCGCCAGTTCGCGCGCGAAGCGGCTCCGGCCGAGGTGCTTCTCGTCATGCGGCGGCCCGGGCGGCATGGGCGGCAGCCCGTCGCGCGCGCCGAGGCCGGAGGTGTCGCTCGCCTCATCCATGGCGCGAGCCTAGCAGGCAGGCGCCCACGCGTCAGCCGGAAGCGCCGTAGTACGGCCAGACCGGCCCCTCGTACAGCCAGGCCATGCCGTCCCAGGCCTGCTCGGCGGTGCGGTTCGCCAGCATGGCGTTGCGCAGCTCGGCCGTCACGTGCGCGGCGTGGAACACCTCGCCATACACCTTCGACATGATCTGCACGCGCCCCGTCCGCAGCACCCGCGCATCCTCGTAGGCGCGGAAGGCGGCCGGCAGGTCGGCGGCGTAGGCGGCCAGCATGTCGGCAAGGCACACCGCGTCCTCGATCGCCTGGTTCGCGCCCTGGGCGAGGTATTGCAGGGTCGGGTGCGCGGCGTCCCCGAGCAGCGTCACGCGCCCCTGGCTCCAGCCGCGGCGTGGTTCGCGCCAGCACAGCACCCAGTATTTCCAGGCGTTGATCTTCGCCAGCAGCGCCCGCACCTCGGGGCGGGTGCCGGCGAAATGGCGCTCGAGCTCGGCGACGTCGCCCGATTCGTTCCAGCCTTCCGAGTAGCGGTCGGAGTGGAACACGGCCACGAGGTTCATCAGCGTCCCCCGCCGCAGCCGGTAGTGCACGAGGTGGATGCGCGGGCCCACCCACACCGTCATCTCGTGGCGGGAGATCGCCTCCGGCACCTCCTCCATCGGCAGCACGGCGCGATAGGCGATATGGCCCGAGACGATCGGCTTGCCGTCGCCGATCACCTGCTGGCGGATCCGGCTCCACAGCCCGTCGGCGCCGATCAGCGCCCGCCCGCGCGCCTCCTTGCCCCCCTTGAAGCGCAGCGTCACGCCGGCCGCGTCCTGCGCGAAGCCCTCGGCATCGTGGTCGGTGAACAGTTCGGCGTTCGGCTCGGCCTTCAGCGCCTCCAGCAGCACGGCGTGCAGGTCGGCGCGGTGGATCACCGCATAGGGCTGGCCGAAGCGCTTCTCGAAGCCCGGGCCGAGCGGCACGCGGGCGATCTCGAAGCCCTGGATGGCGTCGCGCATCACCAGCGCGGTCGGGCGGAAGCCGATGTCCAGCACCGCCTCCTTCACGCCCAGCCGCTCGAACATGCGCATCACGTTGGGCCCGAGCTGGATGCCGGCCCCGATCTCGCCGAAGGCGGAACTGCGTTCGAACACCTGCACGCGGTGCCCGGCGCGGGCGAGTGCGAGCCCCGCGCCGACGCCGCCGATGCCGCCGCCGACGATCAGGATCGGGTCGTCCCTCATGCGCCCCTCCCTCTCAGATGCCGCCGAAGCCCGCGCGGGCCGAGCGGTAGGCCCAGGCGCGGGAGAGCGGGCGTTCGCCGAACTGCATGGCGCGCGTCCGCTCGATCTCGCCCGGGCTCAGGTAGTCCGGCGTGCCGTGGGCGAGCGCGGCCATCTGCAGCGCCGCGTTCTCGGCCATGTAGATCGCGGTGAACACCACGCGCCTGAGGTCGGCTTCCGCGCACACCGCGCCGTGGCGGGCGAGCAGCGCGCAGGGCCGCGGGCCGAGCGCGCGCGCGAGGCTGTCCGCCATCGGCGCGCTGTCCACGATCAGGGCGGTGTCGCCGAACTCGTGGCGGCTGTCCCACAGCGGCACCTCCGGGCCGATCAGGGCGCCGAGGTGGAAGACGGGCCTGAGCGGGATCGGCAGCATGGTGAAGGGCAGCACCGCCCGCGCATGGTGGTGGACGATCGCGCCCACATCCGGCCGGGCGGCGTAGATGCGCGCGTGCAGGATGGTCTCGAGATACGGTTTCCGGTGCCCCGGGTCCTGCGGCACGCCGTCGAGGTCGAAGCGGATCAGGTCGTCGCGTTCCACCAGCTCCGGGCTCCTCGAGCGCGAGAGCCAGAAGAAGCGCGGATCGGCCGGATCCCGCGCCGAGACGTGGCCGAAATCGTCCACCACATTATCCCGCGCCAGGATGCGGTTGGCGATCACGAGGTCGCGCAGCAGCGCTTCGGTCATGTCTGGCAAGGGCGTCTCCTCCGGGTGTGGGCCGGAGCATAGTCGCCGCCCGGGAAGCGGCAATACGCGCCCCGGCTATCCCTGGCCGGCGTGGCGCGAGACCACCCGCTCCTCGCCGATCAGCCCGCGCGGGCGCAGCAGCAGGATGGCGGCGAGCAGCACGCCGATCAGCACCACCTGCAGCGCCGCCGCCCGCGCCTGCTCGGCCTGCGGCACGATCTCCCGGAGCAGCCCGCCCGAGACCGACCAGATCGCCCACACCGCATAGGCCCCGAGGATCGCGCCGCGGTTGTTGCCCGACCCGCCGATGATCAGCATCACCCAGATCTGGAAGGTCAGGATCGGCAGGAAATCCTCGGGCGCGACGAAGCCGACGAAATGCGCATAGAGCGCGCCCGCCAGCCCCATCGCCATGCAGCCCAGCACGAAGGCCTGCAGCCGGAAGGCCATGGCCCGCTTGCCGAGGGATTCCGCCGCCCCCTCGTCCTCCCGGATGGCGCGCAGCACGCGGCCCCAGGGGCTGCGCACCAGCGTCTCGAAGGCCCAGTAGAGCGCGGCGAGGATCGCCAGCACCACGGCGAGGTAGAAGAGGTTCCAGAGGAGCCCCGCCCCGATCTCGGCAACCAGCGGGCGCGGGATGGACTGCCGCCCGAAGGGCCCGCCGGTGATCCACTGGGCATTGAGCGCGACGAGCTGGATCACCACCGCGACCCCGAAGGTGGTGATGGCGAGATAGTCGTGCCGCAGGCGCAGCGCCGCCGCCCCGACCGCCCAGGCGACGATGCCGGAGGCCACGACGGCCCCGAGCCACCCCACCGCCACCGGCAGGGCGAAGCCGCCCAGGCGTTCGGGATCGGGCGGCGTCGTCAGGATCGCCGAGGCATAGGCGCCGACGGAGAAGAACCCCGCCACCCCCACGTTGAACAGGCCCGTCGCCCCCCATTGCAGGTTGAGGCCGAGGGTGGCGATCGCGAAGATGCTCGCGAACACCAGGAAGAACGCCAGGTAGGACAGCGCGCTTTCCATCACGCGCGCGCCCCGAACAGCCCCGTGGGGCGGATCAGCAGGATGGCGATCAGCACGGCGAAACTCCCCGCCGCGCGGTATTCCGCCCCGAGCAGCGGCACGGTGAAGGATTCCGCAAGCCCCACGATCAGCCCCCCGATCACCGCCCCCCACACGTTGCCGATGCCGCCCAGGATCGCCGCGGCGAACAGCGGCAGCAGCAGGTCGAACCCCATCATCGGGCGTATCTGTCCCGTGAGCCCGGCGAACACCCCGGCGATGCAGGCGAGCGCCGCGCCGATCACCCAGGTGGCGCGCGCCACCTTCGCCACATCCGCCCCCGCAAGCCGCGCAAGCGCAGGGTTCATCGCGGTCGCCCGCATCGCCCGCCCGAGCGTGGAGTAGCTGAGGAACAGGTGCAGCAGCACCACCACCGCCGCCGTCAGGGCAAGCACGAGAAGCTGGTCCGGCGTGATCCGCAAGCCGCCCAGCACGTCCCGCGGCACGAGGCGGATCGCGATCTGGATCTCGCGCGTGTAGTACTCGGGCAGCGTCCCCCAGATGAACTGCACGAGGTTGCGCAGCGCCAGCGCCGCGCCGAAACTCGCGATCACCAGCGTGATGGCGTTGCCGTGCCGCGCGAGGCGCCGGAACAGCGCCCAGTCCACCGCGAGCGCGATCGCCGCCGTCGCCGGCAGCGCCAGCATGAGCGCGGCCAGGAGCGGCCAGCCGAAGGAGAAGGGGCCGATCGGCGCCATCTCCGCCCCCGCCAGCAGCAGCCCGAGGAAGGCGAGCGTGAGATAGGCCCCCCAGGTCAGCAGCTCGCCGTGCCCGAAATTGGCGAAGCGCAGCAGCGAATAGGTGAGCGTGAGCCCGACCGCCCCGAGCGAGACGACGGAGCCGACGATCAGCCCGTCCGCGACAAGCTGCAGCATCACGCGTGCTCCCGCGCCCCGAGGAAGAGGGCCGGCAGCCGCGGATCGCCGAGGAGCGGCCGCGCGGGCTCATCCAGTCGCACCGTCCCGTCCACCAGCACCACCGCGCGGTCGGCAAGCTCGAGCGCGGCCTTCACGTTCTGCTCGACGAGCAGGATCGCCACCCCCGCCTGCCGCACCCGCGCCAGCATGGCGAACACCTCGGCCACGTAGCGCGGCGAAAGGCCGGCCGAAGGCTCGTCCAGCATCAGCGCCGCGGGCTTGGCCAGCAGGGCGCGGGCCACCGCCAGCATCTGCCGCTGCCCGCCCGACAGCCGCCCGGCCTCCAGCCGCGCGAGCCGCGCGAGGTCGGGGAAGAAGCCGAACATCTCCTCGCGTGCCGCCCGCCGGTCCAGCCCGGCGAGCGACGCCGCGAGTTCGAGGTTCTCCCGCACCGTCAGGTTGGCGAAGACGTTCTCCGTCTGCGGCACGAAGCCGAGGCCCCGCTTCAGCCGCAGATGGGCGGGCACGGCGGTGATGTCGGACCCCTGGAGCAGCACTGCGCCCGAGGCCACCGGAACAAGCCCCGCCATGGCCTTGGCCAGCGTGGATTTCCCCGCCCCGTTCGGCCCGAGCAGCGCGACGATCTCTCCCCCCGCCACCGACAGCGAGGCGCCCTTCACGATCGGCAGCCCGGGTTCGTAGCCCGCCACCACCTCGCGCGCGGCAAGCGCGCTCATGCCGCGACACCGAGATAGGCCTCGGCCACGCGCGGGTCGCTCCGCACCGCCTCCGGCTCGCCTTCCATCAGCAGCCGCCCGCCCGCCATCACCAGCACCGGCCGGCAGAGGCTCATCACCAGGTCCATGTTGTGCTCGATGATCAGGAAGGTCACGCCCTCGGCGTTCAGCGCCGAGATCTTCTCCATGATCGCCTCGAGCAGCGCCGGGTTCACCCCCGCCCCCGGCTCGTCGAGCAGCACGAGGCGGGGTTCGGCCACCATCACCCGCGCGATCTCGAGCAGCTTGCGCTGCCCGCCCGAGAGCACCTTCGCCGGCTCGCGCGCAAGGTGCGACAGCCCGACGAACTCGAGCCAGTGCCGCGCCGCCTCGCGCACCCGCCTCTCCTCGGCCGCCACGCGGCGCGGGGCGAGCCAGTTCACCCAGAACCGCTCCCCCGCCTGGCCCTTCGGCGCCAGCATCACGTTCTCGAGCAGCGTCATCTCCGGGAAGGGGCGCGGGATCTGGAAGGTGCGGCCGATGCCGGCGGCGAACACCGAATGGGGCCGCGCGCCGGTGATGTCCCGCCCCTCGAGCGTCAGCCTCCCGGCATCCGGCCGCAGCGCCCCGGCGATCAGGTTGAACAGCGTCGTCTTGCCCGCGCCGTTCGGCCCGATCAGCCCGGTGATGGTGCGGGCGCGCAGCGTGAAGGACACGCCGTCCACCGCGGTCAGCCCGCCGAAGCGTTTCGTCAGCCCGGATGCCTCCAGCATGGCCGCATCCGTGGCAGGGGCGCGGCGCGGGTTCAACCCCCCCGCTTGCCGCCCCGCCCGCCGCGGGCCACAACCGCCGCCCGAGGAGGCGGCCGATGCGCGAGTTCGAGCTGTGGGACCTGAAGGTCGAGGTGGTGGCGCCGGAAGGGGCGAAGCTCTGGTGCGGCGCGAGGCCCGGGGACTATTTCGAGCTCCGCGGCGAGATGCTGCATCTGCCGCCCGGCCAGGGCTTCAGCATCTATTCGCTCGCCGCCCTGCTGCCTCTGCTGCCCGCCAAGCAGCGCGCGACCGACCCGAACGACTGGATGAGCACCGACACCGACGTCGCCTGCCCCGACCCGAACTGCCCGAGCCGCTTCCGCATCACCCGCACGGGCAGGCGCCTGTTCCGCCACGCCGAGACCACCGCCACCCCCCACCCCGGGGACGCGGCATGAGCGTCGAGACCGTCGCCCTCGCCCCCGGGCACGAGATCTCCCGCGTGCTGCGCGGCGGCTGGCAGCTCGCCGGCGGCCACGGCCCGGTCGAGCGCGAGCGCGCCATCGCCGACATGTTCGCCTTCCTCGATGCCGGCATCACCGCCTTCGACTGCGCCGACATCTACACCGGCGTCGAGGAGATGATCGGCGCCTTCCGCGCCCGCCTGCTCGCCGAACGCGGGGCGGAGTCGCTCGCGCGCCTCAAGGTGCACACCAAGTTCGTCCCCGACTGGGACAATCTGCCCACGATCGGGCGGGAGGGCGTGCGCGCCATCATCACCCGCTCGCTCAGGCGCCTGAAGGCGGAGCGGCTCGACCTGGTGCAGTTCCACTGGTGGAACTATGCCGTGCCGCGTGCCGTCGAGGTGGCGCTGATGCTGCGCGAGCTTCAGCAGGAAGGCCTGATCGCGCATCTCGCCGGCACCAATTTCGACACGCCGACGACCGCCGCCCTCCTCGATGCCGGCTACCCCCTCGTCTCCATGCAGGTGCAGTATTCGCTGCTCGACCGGCGGCCCGAACACGGGCTCACGGCGCTGGCCGAAGCCCGCGGCTTCCGGCTGCTCTGCTACGGCGCGCTCGCCGGCGGGTTCCTCTCGGAACGCTGGCTCGGCCGGCCGGATCCCGGCTTCGCGCCGGAGAACCGCAGCCTCGTGAAATACCGCCTGATCATCGAGGAGTTCGGCGGCTGGGATGCGTTCCAGGCGCTGCTGTCGGCGCTTGCCCGAATCGCCGCCCGCCACGGCGCCACCATCCCCGCCGTCGCCACCCGCTGGGTGCTGGACCGCCCGGGCGTGGCCGGCGCGATCGTCGGCGCCCGCTACGCGGAACATCTGCCCGGCACGCTCGCCACCTTCCGCGTGCGGCTTTCGGCGCAGGACCACGCGGAGCTCGCGCCGATCCTCGCCGCCCATCCCGGCCCGGCCGGAGACACCTACACCCTCGAGCGCGACCGGGAGGGCCCGCACGGCCGCATCATGAAATACAACCTGAACCGTGAGTGACCTCGGCCCTGCCGCGATCCGCGAGGCGATCGCCCTGCACGAGGTGTTCGAGGCGTGGCTCTCCTCCGGGGAGGCCGCGTTCTCCCGCATCGAGGCCGCGCTGGATCCGGCCTTCCGCATGGTCCCGCCCGATGGCCGCCTCGTTGCGCGGCAGGAGGTGCTCGACCGTCTGGCGGGTGCCGCCGGCGCGCGCGGGGCGGGCTTCCGCATCGCGGTCGAGGAGCCCTTCGTCCTCGCCGCCCCGCCCGGCCACCTCCTGCTGCACTATCTCGAGCGGCAACGGACCCCGGCCGCCGAGACGCTCCGCCGCTCCGCCGCCCTGTTCCGCGCCGATCCCGCGGGCCCGAACGGGCTGCGCTGGCTGTTCCTGCAGGAGACGTGGATCGTGCCGCCGGGGTGAGGTGGTCCTGCCGCCGCATGGCGGCGCATGCAGTGCGACCACATCGCTGCCCTATTGCCACCGACCTGCCAAGCCCGGCCCGTCTCGGACAGAGGCCCGCAAGGATCGCCGCGGCGATGGGCATCCTTGCACCGCGCCGATCTCCACCCGCCCGTTTCGGGTTGCTCGTCGCGCCCGCCCGCCAGCCGCGCAGGGCTGGCCGGACGCCGCGTCCTGGGCCTGTTGCTGCGCGGCATGGCAGCGGCGGTGCATGGCCGGTGGCGGAACCGGGCAGCCGCCAACCTCGACGGGGAGGGACGTCGCGCCGTGTTTCGGCTGGAGCGGTTGGGCAGGCGCCAAGACCGGCTGCTTGCCGCGGCAGGTGGCCGCGGCCCCGGTGGAACGGAAGGGTTGAGCCCTCGCCCGCCCTACGCGCCGGACCCGACGAACACACGGGGACGGCGGGAGCGGGGCCACGCTCCCAAATCATCGCACCGGTCGCGCGGCGCTTCAAGTCCTGCATGCCGGAGAGCGTCACAGATCGCCCGGGCGGCTCCCCATGCTCAGGTCCGAAACGCGAGGACGCTCGCCCGACCGCAAGCCAGCCCCGCGCGGCCGCTTCACCGCATGCGCTCCCGCCGGCCGCGCCGTGATGGCGGAGCGGCGCGTCGCGCACCTCCCGCGCCCGGTGTCGAGCCATGACGCCGAGGAGCGCCTCGACCCCGCCTGTCGGCACGCCGAGGGCGTGCGGCCGCGCGATCGCGAGGGCCGCGCCCTCCGCCGAAGAGGTGCGGCGCATCGTCGCTGCAGGACACCGAGCGTCGCGGGCGGCGGAGCGCCGATCCGACCGCAACCGCCGTTCTGCGGTCCCTCGTCGGCGCGAAGGTCGCAGCCCCGACCCGGTAGCAGCGTCATCCCAGGGTCGCCACGCTGGCCAAGGGCGGGCAGCGCTGTCCGCGCCCGCCCCGATTGCCAATCCCCGCGCGCCCCTACACTCTCCTGCCACAACCACCGACACGGAGGCCCCCATGCACCGCCGAGACGCGCTCCGCCTTTCCGGCGCCGCCCTCGCCACCGCCGCGCTCCCTGCCGCGCCCGCGCTGGCGCAGGCCGCCACCCACACCGTCGGGATGGTGGTCTCTCTCACCGGCCCGGCGGGGCGCTTCGGCCAGGCGGCGGCGAAGTCGGTCGAACTCGCCTTCACCACCCTGAACGAGGCCGCGGGCCCCGCCGGCATCGCCGGCGGGCGCCTCGCGATCGACCTGCGCGACGCCCAGTCCCAGGGCGCGGTGGCGGTGGACCAGGCGCGCCAGCTTGTGGATCTGCGGCGGGTGCCGGTGATCATCGGCGGCATCATCTCCTCGGTCTCGATCCCGATCCTCACCTCCGTCACCGCACCGGCGGGCGTGCTGCAGATCTCGCCCGCCTCCTCCTCTCCCACCCTCACGCGCCTCGGGCGGGAAGGCGTCTCGCGCGGCTGGTTCTTCCGCACCATCACCTCCGATGCGCTGCAGGGCACGGCGGCGGCGCGCTACGCGATGGACATCGGCTTCCGCCGCCTCGCCGTCATCCACGTGAACAACGACTTCGGCGTGAACATGATCGCCGAGTTCCGCCGCGCCTACGAGGCCTTGGGCGGCCAGATCCTCAGCGTCACGCCCTACAACCAGGGTGCCGCCTCTTACGCGCCGGAGGTGACGAACGCGCTCCGCGGCGATCCGCCGGCGCTCTACCTCATCTCCTACCCCGGGGACGGCACCACCATCGCCCGCACCTGGATCCAGCAGGGCGGCCCCGCCCGCTTCCTGCTGAACGACGGGATGAACAGCGCCGACTTCATCCGCGATGTCGGGCCGCGCTTCCTGAACGACACCTACGGCACCTCCTCCGGCACCGTCCGCACGCCCTCCACCGAGTGGTTCGCCGAGGCCTATCCCCGCATGTCGGGCGGCTTCGACGCCAATGCCCCGGCCGCCGACCGCGCCTTCGACGCGGGCGCGATGGTCGGGCTTGCGGTGGCGCGCGCCGGCCGCTTCGAATCCGGCCCGATCCGCGACGCGCTGCGCGAGATCACCTCCCCGGGCGGCGAGGTGATCCACGCCGGCCCCGAGGGCTTCCGCCGCGGGCTCGAGATGATCCGCGCCGGCCGGCGAATCCGCTATGTCGGCGTGATCGGGCCGGTCGAGTTCGACGAGGTGGGCGACATCACCGGCCCCTTCCGCCTCTGGCGCATCCAGAACGGCCAGATCGTCACGACAGGCGAGATCTCGGCCGAGCAGGTGGCCGAGATCCAGCGCCAGCTCCGCCGATGAGCGCGGCCCGCCCGCCGCGCGCCGAACTCGCGCCGGGCCTCGTCGTCCCGCGCATCGTCACCGGGCTGTGGCAGGTGGCGGACCAGGAGCGCGACGGGCGGGTGCTCGACCATGCGAAGGCGGCCGCGGAGCTGGCGGCCTACGCCGCCTCCGGCTTCGACGCCTTCGACATGGCCGACCATTACGGCAGCGCCGAGGACATCGCCGGCCGCGCGCTCGCCGCCGGCATGCGGGCGGCGGTGTTCACGAAATGGGTCCCCGCCCCGGGGCCGATGACGCGCGCAATGGTGCGCGACGGGGTCGGCCGCTCGCTCGCCCGCCTCGGCGCGGCGCCGGACCTCATGCAGTTCCACTGGTGGGATTTCCGCCATCCCGCCTGGCTCGACGCGCTGGCGGAAATGGCGGCGATGCGGGAGGAAGGGCTGCTCCGGCACCTCGGCCTGACCAACTTCGACACCGCCCACCTCCATGTCGCGCTGCGCCACGGCATCCCGATCGCGACGAACCAGGTCTCCTTCTCCCTGCTCGATCGCCGCGCGGCGGGGGAGATGAGCGCCTATTGCCTCGAGAACGGCGTGCGCCTGCTGGCCTATGGCACGCTCGGGGGCGGCTTCCTGTCGGACCGCTGGGTCGGCGCGCCGGAACCGGCCGAGGCCGAGATCGCCGACTGGTCGAAGATGAAATACCGCCGCTTCATCGCGGCGATGGGCGGGTGGGAAGTGTTCCAGCGCCTGCTTTCGGCGCTGAGGCGCGTGGCCGACAGGCACGGCGTCTCCGTCTCCAATGTCGCCACACGCTGGGTGCTCGAGCAGCCCGCGGTCGGCGCCGTGATCGTCGGCGCGCGGCTGACGGAGCGCGACCACCGCGCGGAGAATCTCGCCCTCTTCCGCTTCGCGCTCTCGGAGCAGGACCACGCCGAGATCGCCGAGGCGCTGGCGACCGCCAAGCCCATCCCCGGAGACTGCGGCGACGAATACCGCAAGCCCCCCTTCCTCACCGCCTCGGGCGACCTGTCGCACCACCTCGGGTCGCTGCCGAAGCCCTACCACGCAACAGAGACCGGCCCGAACCGCTGGCGGGTGGACACGGGCAGCGTCTGGGAAGGCATCGCCGGCTATTCCCGCGCCGTCCGCGTGGGGGACCGCGTGCTCGTCTCCGGCACCACCGCCACCCACGGCAGCGGCACCGTGGTCTGCCCCGGCGACCCGCGCGGCCAGACGACCTGGATCCTCGACAAGATCAGCGCAAGCCTCGCCGCCTGCGGCGCGCGGCTCGAGGACGTGGTCCGCACCCGGATCTACCTCCGCTCGGCCGAGGACTGGGAGGCGGTCAGCCGCGAGCACGGCCGCGTGTTCGGCGCGGTGCGGCCGGCGAACACCCTGGTCGAGGCGCGGCTGGTCGGGGATTACCTGGTCGAGATCGAGGCCGAGGCGGTGATCGGCGCGGGCGCGGTCACTCCACCGGCGCGAGGCTCTTGATCAGCTCGAAGATCCGCTTGCGCACCGCCGGGTCGCTGATGCGGTAGTAGGCGCGGACCAGTTCCAGCGTCTCGCGGCGGTGCAGGTCGTCCTCGAAGCCGTCCTGCGCCTCGGCCATGCCGGGCAGGCGGCTGCGGGTGGTGTGGGCAAGCGGCGGCGGGGTCTCGCCCGGCATGTCGTCGAAGAAGAAGCCGATCGGCACGTCCAGCACGCGGGCGAGGTCGAACAGGCGGCTCGCGCCGATGCGGTTCACCCCCCGCTCGTATTTCTGGATCTGCTGGAAGGTCAGGCCGAGCGCCTCGCCGAGCTTCTCCTGGCTCATGCCGAGGAGCGTGCGCCGCAGCCGCACCCGGCTGCCGACATGGACGTCGATCGGGCTCGGGCGGTGTTCGCGCTCTCCCCCCTCTCCGCCGGACTCGCCACTCATCACAAACTCTCCGCCCCTCGCCCCGGTCTCGCCGGGGATCGTATCAGACCGAGCCCTCCTGGCCTTTCCCGTTCTCATCCCGTCCGTTCCGCGGCCACTACGCAACAACCGCAGGGTGTCGTCAACGATCTTGCGACGTCTTAATTTTTACACGGCCCTGCGGCGCATCCGGCCGGCCAGCCCGCCCCCGACGGCCGCAAGGCTGAGGATCAGCGGGATCCACAGCCCGAAGCGCGCGGCCGGCGTCGGCTGGCCTGCCGCCGGCAGCGGCGCCACCGTCACCCCCTGCCGTCCGAGGCCGAGCCGCACCACCTCCCGCCCGCGGGAGTCGAACACGGCGGAGATTCCCGTCTGCGCCGCCCGCACCATCGGCAGCCCCTCCTCCACCGCGCGCAGACGCGCCGCCGCGAGGTGCTGGTAGGGCCCGGCCGAGTGGCCGAACCAGGCGTCGTTCGTCACGTTCAACAGCCACGCCGGGCGGTCTCCGGCCGGCACCACGGCGGCGGGGAAGATCGCCTCGTAGCAGATCAGCGGCGCGAAGGCGGGCAGCCCCGGCAGGCGCAGCGCCACGCGCCCCGGCCCGGCCGAGAAGTCCATCGCCCCCCGCACCACCCGGATCGGCAGCCAGCCGGAGAGCGGCATGTATTCGCCGAAGGGCACGAGATGCGCCTTGTCGTACACGCCGGCCACCGCCGCCGCGGGATCGAGCGCGACAAGGCTGTTGAAGATCTCCGCCAGCCGGCCGTCCGCCTCCCGCCGCACCCGGACGGTTCCGGCCAGAAGCAGCGCGCCCTCGGGCAGGGCGCCGGCGGCAAGGCGCTTGGCCTCGGGGTCCTCCTCGAGCAGGAAGGGGCTCGCGGTCTCCGGCCACACCGCCACCACCCGCGCCCCGGGCAGCGCCTCGGCCGCCGCCTCGGCGCCCTGCCGCGTCAACTGCACGTAGCGCAGGAAGATCGGCAGGCGCGTCTCTTCGCGCCACTTCACCTCCTGGGCGATGTTGCCCTGCACGAGCACGAGGGCAACCGGCTCGGGCGGCGGCTCCTCCGGCCACAGCCGCGCGAGAGAGAGGGCGCCGACCAGCAGAACCCCGGCCATCGCCTGAGCGAAGCCCCGCCGGCCGCAGAGCGGCGAGGCCGCGGCGAGCAGCGTGAGAAGGCCCAGCCCATGCACGCCGAGGAAGGCCGCCGGCTGCAGCGGCAGCGCATCGAAGGCCCAGACCGTGCCGATCAGGTTCCACGGGAAGCCGGTGAACAGCACCCCGCGCGCCATCTCCGCCAGCACCCAGGCGCCGGCGAAGCCGACGGCGCGCCGCCACCCGCCCGGCAGCCGCGCCGCCAGCATCGCCACCGGCACGAGGAACAGCGCAAGCGGCAGGGCGATCCCGGGCACCGCGACCGGCACGAGCCACCCCCAGCGCTCCGGCTCCGTCAGGAGCGCGTGGCTGATCCAGTAGAGCCCGGCGATGTGGTGCCCCATGCCGAAGGCGAAGCCGATCGCCGCCGCCTGCCGCGGCGTGCGCCCCTCGAGCAGCAGCAGCAGCCCCGGGACGACGAGCAGCAGCACCGGCACCGCGTGCACGGGCGGCAGCGCCGCCGCGCCGAGCGCGCCGAGCCCGAGCGCCGTCGCCCA
>JANWXJ010000155.1 GCA_025055335.1 Acetobacteraceae bacterium
GCGTTCGGTCGTGACCTTCCAGTAGCGCCCCTCGAGGCGATAGGGCGCCTCCTTGGTCCAGAGGTCGAGGATCATGTTGATGCCCTCGACGAACATGGCGTTGCGGTCGGCATCGAGGTTGCCGAAGGCCTCCGCATCCGAAAGCAGGCCGCCCGGGCTGATGCCGAGGAGGAAGCGCCCCTCCAGCAGGTGGTCGAGCATGGCGGCCTGCCCGGCCACCGCCGCCGGATGGCTGTTCGGGACGTTGATCGTGCCGGTGCCGAGCCGCATGCGCTTCACCCGCCCCGCGAGCGTGGCGAGGAAGACCATGCAGGAGGTGATGTTCTCGGCCAGGTCGGTGACGTGCTCCCCGCACAGCCCCTCGGCGAAGCCGAGCTCGTCGGCCAGAAGGAAGGCTTCCTGGTCCTCGGCGAGACACTGCCGCCAGTCCTTCCCCAGCGGATGGATCGGCATGGTGAAGAAGCCGAGCTTCATGGGATGTTTCTCCGGGTCATGAGGGCGCCGTCTCTGCCGCCGCCTCAGGGCGCGATCGCCACCGGCCGGCGCTCGGCGACCGATCGCGCGATCGCCTCCAGGATCGCGACGTTGGCGATCTTCTCCACATCGCTGAAGGGATAGGGCTCCTCCGCCAGGATGGCCCGTGCGAAGGCCTCGATGTTGAGCCGCACCGCATCCTCGAAGGCGAACTCCTCCCGCTCCTCCGTCCCGTCGCGGAAACGCAGGGTGACGAGGGCGGGGCCGGGCGTATCGGGGTGTGTGCTGTTGCGGATCTCGGCCCAGCCCTGCGAGCCGAAGACGCGGGTCGCGATGTAGAGGGGCGTCTCCAGGATGGCGCTGACGAAGGCCGTGGCGCCCGAGCGGCAGCGCAGCATCACCGAGACGAGATCGCCGTTCTCCCGCTACGAGACCAGACGGCCGGCGGCGGCATAGATCTCCTCGACCGGCCCGGCGAGGTCGAGCACCGCATCGGTCAGGTGGATGCCCATTCCGGTATGGGCGGCAGGGTAGCGCGGATCGGCCCGCCAGTCCCCCGGCTTCAGGTGGGTCAGCTTGTCGTGGCTGAAATCGGCCTCGATGTGGAGCAGCCTGCCGAGGCGGCCGGCGCGCAGCACCTCGCGCAGCCGGCGCATTGCCGGTTCGAAGCGCCGCTCATGCCCAACCCCGAGCACCACTCCGGCCCGTCGGCAGGCCTCGACGCTCGCCTCGGCATCGGCGCGCGTCATCGCAAGGGGCTTCTCGCAGAACACATGGCGCCCGGCCGCGGCGGCGGCCAGCACCTGGGCGGTGTGCAGGTTCTGCGGCGTGCAGAGGATGACCGCCTGCACCGCCGGATCGGCCAGGGCCTCGGCCAGATCGGCCGAGAGCGGCAGGCCATGCTGTTCGGCGAAGGGCCGCGCCGCCTCGATCGCCGGATCCACGAGGCGCACCGGCCGGATGAGGGAGGGGCCGGCGAGGCTCTTCACCATGTGCCGGCCCCACCAGCCAAGCCCGACGATCGCCGCCCCGATCATGCGGCCGCCCGCTCCGGGGATCGGATCGCCGCCCCGGGCAGGCGATAGCCCCCGCCGACGAACAGCAGCGGTTCCTCCGCGCCGTCCTCGCGGTAGCGGGCGCGCAGGACGCGGCCGATCAGCACCACATGGTCGCCCGCCTCCACCGCCTGGTGCAGGCGGCATTCGAAGAGGGCAAGCGCCTCCGGCAGCAGAGGCAGGCCGCCGAGGCTCTCCTGCCAGGGGATGGAGTCGAACTTGTCGGCCCCGCCGGCGGCGGCGAAGCGGGCGGAGAGGCCGGCCTGCCGCGCGCCCAGCACATGCACCGCGAACCAGCCGCCCTCGAGGAAGGCGGCCCGGGTGGAGGAGCGGAGATCGAGGCTCCAGAGCACGAGCGGCGGGTCGAGCGAGACCGAGGAGAAGGAGTTGGCCGTCACCCCCACGGGGCGGCGGGCCGGTTCCGCACCGCGGCCGGTGACGACGGTGACGCCGGTGGCGAAGCGCCCGAAGGCCCGCCGCAGTGCCAGCCTGTCGGGCGGGGCGCCGTCGTCGAGCTCCAGCAGGCGGTCCGTCCGCCCGCAAGCCGGCGGGACAGCGGCGGAAGCCGGGGGATCTTGTGCGGTGCTCATGGCTGGATGATCGAGGGTTCCGCCGCCCGAAGGAACATACTCTGCTGCGCACGATCAGTCCGCCTGATGGCGGGGGGCGTGCCGGTGCCGGTCCGGTTCCTCTTGGCCTGCCTCTTCCCAGCCTTGCGTGTTCTATATATGTTCTCGCCATCGCAGCGCGGGACGGGAATGCGAAACCAAGCGGCGATCCTGAACGACCTGCGGGCCCGCATCGCCCGGATCGGCCGGGGCGGCGCGGCGTCGGGCGGTGCCGGGCTGCCTTTCGGCGTCCCGGCCCTCGATGCCTGCCTGCCCGAGGACGGCCTTTCCCGCGGCGCCCTGCACGAGGTGCACGGCGCCGGGGCCGATGCCAGCCACGGCGCCGCCGCCGCCCTGCTGGTCGCCGGCATCCTGGCCCGGGCCGGCGGCCCCGTTCTCTGGGTGTCCGGGCGCTTCGACCTGTTCGCCCCGGCCCTCGCCGGCGTCGGCCTCGGCCCCGAGCGGGTGTTGCATGTGGAAGCCGGCCGCGAGGTGCTGCCGGCGATGGAGGAGGGTCTGCGCCATCGCGGGATCGGCGGCGTCGTCGGGGAGGTCGCCGGCCGGCTCGGCCTGACCGCCTCGCGCCGCCTGCAACTGGCGGCCGAGGCGACCGGCGCCATGGCCTTCGTCATCCGCCGTCCCGGCAGGCCGGGCGCCGCCCCCCTGTCCGAGCCGAGCGCCGCGGCCACCCGCTGGCGCGTCGGCGCCGCACCCTCCCCGCCGCCGCTGCCCTGGGCGCCGGACACGCCG